>JBCBIX010000017.1:0-37646 GCA_038523965.1 Bacteroidota bacterium
CTCAAACACTTCACGAGCTAAATCGAAAGACAACATGAGACCTACCACTCTTCCCTTTTTCATCATCCTTTTGTTCATCTCCTGTCGAACGACAGAAGAAATCAGTTCGGACGACTCCCTCTCATCATCCGAGGTAATCGAAGTGGTCGAGGTTGATGATAAAACCGTTACACCAGATTCAAGAGAAGATCGAACACGGGAATCGAGCAGCTACGGTGCAGAAAAGATGACGGCCGGAGAAGCGACCATGATCGAATCCGCAGCTCCCATGGCAACACGCATGAGTAAGTCAAGAGGAGAGGGATCCAGTACGACCCTACCTGGACAACCACAGCCAGAAGCTGGACAACTCACCGCTGGAGAATGGAATGATCTCCACAATTGGGAAGATTGGAAGGACCTGCTGCAGAATGATGACTACCGCGATATGCAGTCTCATTGGACAATATATCCATCTCAGAGATATAGTATCTCGGTCCGCAACCAATATGAGCTACCAATCCAAGACATCTCTGTTCAGTTATTGGACGGAGCAGATCAGGTCATCTGGACAGGGCGCACAGATAATGCAGGGCAAGTTGAGCTTTGGGGTAACATCACCAACGCAAAGAAGTCAGCTACTACCTACAGCGCCAAGCTCTTCCTACCAACTGGGGTGGAAACTATAGCTGACATCATCCCCATCAGCAAAGGAGTGAATCATTACACAGCAGAACAAGCATGCACCAACCCAGAAGAGGTAGACATCATTTTCGTCGTGGACGCCACAGGCTCCATGGGTGACGAAATTCAGTATTTGCAAAAAGAGTTAGCCGATGTCATCAAGCGCAGTATGAGCGTGTCCCAAGATCTGTCCCTTCGCACAGGAGCAGTCTTCTATCGTGATAGCACGGATGCGTATGTGACTCGTACTCAGGGATTTTCGACCGATCATGAGGCTACTCTTGCGTTCATTTCTGCCCAAGAAGCAGCCGGAGGAGGCGATTATCCTGAGGCGGTAGACGCTGCACTTGAAGAGACCTTGGCACAAGATTGGAGTGAGACAGCGATGGCTCGCATCGCATTCTTATTGTTAGATGCTCCTCCTCATCACCAACCAGAAACACTCGCCAAGATCCAAGATCAAATCGCCGAAGCAGCAGAGCTTGGCATAAAGATCATCCCTATCACAGCCAGCGGTATCAATCGTCAAACTGAGTTTCTAATGAAGTTCATGGCTATTGCAACGAATGGCACTTACGTATTTATCACTGATCACAGTGGCATTGGAGGACCTCACTTGGATCCAGTTGTCGAGGACTATGAAGTCGAAAAACTCAATGATTTAATGGTCCGTCTACTGCGCAACTATACCAAAACCAATGGGTGTCGATCCAATGAACAACTGGCCTCTACTGTCTCGCTGTACCCCAACCCGGCCAGCAAGTACGTGACTGTCCATACTCCAAAACCACTACGTGAGATGCGATTACTAAGCAATAGTGGAAAACTCATCTGGAGTCAAACTGACATCGCTAAAGGAGAGCAACGAATTGAGTTAGCTGAGGTCATCGATGGTATCTACTCGGTGCATTGCATCGGAGAGGACTTCGAAGAGATCAAACCGGTTATCGTCGTTAATGGTTAACTCAGCTCTTCGATGTGATCGAAAAGCTCATCGAGCTTGTCATATGACTTCATGCCGATCGCATCCTCGTCTCCACCATTGATGAGCAACGCCTCAGGCAGATTATCTATTTCCGTGAACGTCTGATATCGCTGTTCATTGATAGAAACCTCGGCTGGAGACCAATCAAAGAAGCTAACGTGGCCACTTAGATAAGAGAGGGCCTTCTGGCTCATGTCATTTTTGGATGCAATGGCTGCAGGGCTAAACTTTACAATTGCTTCCTCTGCGAATTCCACTGAATTCTCGGAGAACAGAAACAACCATTCAGGGCCTGAGACCCACTCGATAAACTCCGCAACCTGATCGAGGCTAACTTGATCAAAGTCAAACAAGAGGTAGTTTACCCCTCTGGCAGCGAAGTATCGGGCATCTGTTAAGTTTGTTATATCCGTCGCTATGATGGGAATCGAAAGCATAAGGCAACCTGTTGGTATGGCAGATCAAAGTTACTTTGACTTAGTCTATTACATCACGAAGCAGATCCCACGGGGTCGTGTATCAACGTATGGTTACATAGCTGACTATCTTTCGTTAGGTTCCGCCCGAATGGTTGGTTGGGCCTTGACTCAAGCTAACAGGTCAGCGCAATACACAGTACCTGCTCATCGCGTCGTGAATCGCAAAGGTGAGCTCTCAGGTCGGATGCACTTCGCAACACCTACGAAAATGCAGGAGTTACTTATATCAGAAGGAGTAGAAGTCAAGGACGATCGTGTTCAGAACTTTGAAGCCTTACTCTGGCACCCAAAAGAATTAGATGATGAGTTAGCGTGACGTTATCCCGATTGACATGCCAAAGGTTAGACGCTACATTAGACAGTAAGATGACTACGATATTTCGAATTGCGCTTTGTGTTGGAATTGTCAGCTTTTGGTTGGCAGATGGGATCAGTCAAGATGTGGAGATCGAATTGATCAACGCATCCTTTGAAGATATCCCGCACAGAGGCGGCACTCCTGGTGATCCTGGCATACGTGGATGGTATGATTGTGGCAGACTTAGATTCGAAGGCGAAACTCCTCCAGATATCCATCCGATCAATGCCTGGCAGGTGACCAAAACTGCGGCTGAAGGTTATACCTACCTCGGTATGGTTGTCCGAGATAATGATACTTGGGAATCAGTAGCTCAACGTTTAGACCAGCCCATCCAGGCAGGATCTTGCTACTCATTTACCGTCGACCTGGCCAGATCGCCATACTACATCAGTGGATCGAAGAGAACAAAAAGTCTCCAGAACTATACAGAACCAGCTGTACTTAGGATCTGGGGAGGAACAGGGGTATGTGGTCAGCAAGTACTTCTTGGAGAGTCCGTGACTGTAGCCAACAAAGAATGGCGACAGTACGAATTCAAGTTTGAGCCAGATCGGACCGTCAATTACTTGACGCTCGAGGCTTTTTACAAAACACCAACACTTATCCCGTATAACGGACACCTACTTGTCGACCATGCCTCTGTAATCGCTGAGATTCCTTGTGATGAAGAAGCACAACCCTTTGCGATAGAGTCAACTCCACAGTCTGCCGAACCAGCACCTCGAAAAGAAATCGCTAAAACTCCCGAGAAAACGGCTCCAACACCTGTTGCGGAGTTATTAGATGTAGCAGAGGAAAACGAGCCAGTCGCAATTGTAGAACCAGAAGCACAACCTGAACCTGTCGTACCATCTACTAAAAACACCATCCCTGGATTGGATCGAGATAACTATGAGCTCGATGAGATTATACGCGTCAACTCCATCACCTTCGCCATGGACAATCATCAGATCCTCAAATCCTCCAAAAATGCTCTTCAGGAGATTTATGAGTTTCTGGAGCGCAACAAGAATATCGTAGTTGAGATCGGTGGCCATACGAATACTGTGCCGCGACCACAGTACTGTGATGAACTCTCCTCACGTCGCGCAAAAGAAGTGGCTAAGTATCTCGCCAGTCTTGGCATCTCCAAAAAACGCCTGTACTACAAGGGCTATGGAAAGCGCAAACCACTCGTGATCAACGAGGGCAACGACATGGAGGCACGAAAAAAGAATCAGCGAGTAGAGATTAAAATCCTCCAAGTCGACTATACAGGTTAAGTAGAACCTGCTCGGATTCTACCTTTGACATGTGGGTGAATCAGCACGAATAAAAGTCCTTAACATCACTGAAGAAGGACGTGGTGGAGGTGGAATGAGACGAATCCGTCTCATCGCCCGAGAGCTGCAGCCATATCTGGATACCATCGTTGTAGCTCCTAAGTCTGCTACACAGTATCTCTCAGATCTCAGATCAGACCACATTCAATATGCGGCACTGCCCTTGAGGCCTCTGACTAAGCACCCCTTCGGATTACTTCAATATCTGGTCTACTTCATCTCAGAGGTGAGATCGCTCATCAAACTTATTCGCCTTGAAAATCCCGATATCGTACATGTCAATGGATCATGGCAAATCAAGGGAAGCATCGCCGCGAAGGCAACTAAAAAGCCTTGTATCTGGCACATGAACGATACGTATCAGCCTCGGGTCATTGAGAAGATCTTTCGGATGATGAGTAAAAATGCCACCCATATGATCTATGCGAGTGAGGCCGCCCAGAAATACTATACGGACATCAACCCGGCGCTAACCAACCTTTCGAGCCGCATTATTCAGGCTCCAGTGATGTTGGACAACTTCTTGAGAAAAGATGAGAGTACTGCTCAAAGCCCGCTTCGTATCATCAATGTCGGCTATATCAACATCCACAAGGGTCTAAAATATCTCCTCGAAATGGCCTACCTCCTTGGCGATCAGGTAACTGTTCATCATTTTGGTCCTGTATTAGATAGCCAAAAGACGTACTACCAAAGCCTCCTCGACTTGCAACAGCGATTAGGTATAAACAACTTCACTTGGCATGGTTACAACTCGAACTTGGGTCAAATCCTGCATAAGTATGACCTATATGTGTGTTCTTCGATTCGCGAAGCCAGCCCTATGGCTGTATGGGAAGCAATGGCGGCAGGCCTTCCGATCCTATCCACAGAGGTTGGTGATGTACGACGAATCATCGATCGCTATAAGTGTGGTTTGACTGTAACTGCAGCAGATAGCAAGGCTCTCGCCCAGGGTGTGGAGAAGATTCGGGCTGGTCTTCGGCAAGGTGCCTATCATCCCACACTATCGATTACCACAGCCAAGGAACAATTTGATGTCGCATCGATCGCTAACCAATATTTTGACTTTTTGACTGAGATCTGTGAGACCACAGCCTAAGCGCATCTGCATCATTAATCGGAACTATCCACCTATTAAGGGTGCCACTGGCTATCATGCCTCGCGTTTGGTAGAGTTTCTCTCGTCTTCGTTCGAGGTGACTGTAGTGACATCTGGGCAGCATGACACTCCCGATGGCGTTGTGACGACCCGATCGGTTTATGCCGGTCAGTTCAAGTTATTGCGATTAGTAGGGAGCTATATCGAGTCTCGACGTCTGATCGCAGCTGCCATAGCTCAGCGATGTGACTTCTACATCGTAATGAGTGACCCAGGTCTCTTGAATTATTGGGCAGCCAAACTGTTGACAGGGGTCCCTTATGCTTTATGGACTATGGACATCTACCCAGCCGCTTTCACAGCGAATCGGTTAGTGCATTCCTCGAGTCGATTAATCCAGTTCTACCGACGCACCCTTCAGAGTAACCCTCCTGAACTTCTTCTAACCTTAGGCGACAGACAGCGACGATATCTGCATGAGATCTACTCAGGAACCATTCAGCACATAAGCTTTCCGATAGGCGTTGAAACTCTTCCTATTTCTGTTAAGGTAGCGGAGCACAATCCAGGATCAAAGCCCATTACGATCGGGTACGTTGGTACTCTGGGCGAGGCTCACCTGCCTAAGGTCATCGAAGAGATTGCACAGAGCCTTGACCCTAAGCAACATCGCCTTGTGCTTAGTATGTCGGGTAAGCATGCTTCGCGTACGATAGCGAAAGTCTGTTCATACCCAGGTGTTGAGATCACCGACTCCTTGGATTCAACGGCAATGAGCCAAATCGATGTCCAAGTCGTGACCTTACGAAAGTCATGGACTCACATCTGTGTACCAAGCAAGGCTCTAAGTGCACTGACCTATGGGTCAGCTGTACTCTATATCGGAGATGGAGATAGTGACAGTTGGCACTATGTCAAGCCTGCAGGCTGGAGAGTCTCAGATGTTGATAAAATAACGACCTGGTTAGAAGATCTCTCCATGTCAGAGATCCAACATCGTCGCGAGAAGGCCGTGATCATTGCTGAGGTTCTTCGTGAGCAACTTCAAAAGTCCAGGGAACAATTAGTGGCCTATCTGGCTTCTACGAGAGCATGAAGACTCTCATCCAGAGACAAGATTTCCCTCAGTACATCGGCTCTCCTGTGATTGTTAAAGAGTGTCGAGAATTTGTAAGTGACTACAACGAACAAGTTCTACATCTTCTTCGGACGGAACAGGACTTGAACGGAATCTCAACAATCAATTCAGACATCAATCGAGGTATCATCTTCGCATGCAATTCATTCAAGATGTCAAACCCAGGGTGGCTGACGCTATTGTTCTTGACTGCTGACAGGCTGATGCAGGGCGACTACGTGTTAGACCATGCCTATCAAGAAGAAGATGATAAGACTATCCGCTATTCCATTTACATGAAGCCATCTCTGAGACTTCGTGCCCAGATACCAGTGAAACAGTTGTTCGGCAATGTCTTTTTGGAAGTAAGGTTGAACGGTGGGCTTACACGACAATGGAAGCTGCTAACCAATGTTTATATGGGTCGAACCTATCAGAAACCACTGCCTTTGGAAGACTTAATTACTTCAGTATGGCAGAACGGAAAAAACCTCTAAGACAACACTGGAAACAATTCGGTAGGTAGAGATAGTTTTTTCATACCCCAACTATTGCCTTAGAGGTCAAACGCCGTGTTGAGCCATCAGCTCAACTACTGGGTTCGAACGTCTCACAACAACGGGGCGCTGCCTTGTTGAGATATAGGCCATTGAGGTCGGGGAGTATGATGGCCCAATGATACTTCCGTCTTTCGAAGCAGTGGCGATTATAACGTGATCCAAGAAGTCTGAGTTGATGTCCTCTTCCACCTCTGGAGCTACAGACATAAGCGACTGACGGCATTCTACAGAGGCCAAGTAGTTAACCTTTTGGGTAGATGATTCTTCAGTGGCATCACCGTACACATTCAATTTCTCGAGAGACTGGCGTAAGCTACGTGTGTGGGACTTACCCGAAGTGAAATAGTCAGGGACAGCCATGTGACGCGTTACGATATCTCCCTCCTTGGAGAATTCTACTAACTCGGCCTTGCCATTGATCAATATTATATCCGTAACCAGGCCTTCTTCGGCATAACAAGCCGTCCAGGTGCTCAATGCGAATAGAGCTGAAAGAATGGTTGAAAAACAGTATCGATTCATTAGTCAAAAATTCATTTGATGAATGAAACGGTCTTGGGATTATGTACGGCGAAGTTATTCCCTCGCACTCCGAAGATAGCTTAACCTTACATTTCAAGTCAAGCTGGCCAAAGACTTACCCTTAAGTGCCAAAAATGTGACGTTAATCTGGTAAGAATCACTCCCTAATGACAAGGATGCTACCTTTTTTCTTTGCTGCGACTGTGTCAAAGCTATTCACAAGCTCATAAAAATAGAGGCCAGTAGGCAGGATGTCTCCACTCGCAGATCGAACTTCCCATCGATAGGTGTTTTCCCCTGGTTGTAGGCCGCCAAAGTCCGCACTCGATGCCTTATTGATAAGTCTACCCTCTGGACTGTAGATATACAAGTCGAATACTCGTGGCTGACGTTCTCCTTCGAGGATGTAGGTGAAGTCCACATATGAAGTAGCAGGGTTTGGACCGATATCAAGAGAGTTGGGTTCACCTTTTTCGCGAACTGCCTCAAACTGGATTTGATAAGGTTCAGGGCCAGCAGTGTTGCCAGACTTGTCCTTCGCTTGAACGACCAGCGTATAGATCCCTTCTTGGATAAGATCTGGGCGAATACGAAGGGTGGCACGATTATCATTGAGATCAGTAGCAGGTATCCATTCTACTGCGAACGATGTCGTGTCTATCTGCCATCGGAATACCTGGGGAAAATATAGGGTCACGTCAACGTCAGCTGGATCGTCCAGTAGAACGAAGGAATTAGGGTCCGAGATCGTAACATCAATCACGGGATTGCGATCGAAAACCTCCAAGTTCCGGATATAGCGTCCATCGAAGGTCACATCCAAGTAGGGGTCGATATCATCAGGGCGTACGAAGACCTCTTCGTAGCCAAAATTGTTGCAGTCGGTTAACTCAGGCACCTTAAGACCAGGGTTGATCTCCATGACGAGTTGATATCGTCCCTCAAGTCGATCGGTAGGCACACGATGGCTTATGCTCGCTTGCCCATTACCCAAGACGAGCTCCTGGTCGATATCGAACTCCCTTATCGTACCATCATCACCAATCAGTGTGTATCTGATAACTGTAGCAGGCATTACCTGAGAGGTCAGATTAGCGATATCAAACTTCAGAACAAGGTCATCTCCCGAATAAACGGTATCCTCTACCAGTCCATCACTTTCTGAAGTATTTAAGGCAAGGTCAGGAAGCGGGCTATAATACACCCTCCAGAAGTCAAGGTGAGGGGCACTTCGCTGTTCTTGATCGATGGCCTCATACTCCAGCCTAAGGAATGGAAACTCCGACGCATCAAGCCAGCTAATGTCTGTGGGTGCGGCGTGATCTATGACAGTCAGTAATGTATCATTGCCCTCAGGGTCTACTCCATAGACGTAGACACTGGAGACATCAGAGTCTTCTCCCTCCTCTAACCACTCTATCGAACCCCAGCTGACAGCAGGACCAACAAGATGGCTCGATGTATAACCTCGGTCCCAGATCGTCTCAGCGCGGCTGGAGAGATCGATGATCTCCTCGATATTATTAGCCATGTCTTCGATCACAGCCTCTCCTCCCTTATCAAAAACGAAGGTGTATGGAACTGTTCCTCTGGTCAAAAAGGATCTCACCTTTGTTGCACCATACGTCTCCAACTCGTCATACAGGGTGGTCCCAAAACGACTACTATCTGCTAACCAGTCCTGAACGTGTAGATCACTCGTCTCATCACCCAAGATAGTATGCATGAAGACCCTGGATCCGTCTGGTATAGCTGCTAACAGATCGATGATGTTTCGTCGATCTGCTGGCCGATCCATACGATAGATAAATACATCCCTTGAGAATGGTAGACTTCCGTAGTCTGTACCTGAATTGGTGAAAATGACCTGATTGGGGTCCCAGACGAAAATCGCCAAGCCTGGTGCCAGTGTCTTGGGGTTAAGTGATGCCCAAGGGGTGTTGTTTACAAAGACCCAAAAGTCCTGATCCTGTCGGAGCTCATTCTTAATGCGGATGTCCCAAGATCTGGTTTGGAATCGCAACCGTCGATCATCTTCGGACAACTCCAGGTTTCGATAGTCGTTATCCAGTAGCTGATAAAAGTGACTTTGATTCCAGCCTTCATCCTCATTGGGTAAGTAAATGAAGCTACTCGTGCGCCACCGTCGAGATTTGCGCTGATCATTGGCCACTTCTGGTGCTATTCTCCAATAGTATACTGTTCCCTCCTGCCAATCCAACTCTGGGGACCATTCGATCAGGGTGGTCTGAGGGACCAAACTTTTGGATTGTAATAATGGACTATCGAAGGTGGATGTGGAATCAAGCTGAATGACAAACTCGCCTCTGGCCTGGAGTCCGTTATTAAGTGATGCTCTTAGCATCACGTCTTCAGAAAAGACAATCCCATAGTCTCGAGGACTCACTGGCTTTGCACTATTGTCAAAGACAAAAAACCGGTATCCACGCTCCCCACCAATCATGAGTTCATTATTCTCTTCTGCCTCAGCATCAGGAGATTCGTTAATCAGATTGACGGGATCTACTGTGATGTACAATCGGTTTTCTCCTGCTGCGATTTCTCCAGGGTTATCCAATTCGATGTCTATAGACGTCCGATTTGCAGGAGCCTTGATCGTCGTGATAAGCGTATCCACAGGAATGCCATCTGGTAGGCGATGTACGATTTGGATATCGATTTCTTGGTTCACAACAGCACCCAGGTTCACCAGATCCAACGTAAGTTCAATCTTATCTTGATCCGTATTGATAATGTCGGGAGATACACGGATTGATTGGTGATCGATCACATAGTCAGGACCGTCCGCTACAGGGTAGCGAAAGGCCGGATCTCCGTGCAGGGTAAGCTGTTCCAAAAGGGTTTGTGTAGCAAGCGACTTTTCGTCGCGTCGTAGTACTAATGCTTGCTGAAGGATCTGTCCTATCCGTTGACCATATAGTTCTCCACCCAACAAATCATAGAGATGTAGACCTGTGAGGTACTGTGGCTCGGCATATGCCGTACCCGAAGAAGCAATAAATGCCACAGCTCCGGTCTCTGGCTGCAAAACAAACTCTTCACTAATGCCTGGAGAAGACGTGTGAATATTGCCAGAGTGACATCCCAGAGAAAGGATAATCGGATTTCGCCCCTGATTCTCGTACTTACTTGGATCCTCTAAACTGAAGTCAAACGTTCCAACCGCACTATGACCGAAGAATGTAAGTAGAGATGCTCCCTTGTCGATACGCGCTACGATATCATCGGTGCTGGCCGCTTTGAGAGGGTCAGCGCTTCGTTTTCTGAATGTAAATACATCTGCACCTAAGGTCGTCGATTCAATCATCGACCCCATGTTGTTCAGAAATCGATAGATGGCCTCTTGGATATCTGCGGATCCCCCGCTCAAGTGGATGACTCGCTTTTTCCAAGCTTGGCTTGAGATATCCTGCTTTAGCTCTCCTGGGTTCTCATGTTCGCGAACCTTATCGAGATAATCATCGACCTGATTGGCACTCGTAACTGCTAACCTGCCGACAGCAACATCAGGAACTCGTTCTCCAGGAGCCGCAACCAGTAAATTATCCGATCCTGGAATCCCAAAGGTGGGTACGTGGTTCGTGACATCAATCAGATTTATATCTGAATACTCCCTCCCCTTACCAATGATCATAATGTAGTCAGGCAGTCGCTCCGCTCTTCGGAGTTGCTCGATATACTGTCGTATCGCGAGAGGATGACCCTCTACTCCAAAACTGAAGCGATCATACAATGCGTTCACATCGACAATGTCCGTAGTGAACCCACCACCTTCAGAAGAGCTACGATAGTCTGCATAGCGCTCCACGGCCCCACTCTCGATCAGACCCTTAGATGACAAAATCAAATAATCTGTAGCCGACGAAAGAACGGGAAGCTGCATGTCTACCTCCACTAACTCCTCAAGCAAATGAACCGACGTTGATCTATCGATGATCACCCACTCCTGCGTCGTCTGTGCACTTGGGATGATCATAAGTAGTGTATCCTGCCGAAGTTCTGGGAACAAAAAGTAACCCGCATCCAGATTATAAGCAATTGGGTCCAACCCTTCATATCCTGGCACCGAAATGAGCCTACTAAGTATAGACGGCTGCTGATGATAACGAATGACATCATCTGCATCCCAACCATACCTCCTGGGGTAATCGATCGAGATCATGGCCAATGAATGGCGTTCATTATTGTTAGCCAATGGGATGATGGAAACATCGGTAACTCCGTCAGTAATATCACCGTCCATCAGCTCTACATCAATATCAACAACATCGTATCCACCAGTAGTGACCGTAGTTACAATGCGATCATTAACAACTATCTGCCAGGCTCGGCTGAGGGCATTAGTCCCAAATCTCATCCGGAGCCTCGGTGGAACTCCTATCTCTGAGAGATTCTGAATGGGTATCTGGATCGTCCTCTCTGCAGCTAACTTCGTACCGTAACCCTCTCCGATGTCCATACTGGAGTAGCGGATGAAGTTGCGACCATCATGAGTCGGCTTATACAAGAACGAATCGAAGACCATTTCCTCTCGATGGACATAGTATCGTTCTTCAAGAGGGATGTTTGGTCCATTGGGATTACTGCGCTGTTCGAAATATTGGGTTGTGAAAAACCCTTCGGTCCAAGTCAGATAATACGGGCGAGGTGATCCATATAAGCTTACCGCCGGATTGAGCTGTTGAGATGGGGCATCATCATAGAGGAATGCATCAACACTACCATCATTTGCCTTGGCAAACCACTCGACATAATCCTCAGGACCTAACCGTCCAGTGGTGGTCACTCTTATGCGCTGTGGTGCGCCTTGGCTGTACAACTCAATTTGCGAACCATTGATCCGATCAAGAGGGAATCCCGCCTCCATCAACGTCTGGTATTTGATACGATACAGCCCATCCTCATCGATATCAACTCGATAATAAGTCTTGGTATCATCGATCCACGAATCACTAAGCTCACTTGAGGGAAGCGAGTCATCCTGGGCAGCTAACCCAATAGGGAGAACTAAGCTGAATAATAAGCCAACGAAAAATTTGGTCACGTTTGTGGTCATATCACTGGTTGTCGCTGAACCAAGAGGTTCTCTCGATACAGGCAGTGCTATCGATGCTTTTATGAAAATAAGGTGATTCGCGTGTGAATGCTACGCGTACCATCTCAGGAGGGAAGTATCAGATAGTGTTCTGATAACAAGCGTCAAATATATTACAACTATTTATATATGATTGTTTGGCAAACGACATCTATATCTCCAGTTGCATCTTAGGAGCGTATGTGGATGAGTCTCGTCATTCTTCTGGGTATTGTCAGCTCTGCATTTCAGACGTGGACCTTGATCACAAATCACTGTGCACTTAAGAAGTTTGATACTCCTCCGACCCAAGTGAATCTTCCTTCAGTGACAATAGTGCTGGCGGTATACAATGAGGCTCCTCACTTAAGTCGCTGTCTCGCAGGTCTCCTTGATCAAGACTATCCAAACTACAAGATCGTCATCTGCAATGATGGATCTCAAGATGGAACCGCGGACATCTTAATGGCTTTTTCGGCTGACCCTCGAGTCGAGATACTGCAGAAAGATCATCAGGGCAAAAAAGCAGCTCTCACCAGCGCCATCGAGCATTCAGATAGCGCGTGGATTGTGGCAACAGATGCAGATTGTACTCCAGTATCCAACAGTTGGCTAAGATCTATTATGAGAGGACATGAAAGCAGTGATATCGTACTCGGATATGGGCCTTACGAAAGAGGAAATCAACTTGTCCACCTTACTCAACACTTCGAAACATGGCTCATTGCACAGCAGTATCTCAGTGCTGCGAAACGGCGAAGACCATACATGGCGGTAGGGCGTAACCTGGCTTTTCGTAGAGAGGTATTCTGGACCTTAGGCGGATATGAATCTCACAAACACTTGAGCAGTGGCGATGATGATCTCTTGATCGCTTCTGCCATCGGGCGATATCGCATTACCACCCAGATCGATCCGTTATCCTGGACTGTATCAGCACCCACAGCAAGTTGGCAGGCATACTGGAAGCAAAAGCAACGACATCTCACTACCAGCTCGAGATATCGTCGCAGGACACAACTTTGGCTTATGGTCATCTATCTGACACATGCATTTAGCTATGTCATTCCTGTGTCTTTGTTGATGTGGGGAGTCTATATGCCGTTGGTGTTGATCTTACTTCGCTGGACGGTTTTAATAGCGATATTGCGCAGATCGCCGCTATTCCGATGGAAGAAAGATGACTGGTGGTTAGTCCCGGTTGTAGATACTTTGGTGTTGTGTTTTCATAGCCTACACGGTGCAAGATTAATTCTACCTAAAAAGTAGGTCTCCACTCAACTTAATCGTCTATCCGTTCGTATGCATAAGGGGGTTACCCTAAGCATCTTGGCCGTTTATTGATCATATGGAGATAATCGAAAAGTACTTTCCCGGGATTACGGTGGCACAACACGCTCAATTTTCGGCACTCTATGACCTATATGTCGAGTGGAACGCACAGATCAATGTCATCTCAAGAAAGGACATCGAAAACCTGTTCGAGCGTCATATTCTCCATTCTCTTGCCATCGCCAAATGGATTGACTTTATGCCAGAGGCAAGTATTCTGGACCTCGGCTGTGGTGGTGGATTCCCTGGGGTGCCGCTGGCGATCATGTATCCAGAGTCGCACTTTCACCTGGTGGACAGCATTGCTAAAAAACTCAAGGTCGTCGATGCAATAGCTGAAGCGATCGGACTCACCAATGTGAATACGACACATAGTAGGGCTGAATCTCTACCTCATTCTTACGACTTCGTTGTGACACGTGCGGTGGCAAACATTGAACAGCTCCTTGTATGGATACGCAAGCTTGTATCCCATGAGCAGATGCATCCTGTACCTAATGGCCTGATCGCACTCAAAGGAGGTCACATCTATGACGAAACTCGAAAAGCGCGAAAGCAAGAATACATGGAGATAGAGCCCTTAAGCCAGTGGTTCGATGAACCATTCTTTGAGGAGAAGTTTCTCGTCTATGTACAGCAATGATGTGAAGCTCTGACTACACATCTTTCCCGATATACAGCTTCGTTAAAAAGCGCTGTAACGCTCTAATAATAGCTCGTTTGTTTCTTGTGATTTGATCTCTTCGATCATTTGATACAGCGATTCGGCAGCGTCTGCATTACTCGTCAAGAGGTCCTCTCGAAGCTTATTGATCGTATTAGCAGATGTCAATTTATAGTACATGTTACTATCTGGTGCTGTTGCGATCCCCTTGAGCAATTTGGCTTTTTGGAGCTGGGTAGAAGTTGGTTGAGCACGGAGTAGTTCGTAGTAAGATTCATAGAAGTCCAAGACCGAATAGAGGCTCACGGAAGTAAGTTTCTCTTCGAAATAAGATAGATGTGTCGGGTCACCGGAGGACGCCAGGATTTCAGACACGGTGCTGATCATTGTAGAGACATTGGCATCCTTGAACTTGGCAGCAAGGTCCTGTACACCCTCATAGTTAGACTGTCTCAGGATGGATAAACCTGTTGCAATTACACCGTAGGATTGCTCTTTCTCCAGTACTCTGGTGACCAGAAGGAGTGCCATGTCAGCATCTTGATCAAAAAGCTTCATCAATGCCGCACTTCGAACTGCCGAGTGAGGGTCGGATTCTCCAAGATTCGCAATCAACTGCAGGGTCGTGGAGTCCACATCTGTCAATGCATTGACTGCCATCACCCGTATCGAAAAGTGCGGATCTGACAAAGCAGCTTGCAGAGTAGACCTTCCCGTAGTCTCATTTGTAAGCATCCGAATCGCCTCGTGGCGATGAGCGTATGCATCTGCATATTGGTATTGAGCGATATACTGCTCGGGGCTTTTCACTTCATTCTTGATCATTAGAAGTCTATCCTGATGATCAAAAAGGATAGCCACTGGATTCGTCGGACAATCAAGACGTACCTGCTGGGTGCGCTTCTGGAGACGTATCTGATGTATACGTTCACGGCCAGATTCATCATACGTAGCGATCGCTATGGGCAACTGAAAGATGGGTGGATTTGCCTCTGGATCTTGAGTTTGATCGATATCCACGATTAGCTCTTTGGAGACTTCGTTGTAGGAGTACTCGATATCCAGAACAGGATGGCCAGCCGCATGATACCATTGGTCAAAAAACCAGTTCAGATCCAGTCCCGACACATCCTCGAATGCCATACGGAGCTCATCTACCTCAACCGCCGAATACTGGTTATCAGTCAAGTATTTATTGAGCCCTGCAAAAAATGCATCGTCCCCGAGCATATCGCGAAGCATATGCAGGACCAAGCCACCTTTGTTGTAGGAGTGTCCATCAAACATATCTTCCTTATCATCATATCCGTAGTGAATTAAGGGATGTATGCCTGTCTGCATGATCGAACCAAAATATCCGAGTCGTTCATTGTATCTGTGGAAGTCTGCCTCCTCTATACCATACTTGTGTTCCTTCCAGAGATACTCACTATAGTTCGCAAACCCTTCCTGCAACGTTAGGTTGGCCCAGCTCTCACAGGTGACTAAATCACCAAACCAGTGGTGAAACATCTCGTGAGCGACGATATAGTCGTTGTCATCATCGATTAACTCACGATCTGTTTTTTGGATAAAATCACCAAAGACAACAGCTGTCGTATTCTCCATCGCACCAGAAACAAAGTCTCTAACGATCACCTGGCTATACTTATCCCAAGGGAAAGGGAAATCCAAAATGGTAGAGAAGAACTCTATCATCTCTGCGGTATGAGCAAATATTTGCTTTGCATATGGCTTGTAAGCTGGTTCGACATAGTACTCCAGGTCAATGCCGTTCCATTCTTCGCGCACGACTGCGAACTCCCCAACTGCCACCATGGCGAGGTATGGCGCATGAGGCTCATCCATCTCCCAGCGATCTGTACGAGTTCCATCCCCATTGGACTTAGACGAGATCAAGGTTCCATTTGACAACGTTTCAAATCGCTCTTCGACAGTCATCGTAATGGACTGAGTCATATTCTCATTAGGATGATCGATAGTCGGAAACCATCTTGAGTTATTCTCCGTCTCGCCTTGAGTCCAGATCTGCTGCGGTTTGTTGGGCTGACTACCGTCAGAGTTGATGAAGAAGAGCCCTTTGTCACTTGTGATGGCTGCACTGCCCCCAACAACACCATTCGATGGGTCAGCGATATAGTCAATGATGATGACCACCTCTTCCTCACGGGTGTACTTTTGATTCAGTTCGATATCCAGATGCTGCCCATTGTACTGATAGGTGAGCGACTCACCGTCTGGCAGGCGCACATCTCGAATCTCCATCCCTTTGGCATCGAGAATTAGATAATTCTGAGCGTAGAAGTAAGGCCGAAGCCTTAACTGTGCAGTACCGATGACCTTTTCTTGGGACCAGTCAAACTGTAAGTTCAAATCGGTGTGAATCAAATCAAAGTGTCTCGTCTCTGCTGAGTTATAGGTCTCAAGAGCATATCCCCGAGGCGCCACTACTTGTAGCTCCTCCAGCAATCGCTCCTCCGTAAACTCTTCTTCGATATCGGGGACATAGATCTCATCGATATCCGGTTCTGAATTAGACACTTTAGTTGTCGAACAACTCGCTAATAGAATAGCCAACAAGAGAAAATACTTCATCATGATCTGGAAAGAGTGGCAGCTGAAATCTCTGATTTTCAAAATGTTACGCGAATGTAACCCAGAGATGAGAAAATTGCAGTTCAGGGTGTCTGAGGTAGGCTGCTCCTTACCTAATCATGACAATAAGGACTCATGTTCTTACGCGCTATGGATATTCTTGAGAGGGTCGAGGTCTGTATCTACACCTCGATCAGATATCTTATACGAGAACTTCTTCTTTGGCGAACTGCATGTCGTACAATTCTCGGTATCGTCCATCTGGGATTTGGACAAGCTCTTCATGCGGACCAAACTCTCGGATCTCACCCTTGTCCATAACCATAATGTGGTCGGCATTCCGTATCGTAGAAAGCCGATGGGCGATGATAATCGAACTGCGACGATCGATCAGCTTTTCGATGGCATACTGGATGACCGCTTCCGTCTCTGTATCGATGGAGGATGTGGCCTCGTCCAGTATCAGTATATCGGGATCAAAAACCAATGCTCTTACAAAGCTGATCAACTGCCGCTGCCCCATGGATAGATTGCTACCTCGCTCAGTTACCACGTGATCATAGCCGTTACTTAAGGCCTCTATGAATCGATCTGCACCGATGGCCGCTGCTGACTCGAAGACTTTTTGTTCAGAGATATTAGGATCTCTTAAGGTGATGTTGTCCATCACAGAACCGTGAAAAAGGAACACATCTTGCAGCACCACGGCCATACGACCCCGGAGATGAGAAAGTCGATACTTCTTAATGTCCTCTCCGTCGACTCTGACTGTACCGTTCATGGTCTCATAGAAGCGCGCCAAGACATTGATGATTGTTGTTTTTCCAGATCCTGTGCTTCCCACGATAGCTAAGGTTTTCCCTTCGTCCAGCTTAAAACTGACATCCTTCAGGATGACTTGATTGCCATCATAGCTGAAATCCACATGGTCAAACTCCACCTTCCCTTTCAGCCGATCAGGCCGTAGGTAACCGTTGTCTGTGATCTGTTCACGACGATCTAATTCAAGGAAAACGCGCTCGGCAGCCACCATACCCATCTGGAGGGTATTGAACTTGTCTGCTAACCATCTGATAGGACTGAATAGGAGCGTCACATACCAAGGGAAGGCCAGCAATGCACCAAGAGAAACTGTGTCTCGGATCACATACGTGGCTCCGAAATAGACAAGGATGGCCAATGCCAGATAATTAATCATCTCCACTACCGGAAAGAAAATCGCATAGTAGGTGATGGCATCTAAATTGGCCTGGGTATAGTCCCGATTGATCTTCTTGAATTTGCGCATCTCCTGCTCTTCCGCATTGAAAATCTGGATGATGTGCATGCCAGTAATGCGTTCTTGGAGAAATGCATTCATATTGGATAGCTGGGCCCGCACCTTCTCAAAAGCAACTTTGACCTTCTCTTTGAAAATGTATGTCGCAAATAGGAGTATTGGCATCGTGACCAATACCAGTAGCGTAAGTTTCCAGCTGGTGTAAAGCATAATGCCAATCACCGCGAATATCCCGAGCAAGTCTGCCACCATACTGATGATACCTTGAGTAAAAACGGTATTGATGGTTTCGACATCATTGATCGTGCGAGTTGTCACCTTCCCTATCGGTGTCTGATCAAAGTATCGCAACTGCAGACTGGTGATATGATCGAACACTCGGGTGCGCAGATCACGAATCACATTCTGCCCTAACAATACGCTGTAAAAAATCATGAAGTAGCGCAGCAGAACTGTTAGAAGTACAACGATAACAAACACACCAGCCATGCGATAGAGCCCATTTAGGTCATTACGCAAAATGTAATCATCGACCATAATGGACACCAAAAAGGGGCGAAGCATGGAGACCGGGGCGAGAATCACCGAGAGCAGCAATGTTCCCGCAAACAATCCCTTGTATGGTTTGGCCAACCCGACAATACGGCCAAGCAGTTGGAATTCAAATTTTGTTTTGGTGGTCTCCTGGGTCATTCGTACGATGGCCAAATATACTGGCACTGGTAATTACAGTCCCTACTCATCCGCGAGTACAGGGATAGCCTTAACTAACGCCTGAACTGCCTTCTCGTGTTGTGTCTTAAGCTCCTGATCTGTGATCCCTGTCGACTCATCAAAGTTCTTGTTGAAAAAAGGAAGGCTAAATGATGCAGCAATCTCGGCTCCCATATAAGGCCATTTAGCAACGGCAATGTCCAAGATGGTAGATCCTCCTCGACTTCCAGGAGAAGTAGCCATTAGTAGGAAGGGTTTGTTTTGCCATGCCTTTCCTTCGATCACAGAATTCCAATCCATGATATTCTTGAAGGCTGCAGTGTACACACCATTGTGCTCTGAGAAGGAAACGATCACACCATCAGCAGCTCGCAGGTGATCTCGGAAAGTGTGAGCCTCTGGAGGAATACCGTCATTCACCTGTCGATCCTCACTGTAGATGGGCATCTCAAAGTCGTTCAAGTCCAATAAGGTTACGTGGCCTTGGGGAATCAATGATGCTGTATATGCAGCTAATCGCTGATTTATAGAGGTAGAACTCGTGCTTGCGCCGAATGCGAGTATGTTCATGATGTCATTTTGTTCAGTTAGTAACTTGAATGAGACCATAAAGGTCATATCGGAGTTCATTAAACTCTAACAAACCATGATCGAAGCACTGATTCTGGCTGCGGGTAGCTCCATCAGAATGGGGGAACAGAATAAGTTGACACTACCTTGGAAGGAATCAACCATGATTCGGACCTCAGTAAACGCGGCGCTGGAATCATACGTGGACCGCGTCATCGTAGTTACTGGACACCAGCATGGAGAGGTAAAAAGAGCCCTCCAAGGCTTGCCCATCGACATCGTCCATAATCCTACACATCGCCTGGGCCAAGTGGGGAGCATCCAAGCTGGTGTGAGCATGCTCTCTCAGCAGATGAGTACATTCTTAGTGTGTTTAGGCGATATGCCCCGATTGACGTCAGCATTAATTAATCAGGTAATCGACAGTCATCTCAACGAAAACTTCTTGATCACCAGACCCGTAAACGATAATCAGGTTGGGCATCCTGTTATCATGAACAGTAGTTTACGTGAGCAAGTCCTGGCATACACAGACGCTCACACTATGAGACCATTCATGAAGGCAAGGGCGAACCAACTACAGCAGATATCGACTCAAGAAAGTGGATACTTCATGGATATCGACACACCTTCTGACTATCAAAAGTGGTCGATCTAACTGCGCTATGCCCATATCCTTTCGTCTAACCACAATGCACTCAACCCAAGCACAATGAGTGAGTATGCCCACCACCGACTGATTGGCTTACTTGTCATCTTTGCAACATTGACTTTTGGTGCAGCGATGTGCCGGATATAATCTTGATTGCGCTCGTCACGAAGAAGAGGCGCATCATCTTTGGCATGCGCGTACATCCACACCGTATCCTGACTACCTATAATCACTTCGTTCCACCCTACTTCTGGCCAGACCTGAACTCGTTGATGTCCCAAGATTTCAGGCACTGGAGTTGCCATGTAGGTATCGTTTCTGTCGACCGTGACAGTGTCTGATAGGGCTCCTAATCCGTACATTCGAAGAGCTGTTTTTTCACCAGCCCAGACCGGGTATGGGGTATCTGCGATAATACCTTCATCGATTCTGACAAAAATCTCAGTGATGATCGATGTCCACAACTCTTGATATGTACGTTCCATATCGGCCAGTAATAGCTTGTGTGAGTCAGCAACATGTAGGGCTGCGATGTGTCCGATGCCATAGCGTCGATAACTGGCCACTTTATGATCTTGTAACTCGATGAGCCTCCAACCCCGGGGGACGGCGCTCTGAATGGAGAGTGATACTTGCTTTCCATTTTCTCTAAAGTCGAATTGTTGCTTCGTTCCAACTGCCGGAAAATTGATATCCAGTGGTGCTTGATCCGAAGGCAAAAAAAGAAGTGCCGCCCCTGTCATGCGGATATATCTCTTGACCACGCGCCTGTCAGTAATCGAAAGTCTATTCCACTGCCTTGCATCCAAAAGCAGTAGATCAAATCCATCCAAACTCTCTGGTGAGAAGGGTTCGAGTTTGCGTTGCTGCAAATTATCGAACACCGTGGTGTAGCGATCTGTAGAGATCTGCATTCGCTGACCAAAGCCATAGCCCATGGCCGACCAGAAAGTCCGTAGGTAATTCACCTCAAAGGCCGGACTGCTTAACAAAGCCAGCATGTTGTATCGTTGATTCTCCCTCACCTCAGCAGGGATCTTCGTGGACAGTGTATCTCCATCCAATCCAATCATCTCAACTGTGTATTCGTAGCGACCGGCAGGCATTCCAGGTAACGACATGAAGAACTCTCCACTTTTATTAATCGCTACTGGAATTCTATTTCCTGACGGTGTTAGTAACGAAACATTATCTGCGTCGCCTATAATTCGACCAGTAATGGAGCCTCTCTCAAAGGCAACAAGCGGTGACATCTCATAGGCCGCCAGCCCTACTTCTGGTCTCAGCGGAGCATATGTAACGATTACATCTTTCAGTCCTTCCAGAGTCGCAACACCCAGATCTCTTGTCTGTAGCACCAACGAGTCGATTGATTTGAAGTCTTGATCAAGAAGATATCTCTCGATGTCCGGATAGTGGGTTTGGTCATCGCGTAATGAGTCCTCATGTATATGTCCACCGATGATGGCAGTTGTAGATTTTATCTGATTATCAACTTCAGGTGGATAGATCAGTAAACCGATGCCAACGCTGACGATAAGTAAATACATGACTCTGCGCCATCGACCCGTCAAACTCGGCGTTGTCCTCCAAGTCGTCACCAAAGCAATGGCAAGCATCGCAAGCGAGGTGATCAGCAGCAGATCAGGAGAAATGGCCATCAGCGTAATGTCTCTACATCCCTGATGACCGCATCTGTAAGTGGGTGGCTATATAGTCGAGCAGGAGTAGGCTCAGACTCCATCTCCGGAATGGCATCGAGTAGTGACTCCAGCAAGGGCTCACAAGGAAGTTCGCCTCTTGAAAAGGAAGCGATGCGACTAAGCACAATAACAATACCCGGATCTGTGCCAACCATCGTAGATAGATAGGCAGAAACATTGTCCAAAGCCGTTGAGAGTGCTGTGGATCCTTGCTCTGCTCCATCGCAATAGGACTTCATCCGAAGCACTTCTCGAATATATCCGGCGACGTCATCATCCTCCTTTTCTTCGGGCAAATAGAGTGGATCAACAACTTCATTCAGTTCTCCGGCTAACCTTGTCTCTGGCTCTTTAATCTTAGGTGGATCAAAACCTATTCGGTGGACATAGATACGAGCGTGATTCTTTATCTCTTGGAGTAATTCAAGGCTCTTGTATTGATAAGGCAGCGAAGTTTGAGCATCGTACAGGCGCAGGTGCAATTCGGCATCCCACATATGACTCATGGCCATTTTAAGTTTAGTCTTTACAGATACTTCGTGAAAGGTTGCTTGTTCTTCATTGTCATGGTTATGTGACAATTCCTCTACCCAAGAGGGTCTTAGCGGGTCTTCAGTTTCCTCTCCAAATGATACATCACTCTCATGTACATGACCGTGATCATGCATGAATGCATCGACTGGACTCTTAGACGACGCTTTCTCTTCAGCTTCATCTTTGTGGTCGTGATCATGCATGTAAGCCTTGAGCAAGTAGGCCCACCTCTCATTGTTGGAGTGATCATGGTCATGATCATGTTTATGTTGTTCTTCTGTGAGTGCAGATGGGTCGATCTCATTTTGGATGGCAATGCCACTCTCCGACTCCTCTCCTAAGAACTGGCCATACTTAAGTCGTAGTAGTTTTTGGTCGTATCCTAATTCATTGCTTCTGCGATTGAACTCTTCCGTAGTAATGGAAGAGCGATCTGCCAAGAGGGACTTAGAGTCGATGATGATCTGCCGCTGACTGCGGAAGAAGTCTGGCATCAAGTCGACTTGAACTCCGTCATCCTCCGCCCATAGATAGGTGGTTGTATCCGGTATTACTACGAAATAAGTTGTGCTGCGTGTCCACTGATCACGAAGGGTACAGTTATCCTTGGCACGTACATAGAAGTACAGCTCATCACCTGGCTCCATTCCAAATTCTTCAAGATCAAAGGCGTGGGCCAAAGTGCGCCTCTGGCGATCATCTACCGTGAGCGGATAGTCTTTCTCTCTGAATTTCACTGACTCGCCTTGTCCTGTCGCGACGGTTGCGACGAGGTGAGCTTCGCTTAAGCGGTAATCGTCAGACAGTCGAATACCAAAGTTAACCCGCGTGCTGTCATCCCAATTGCGTCGCTGATATTCTGGCAAGCCTGTGATTTGAACTTCTGGAGGAAGGTCTGGTATGACCGCGATAGGGTGATAATCTGAGATGATGGTAGAGTCTACTCCTACCAACTCATATTGATAAAAGGTGGGCTGAGCCAATGATGCACTGCGTCCGCTCTCCAGCCCAGAGATCTCAAGACTTTCTTCCCCTCCGATAATAACTGCACCTAATGTAATGGTTCCTTCTGTATCAAACGACCAAGACACCGTCGAACCTTCAGCAACTCTTAGATCTACATCTGTTAGACTCATCCTTCTAAGCTTCGTGTAGTCTGGAGCACTGATATGGGCTCGCACCTCATGAAGAGTGAGCAAGGCTTCGGTTCTATCCATACTGGAGGAAGCCGTGTCCTGGTAAGGCGGCAATGCGTACAGATCTTCTGATGTTCCACTATGCTGCCATAGATAGAGACCGAAAAATACTGCGAGACCTATTACAGCGATACAAGCGCTCTTCCATGCGGTAGATACAATCGACATTGGTGCCTTAACCTCTGGTAGAACCCTGAGAACTGTCTCTCGCTGAACTTTCTCTAATGGCCTTAGCTCATGCTCAGGCCGATCTAATAGTTCAAGACTATACTCCAATCCAGGATATGCCTGATGTAGGTTTTGTCGCATGGTTTTGGTCGTCGGTCGTTGGCGATACCAGAGGTAACCTATCCCCAAAACAACCACAACCAGAATGATGAGACTCCCGTTGACATCATAGCCTGATGCACGGATTACTCCACAACATCCTATCATCACCACTATAACTGCTGCTGCACAGCTCCACCAATACCGCTGAGCTGAGATGAAGATGTCGTGTGCAGATGTCATCTGATCCGATACATTCTGAGAAATCGTTCGCTCACAATCAAAACAAGCAGAAATATCAACAGTACTGCGGAGAATTCTGCTTTCTGTGAGTCTTCCATTGGGCCCAGAGTTGTCACATCATCCTTGGCTTTGCGTAGTGGGGCCTTGTTGATATAGTGATTTGTCTGTGCTTGCTCCGTCAACACTCCGGCAAGCAATAATGGAAGTTGGCTGGCGCGGAGTGATTGGCTGGAGATCTCTCCTCGAAAAGAGTATCGCTTTGCATGATGATTTTGCCATAAAGTTGAAACCTGGTCTGTTAGCCATGTGAAGGTGACTTTGTCAGTAGCTACTACAGTGTCTATCAAAAACAGGATATCATAACCTGTGCAGTCTTCGTGCAAACTGACGTCTGATGACTCTGCGACACTCTTCACCAGTGTGGATAGACGCTTTCGCTGATCCTCTGTCGAGCCCTGAAGACAGAATCTTAGATCTCGTTGGGGGGGTGATATAGCTGTAGGCCTCTTCGATGGTGGAGAGATCCAGGTCACGTGTCCTGCGATGGATTCGATGTGATCCACGAACTCAGATGCCGATTGTGGTGCAATGATGATGACCGAGTCAGGGTATCGATTGGCCTCGTAGATGAGCGCATTTGCATTCGGATAGACATAATCTGCATTGCCTTTCTCGAATGTGAAAACCCTATGCTCAAACTCTGGACCATAGGCGCGCAACAAACTCTTGTATTCTGGCGTCTGATATTTCTCATGGACGTAGAGTCGAGGTGATGTTTCGACCAGGGTATCTATGAACGGGTTCATTAAAATGAACGCTACAACAGACACAATCATCAGCCTTAAGAATAAGGTCCATGGTTGTGAAAGTCGTATTGATCTGGCCTGACGGGTTTGTGAGGCGGATAAAAATCGATTCGTGCCCATCGACACTGTCTTTCGGGTATGTCGACTTAATAAGTGGATTACAATGGGCGCAACAAGACCGAGTAAACCCCAGAAACCTGCCGCATATGTCCACTGCATACTTGACAACATCTTATCGCCTTGTGAGAATACGTCTTAAGAAATCTACTGGATTATCATCCAAGTACACCCGATGCACTTCAGTGCTGTATCGCCGACACAACTCCTGTACTGATAGGAGATGGCTACCCAATGCCCGTCTGTACGATTCAGCTATAACAGAAGACTGCGCAACGACGACTTCTCCAGTCTCAAGATCCCTAAATCGTAAACTATCAGCAAAGTCCAACGATTCCTCGTTCCTTCCCATAAAATGGATAACCAACACCTCTCGATAAGACCCTCTAAGATGGGACAAGTACTTCTCCATGTCGGGGATATCCATATACAGATCCGTCATCCAAATACACGCGCCGCTCATTGACCCGATCATCTTAGGAGTAGCTTTTTTTGATATAGAGTACGTCTGATGCACTTGAAGCACCCTTATGCTCGCATGCCAAGAGCCTAAAGATCTCCCTTGGCATCCTGTGTCGTTCGCTCCATACCATCCAAAATGGTCGCTCTGACTTGCGGTGATATATGTGAGGACTGCTGCCAAGAGTTTGGCATAGTCCAGTTTAGAAATTTGGGCTTCGGCATAAGCCATCGAGGGAGAATCATCAAGATGGATCGACAGTGAGTGCGCTTTCTCTTGCTCAGATTGTCGCATGTAGTAGCGTCCTGTACGAGCGTACTTTTTCCAGTCGAGCAATCGTAAATCATCCCCAGGAACATAATGTCTGTACTGGTCAAACTCGATGCCTGAGGCTAACCACTTGGACTGATGACGTCCCCAACTGAGGCGTTTGGCGATGGACTTTGCCACCCATTCAAAACGCTTAGCATCATCAAACAATCCAGGATCTGGCCACGTCACACCTCGCATACTATCTGAAAGTAAGCCTTCTTCGAGTGTCCAAGCCATGGAAAGCTGCCTTCATTCGGAAAGCCAAGAACAACTTTCAATTTTTTTTGAAAGTTAATGTATAGGTAACGTGATCACTAAGCACTGACAATCAGCTTATTACACAGATAGATAATTCAATCGGCAACTAATGTTCCAACATTGTTCAACAAAAAATGGAATCTTGTTAAACATGATACTATCTTAGAGTCAACAAAACGCATCACTCATGGAACTAATGTCAAAAGTCGAATTCACGAACAGCTTTTACACCTTAACTCCCTCACTTCAGTCCTTTGCTTACAATCTGACTAAAGATTCTGAGGAGGCTAAAGATTTATATCAGGAAACGGCTTTCAGAGCCATGACCAATCGTGATAAATTCAAGGCAGGCACCAATCTCAAGGCTTGGTTATTCACGATCATGAAGAACATCTTCATCAATAATTACCGCAAGAAGACCAAGGCCAAGACGATCATGGATAGTACCGATAACATGTACTTTCTGAATAGCACCGACAATAGTATATCAAATGGTGCTGGTACCAACATCATGATGGAAGAACTCGGTGGTATGATTAAGAGCCTTGACGCCAGCATTAGAGTACCATTCGAAATGCATTACGTCGGATTTAAATACCAAGAGATTGCTGATCAATTAGAGCTTCCTCTCGGAACTGTGAAAAGCCGCATCTTCTTCGCTCGTAAGGAGCTTAAGGAAAAGATCAAAAGTCAATACGGTAACCATACAACAATACGCAGCAAGCTGTCTGCATAGCAATACACCCCAACTACCGAAATACCAAGGTGGTTCGACGTCGTTCGAATCACCTTTTTTTGTGCTATGCCATCAAACTCCTCCCTCTCCCAAGTATTGATCGAATGGGATAGACATGTCGATAGAGACATGCCATGGACCAAGACTAAAGATCCTTATGCGATCTGGTTGTCCGAGATCATCTTGCAACAAACGAGGGTTGAGACTGGCCGGAAGTACTATCTAAAACTCATAGAGCTCTACCCTAATGTGAGGAGTTTAGCAGAGGCCGATGATGATGAATTGATGGGAGCCTGGAAAGGCTTGGGGTACTACAATCGAGCCCGCAATCTAAAGTTCGCGGCTCAAACAATAATGGCGGAGTTTGGCGGACATTTTCCCACAGCATACGATGATATCCTGTCGCTTAAAGGAATTGGACCGTACACCGCTGCTGCCATTGCAAGCTTTGCTTACGGACTACCATATCCCGTTGTAGATGGGAATGTTTTCCGCGTGTTGAGTCGATATTTTGGAATGTCAGAACCGATCGATAGTGGACATGCCAGGACCATATATGGCGCCATGGCGGCGCAAATCATGGATCCTATCCAAGCCGGTGAGCATAACCAGGCGATGATGAACTTTGGCGCACTGATTTGCAAACCTCGAGCCCCTCTTTGTGACACTTGCCCTCTCCAAGGCGGATGTGCTGCATTCCGAAATGATCAAGTTCTTGACCTGCCCATCAAAATCAAGAAAATCAAGATTTCCATCCGTCACTTTTACTATCTCATTGTTATCCGAGATGATCAAGTTTTCCTTCAGAAGCGAACAGGCCAGGATGTCTGGAGAGGTTTATACGAACCGATATTAGTCGAAGCGAAGGCAGGTACCTCTAAGCAGGAACTATCGATACAGTTTAGCAAAAGGTTAGGGTTACTGATCAATCCTGCAGATCTCTCCTCCTCAATCCAGCTTAAGCAGCAGTTATCCCACCAACTCATCCATGCTCACTTCTACCGGTTAGGAACAACAGTTGATCTGGTTGATGACAGCGGAGGTTGGAAGCGGCTGGATGAATTGGATGCGGTTGGGATGCCTCGAGTTGTCGATGGATATTTTAAAGATTTACTGACCACAGGTCAACAGTCATTACTGTTTTAAGCAGTCGTAATCTTGATTCGGTTGACCACAGTACGACCGTCGCGCTGATAGCAGTGAAAGAAGAGGCGATGGGTCTGATCAGGCTTCTCAACCTCAATGATTTTATACGATTTGCCTTGGTGCCAATTGCTCTGATGTTTTAGCGTGACACCCATGACATTTTCTGAGGTGAGGGATTCCAACCGTCGCGTGGACTCAACACGGCTTAGGGACTCTGTTCGTCGTTCAGTAGTCCATTCTACTACCTCATCCAAATGGTCAATAAGGTAGCTAAGGTCATTTTCTGCGTTTGTTACACCTCCTATTACGAAGACGAATACACTTACGAATATCATGGGGGGAAGAATTGGTTATTCGTAGATGTGCAGTCAGATTAGCAAGTAGTCATTTAGTAGGATGAGCTAAACGTGTATGGACTCCGACATTCGTATCTGACCCTTGTTAAAAAATGAGTTCTCTTACCCGACCGCTATCTTTAGCGCCTTCATCAAATGAACATAGGTAGCATGGCACGGAAAGCACTTTTGGCCATATTGGATGGTTGGGGCATCGGTGAACATCCCGAGTCTGATGCCATCAGACAAGCGAATACTCCATATGTAGATGAGTTACTTGCAACACAGCCGAATAGTACCCTCGTCACGTTTGGAAATGATGTTGGTCTGCCAGATGGTCAAATGGGTAATAGCGAAGTTGGTCATCTCAATATCGGCGCTGGTCGGATCGTATACCAGGAGTTAGCCAGAGTCAATAAGGCCATAGCCGAGAATACGCTTAGCGAGAATGAGCGCATCATCGGGATCATTGACTATGCAAGAACAAACGAGAAACCTGTCCACTTGATGGGTCTCTTGTCTGACGGCGGAGTTCACTCCCATATCCGTCATCTACTGGCCTTGATTGACATTTTTGATGCCAATGGTATCCGATGCTATGTGCATGCATTTTTAGATGGCAGAGATACGGATCCAAATGGTGGTGCAGGCTACCTGACTGATCTCCAGAATCACATCAAAGGAAAGACAGCTTCGATCGCCACCATAGTCGGACGTTACTATGCCATGGACCGTGACAACAGGTGGGAACGAATAAAAATCGCCTATGATGCCTTAGTCCATGGTACCGGCACGAGCACAGATGATGTCGTTGCTTCTATACAGGAAGGCTATGCTCAGGGTACTACTGATGAATTCATGACCCCCATCATCGCAGATGACTCGGGGTTGATCACTGCTGGGGATGCTTGTCTATTTTTCAATTTCAGAACTGATCGTCCAAGACAAATCACGACAGCACTTACCCAGCGAGACTTCCCAGAATATGAGATGGAGCCTCTCCAGCTGCACTTCGTGACCATGACTAACTATGACGCATCCTATTCGGGTGTGCACGTAGTCTATGACAAGGATGCCATTCCCATGACTATCGGGGAGGTGATCCAAAATGCTGGACTCACTCAAGTGCGGATCGCAGAAACCGAAAAGTACCCACACGTTACTTTTTTCCTGAATGGAGGTCGTGAAGAAGAATTCGTTGAGGAGGAACGGATCTTAATTCCCTCTCCTAAGGTCGCCACATATGACCTCGCACCAGAAATGTCTGCGATTCCTCTGACAGACGCCATCTGTCAGAAGATCGATGCTAATCCACCAGATTTTATATGTCTTAACTACGCTAACGCTGACATGGTGGGTCATACAGGAGATTTCAACGCCGCTCAGCGCGCATGTGAGACTGTAGACCAGTGCCTGCGCCGATTAGTAACCAAAGCACTGGAATACGACTACGAGATCATTATCATCGCTGATCATGGCAACTCTGACTACATGATCAATGCAGATGGCAGCCCCAACACTTCGCACACGACAAATCTGGTCCCTATGATCTACATCTCCCCAGATGAACAACACGTGGAAGTGCGATCAGGTAAGTTGGGGGATATCGCTCCAACTATCCTGTCTCTCATGGGCGTCGACATCCCATCGGAGATGACAGGGGAGGTTTTGATCGAGAGATAGAGTTAATTTCATTACTCAACTACTGAAATCAATCTTCACTAAGTTCAGCAAGTAGTTTTTTTGGCTCGGGACGATCATCTCCGTGGACGATATTTGCTCTGCGTCTCTAAATCGGAGTTTGAGGTTTTGATACTCTGTACTAAGGACACTCGTACGCTTATAGTTACCGTTGGGGTCTAATATGTATTCAGATACAGTGCTGTTATTCTTGATCTCATCATTATAGATGAGTCGCATCCTACTGGGCGTCATAAAGGGGAAATACGATGAGAAAGAAGCATCGTCATTTTGTGAGAACTGACGCTTGTAAAAGACGCGGTGCCATCGCTCCTGTAGGTTTTCATCGAGTGCGATAAGCAGAATATCCTCCCTATAATGATCACTCCATGCAGTGTTGGAATTAGCATCGTAAAACTGATTGGCGGTCTGCTGTCTGATTAGGCCCGATCCAGTGCGTCGACTTACATCGAGCATCATTTCGAAGGATAAGATGGGATCACCGTCGATATTCCAAAAGACATCTGACACCCCAAAGTTCTCCAGTCTCCGCGTACGCTTCTCACCGTATAACTCGAAGAAGATATCTTGGCTAAAGTCGGTCATTTGCAGAGGCACCTGATCGAACTCAGTGGGAAGGGCAGATATCCAGAAGTATCCAGTGCTCTCACTGAACCTCTTCTCATCGTATAACCCCACGACACCAATCTTACCTGTCGGATTATGTATCGACATCATAACATCAGCAGATACAAATCCCTCCAAAGGGATTTCGATCTGAGTAACGGTCGTACTTAGCGGCGCAAAGTGATAGATCAGCACCTTATGATCCTTACGACGTGCACGAGAATTATCCAGTTCTGATAACATGTAGAAGTGGCCGTCGTCAGATACATCTATGCTCACCACTTCATCAAAGAGCTCGGCCTGGGTAAAAATGTACTCATCATTGTGCACCAGCGTATCTCGATCAAAGTCATATGTGATCAGCTTCATCCGGTCATTCTCCAAGAAGTTGTAAAGTGAAATCACCGATTGATCCTCGGAAAGAATCGGGGAATACTCGAGGCCACGGTACTCTTTCTCGAAGACGGCCATGGTCACAGAGTCGACCCGTTCGATGCGCTCATTCATGATATCCATCTGGATGACATGGTTATCCTCTTCTCGATAGCCATAGATCACACCAAATGCGGTATCCAGATTAACGATCTCATAGATGGTAGCTCGCTTAGAAAGGAGGTTCACATCGCGATCACTTTGGAAAACGAGGTTCTCGTCGTAGAGGCTGACTTCTTGCTCATTTCCCTTGTCTCGATAGAGTAAAATTGTACCATTGACATCGCCAATGATATCATATGATCGAAGATTCCGTAAGGTGATATCTGGTGAGACCGTCACTCGCTGTGCGGTCGCCGCACTTATCACACAAAGCAAACAGATCATCGATATGGCTCTCATGTTCAGTCTCATCCTTGTTCTAAATATAGCCCATTGGCAGGGCCTTGCCACGGCAGACTTGATCGTCCCGACTAATGCAACCATATTGACGAGAACTTGGTTTTCTGATTTGCAGAAGTGCACCCACACATGACCACAAGAACCACAGAAGCTGTTCACCACGAATACGACCTGATCATCATCGGCGGTGGACCCACAGGCATTAATATTGCAGTGGAAGCTGACAAGGCTGGACTTAGATATGTCATTCTTGAAAAGGGAATGCTTGTGAACTCATTGTTTCACTTTCCAGCCAACATGACATTCTTCAGCACTTCCAAAAATCTGGAAATCGCCGACATCCCCTTTATCTCCCATACTGACAAACCCACACGTAAAGAAGCTCTGGAGTACTATCGACGGATCATTGATGCGTATAATCTCAATGTCAAGCTTTATGAACCTGTGCACCACGTAGAATTGAAGGATGGAATTCATCGGGTGACCACACCAAAGGGTGAATACAAAACTGCAAACATTGCTGTGGCCACAGGATTTTACGATGTTCCTCGGATGCTGGAGGTTCCGGGAGAAAACCTCCCGAAGGTCAAGCACTACTACGATGAGGCACATCACTATGTGGGACAACAGGTCGTTGTTATCGGGGGAGCGAATTCCGCCTGTGATGTAGCCCTCGAGACCTGGCAAAAAGGAGCTGATGTTACTATGGTTGTCAGAGAGCCAGAACTATATGAAAAGGTGAAATACTGGATCCTTCCTAATATCAAAAACCGCATCAAGGAGGGATCCATCAAAGCCTACTTCAACAGTAATGTAACTCGTATCGAACCTGATCATGTGATCATCCAGACTCCTGAGACGACGATCCAGATCGACAATGACTTTGTCCTGGCCATGACAGGATACAAGCCTGACTATGATCTACTTACACGTATTGGAGTACCAATCAAGGAATCCCCTGATCGCAAGCCTGATTTTGATGAGGAGACACTCATGACTTCAGTCGCTGGAATTTATGTAGCTGGGGTAGTTAACGCTGGTCTTCGTACCAGCAAACTCTTTATCGAAAACACCAGACATCACGGATCAACCATCGTTACAGACATCCTGTCGCGCAGGAGTAGATCCTAAGTTCTGGGCGTAAAGACAGCAACATTTCGCGCTTCTCATATGTCTACCTTAGTAGGCTAAGATTCGATAATGAGAACACGACTCTTCTTCCTTTCTACGGCGATGGTGCTCGCAGTACAACTCTGTGCCCAGCAGATCCAAACCGAGTTTGGCAAGAACCGCGTCCAGTACACCGATGATATGTACCGGTGGACGATGTATGAGACAGAAAACTACATCACCTACTGGTACGGTAAGGGACGCAACATTGCTCAGTCAGCGATCCAGATCGCAGAGAAGCTGCATCCCGAAATCCAAAACTTAGTCGAGCATCGCATCAATGATAAGATCGAGATCATCGTCTACACTGATATCTCTGACCTCCTGCAGAGTAACATCGGAAATGAAGAAATCTTTGAGACAAGAGATGATTTTACCAAGGTCATTGGGAGTCGTGTCTTCCTCTACTTTGATGGAAATCATCAGTCACTGGAGCGACGTATCAAAGAAGGAGTAGCCCAAGTCTATCTCAATGCCATGTATGCCCAGGGTAGTCTCCAGGAGGTGGTAGACAGCGAACCCGATCTGAGAGTACCATCCTGGTATCAGGAGGGTTTCGCGAGTTACGTCGGCGCATCTTGGGATCCGTTGATCGAGGATGAACTGCGAGACATCTGGTATCAACGCAATGGCAAATTCCGCAAGTTCGATCGACTATCCAGTAGACATCCGAGAGTAGCGGGACACTCGATGTGGCACTATATCGCAACAACATATGGACGCACCTCGGTAACGACATTGCTTTATCTCATGAGACTGCGAGATGATATCGATGACAACTTGGAATTCATCTTTGGATTTAATGAAAAGAAGCTCAAGAAGGACTGGCGCGTCTTCTATGAGAAGTTGTACTCCGCCGAGAAAAATGCCTTCGTAGAGGTCGACTCCTCAGCATCGATCCAACTTAGGTATAAGAAGTGGTGGCCGAAGAGTATGATGCGACTGAGCCCAGATGGTAGCACTGTCGCATATGCGGTCAATAATCAGGGTAAGTATCAATTAGTCCTTCGAGATTTAGCTACTGGTGAGCAAAAGGTTTTGTTTCGGTTTGGAAGTAAGAATGCAGTCCAACAGCCAGATTACAACTATCCTATTGTCGCCTGGCACCCAACCCGCCCAGAGATAACTGTCGCCTATGAACGTCGTGATATCATCAGGCTTCGAAGGATTGATTTGACCACTGAGACGTATGATGAGCAGGATATCCCCGAGAACTTTCAGCGGTTCTATCAGATCGATTATCTGACAGATGACAGCTATGTCATCAATGGAGTTACCGAAGGCTACTCGGATCTATATGTCTATCGAAGCCGATCCAGACAGTCCGATCCACTGACGGAAGATTATCATGATGACATCGATGCCAACTACGTCCAACTCGGTGAGCAGTGGGGCGTGCTATTCGCATCTAATCGTCCACAGGCCACCCTTTTGAACGAGAGGTTGGATACAATTCTGCCGACATCCAACTTTGATATCTACTTCCTCCCTGTAGACAGCGACGTCGCTCTCCGCCTCACGAACACACAAGCTATTAATGAGCGACAACCAAAACTGGTCAACGGAAACTACGTCGCTTACCTCAGTGACGAGTCCGGTGTAAACAATGTTTATGCCTTGGATCTATCCTCTCGGCGCCCTGCATATCCGATCACTAACCTGGACCGTAATGTGATCAATATGGAAGGTGTGAAATCATCAGATCGTCTCCTAATTCAGCAATACTCAGATGGAGCCTACAAAATAAAAGACTTGGTTCCGAGATGGTCGACGAGTGTGACTCCCCATCTAACAGCTGCAGCTGATAGTGAGCTTCGAATCGCCCAGGTAGAAGAACAACAAGTAGTACCTGAAACCACAGAGAAAGAAATCGAAACTGGTGATAAGTTTCAGTCACGATACAGTGATCCTGAGGTGATTGAACCTCTCGAACAAAATATCCAGTATAATCTTATCCAGCGCACCTATAATGAGACCTATGATGATGCGAGCGATCCTGAGGTAATCAGATTCTATCCAAGTCGGGCTGTTGCCGCACGTCGGATGTTCAAACTCGAGGATTTCGCCGTCCGCGCTGACAATACGGTCTTGTTCGAAGGTTTACAGTCATATGCTAATCAGGATGCGGAGATCGAGGCGCAACAAACTGGCGTTTTAGTCAAGGGAGTCGTCAAGGATCTCTTCGAAGACTGGAAAATCGAACTTGGGATGCGCGTCCCCACTACATTCAATGGTTCTGAGTTCTTCGCTGTGTTGGATGATCGCCGAAGACGTATCGACAGGCGCTATGCGCTATATCGACGTCAACAACTTAATGAGTTTCCTGCTAATCGCGGAGAGCCAAATGTGCGCCAGCGTGAGACATCCTTTATTGCGCTCCATAGACTCAGCTACCCATTTGATACGTATCGTAGTGTGCGGCTGACTGGCCAGGTCCGTGTGGATGAGACATTCTTCCAGCACACAACCGATGTTACTGCGGCGCTGCCGGAGTTCAATGAGAAGCGCTTTAGTCTTAAGGCCGAGTATGTTTTTGACAATACTCTCGGGATCGACCTTAATCTGCGACATGGCAGTAGATACAAGGCCTATGTCGAATTCATCAATAGATTTGATCTCGAGGTCGGTCGAGAGTTCAACTTCGAGGCAAGCAGAGGTACAACCACAGTAGTCGGGTTTGATGCAAGGCACTATCAGCCCATTTTGCGGAATTCCATTTTGGCATTTAGGGGCGCAGGTGCCACCTCCTTTGGGTCAGATAAGATACTCTACTATGTCGGAGGAACTGACGGGTGGATCACGCCAACATTTGATCAAAGTATCCCCGTACCACAGGACGAGAACTTTGCCTTCAAGACCATAGCTCCGAACTTACGTGGCTTCGATCATAACATTCGCAATGGTCGCAGCTTCATGGTGGGTAGCGCCGAACTTAGGTTTCCATTGTTCAAATACCTAAGTGCCCGGGAACTACGCAGTAAGTTTTTAAGGAACATTCAGGCAACTGCCTTTTTTGACATCGGTTCTGCATGGCATGGCTTCTTACCGAGTATAGAGGATAATCCCATCAACACGGTCACATTGGCTCAGCGAGGAGTGATCGTAAGTCTTAATCTGGATCGGAGCACCTTCGTCTATAGCTATGGTTTCGGTGCGAGAATCAATCTACTCGGCTACTTCATACGAGCAGATTACGCCTGGGGCGTAGAGAGTGGGCTAACTCAAGACCCGAAGTTGCATATCTCTCTTGGTACTGACTTCTAATCATCATCAGCTGTGGCATCCACACAAGAAGTAGTTCAGACAGAGGAAAGTCTACAGCCAGCGATACGATGGTTTGAACAACAGGGGTGGGAACCCTTTCCCTTTCAGCTGAATGCGTGGCAAGCTTATGAGAAAGGTATGTGTGGGCTCATCAATGCGCCAACAGGATTTGGAAAAACGTACTCCCTGCTCATTCCCATTTTGTTAGAAGGCTTACGAGAGTCTAAACCACAAACAGGTATCCGTGCCATCTGGGTAGCACCTATCAGAGCCCTCACTAAGGAGATTCAACAAACATGTCAACGTGCCATCGAAGGCCTCGGATTAGATTGGCGAGTAGCCGTTCGATCAGGAGATACATCCTCCAGTGTTCGTAAGAAGCAGATGACAGATCCTCCGCAGGTGCTGATCACAACCCCAGAGAGTATCCACATCCTACTGGCCACGAAGAAAAACAACCGCCTTTTTAAGAACCTCAATGCGATCATTGTCGATGAATGGCACGAACTCATGGGCTCTAAACGTGGAGTGCAGATCGAACTGGCCATCTCGAGAATGCGAGGTATGCAGCCTCATCTGAAGGTCTGGGGCATCAGTGCGACCATTGCGAATATCGATCAGGGCGTCGATATCCTGTTAGGGCCGGAGTTTGATCCCGCCAAGAAAACCATTATCAAATCTGGTATTACCAAGCACATCTCTGTCGAGACCATTCTCCCAGACGAGATCGAAGAATATCCATGGGCAGGACATCTGGGCTTGGCCCTCCTTGAGAAGGTTATACCCGTGATACATGGCAGCAAGTCCACGATCATCTTCACCAATACCAGAGCACAATGTGAGATCTGGTATCAGCGCCTCCTCGAAGTAGAGCCAGGCTTAGCGGGCAACATGGCGATGCATCATGGCTCCATCGGACGAGACATCAGAGAATGGGTCGAAGATGCCCTTCATGAGGGAGCCATCAAAGTAGTCGTAAGTACATCAAGTCTGGATCTTGGTGTGGACTTCAGACCTGTCGAGTCAGTCGTTCAGATTGGGAGTCCCAAGGGTGTCTCGCGATTCGTACAGCGCGCCGGTCGCAGTGGACATCAACCATTAGCAGTCAGTCGCATCTACTTTGTTCCGACACACACACTGGAGTTAATCGAGGGAGGAGCACTGCGCACCGCCATCGCTCGTGGTGTTCTCGAACCACGGATACCCTACCTGCGCTGCTTTGATGTATTGGTTCAGTACCTCATGACATTAGCAGTCGCAGACGGATTTGTTGAAAAAGTCATCTATGCTGAAGTCAAGAGCACGCATTGCTTCCATTCCATTAGTCAAGAGGAGTGGTCATGGGTCTTAGACTTTTTGGTGACCGGAGGTTCCTCTCTGCAAGCCTACAATGAGTATCAGAAAGTGATCATCGATAATCACATCTACAAGGTAGAGAACCGTCGCATCGCCCAACGACATCGAATGTCGATCGGTACAATTGTCGGAGCAACAAGCATCCATGTTGCCTTTGTAGGGGGTAAACGGTTAGGCACGATTGAAGAAACCTTCGTGGCATCAATGGCACCTGGAGATGTTTTTTGGTTTGCAGGTCAGGCCCTGGAATATGTCCGGATCAAAGAAATGACCCTTCAGGTCAAAAGATCAAAAGCCAAAAAAGCTCGTGTCCACTCGTGGATGGGTGGACGGATGCCACTCAGTTCGACGATGTCATCGATGATCCGAGAGAAACTGGATAATTACTCGGAAGGTATAATTGATGAAATTGAAACAGAGGCCTTAATACCTCTTTTGGAAGTTCAACGCGCCAAATCTCATCTACCCTCAGAAGGGGACTTCCTCATAGAGTACATTGTCTCTAAGGATGGGTATCATCTATTGATGTATCCGTTCGAAGGTAGGTATGTGCATGAAGGAATCGGGGCACTACTGGGCCAACGTCTATT
>JBCBIX010000018.1:0-34390 GCA_038523965.1 Bacteroidota bacterium
CACTACATGAACCTCCTTCATAGGCTCCATTGTGCCAAGACCGATATAGTTGGATAATTCTTTTAAATTCAACCCAATGAAGTATCTAACTTTTTGCCTTGTACTCCTCCCTTTATCCGTATTCTCACAAATCGTTGTGAAAGAATTATCCAACTATATCGGTCTTGGCACAATGGAGCCTATGAAGGAGGTTCATGTAGTGGGCTCGATGATCATCGAGCCAAGACAAGGGATTATATCCCGAATCGGAGGAAAGGACGCCACTCAGCGTCTTACCTTCTTTAATGGTGGCCCAGATCACCAAAGTGGGGCATCTTATGTAACAATGAATGGGACTACAACAAATTCGAATTTTGTCTTTAGTGCCTCTCGGGTAGATTTTAGAATAAACAAAGTGCCTGGAACCTTTGGTGACGCCTTTGTAAGATTGACTGCAGATGGGAAACTTGGCATAAACACGACAACACCCACAGAAACATTGGATGTGAACGGTAACGCTATAAAACCGGGAGGAGGAGGTTTTTTGTCCTACTCTGATGAGCGTCTAAAACGCAATATTAGTTCCTACAAGTTAGGTCTTAAGGAAGTCATGCTTATCAAGCCGGTACGTTACAAATACAACGAGAAACTCAATGTAGATAGGTCAACATCTCACGTTGGTGTTATAGCTCAGGAGTATATCAAAATCAATCCCGATGCAGTAAGTCAAAAGGTGATTACAACCACAAAAGAATCCATCACTATGGATACTGACGGTGTCGAATCGATCAATGATGAAATTATTGAGAGCGATGAATATCTTGTAGTGGATGGATCAGATATCAAGTACATGCTCATCAACGCTATCCAAGAGCAGCAACGTGAGATTGAAAAGCTTCAGGATATGGTTGCAATTTTAGGCGGCAAACAATCGACAGAACAACAACCGCTAAAGTTTAAGATGTATCCTAATCCAGCTGAGTCTATTGTATCCATAGACTATGATTTCGAGTCCAATGAATCGGCCGAGGATATTAGTATGTTAGTATATAGTGCTTCTGGTGAACTGATCCTAAAGCATCGCTTGCAGGATATTAAAGTCATAGGCTACAGAATCAATACGACGTCAATCCTGCCAGGTCAATATGTTGTGACGGTTGTTGCAAAAGGTAGAATTCTAAAAACAGAAACACTGATCATACAATAGTCTAAAAGATTCAATAAGGAGGTCACGCCTAATGGGCGTGGGAGCGAAATTTCTGGCTTGCGCAATATCAGTTAGAAGACTTCTGTGCATCGATAGCGCTCAAAACCCAAAATGGATTGCGATTAGAAGGTATGGCTGTCGAAATTGTGAAAGATTCTTTGCCTTACCCTTTAAGTCTATTACCGAAAGATAATTGGGCTGTTGTTTTGAAAAAGTCAACGAAATTTGTACCAACAAAAAAAAGGAGCCATGCACCTGGGCATAACTCCTTCATCTTTTGTGCGGTCTGGACGGGACTCGAACCCGCGACCCCCTGCGTGACAGGCAGGTATTCTAACCAACTGAACTACCAGACCAGTATACCTTTCTCCAAAGGTGGCGCAAATGTAAACTTCTCTCTTTCTTCCTGCAAGCAGGCTACTCACAAATTAACAGAGGCCGTAATTAAGCAATGCACCTAACGCTTGCTTTAGTTACTGGTTAGTTGTCCATGTCTTACTTATCAGAATAACTCGATGGTATCTCCGGGCTGATACTTGTCATCATCGTCAGGATCAGTCGATGATTCAGGACCTTCCGGTGTTGCATGATCACCTTCCTCCATGGACAGGCTTCCGATGAGTTTGGTGCTGACCACCTTGAATTCTCCAAGCTTGTTACCGATCGCTTTCCAACCCTTAACATCGATGAAGTCCGACATAGCCAGTTCCTCTTCCACCTTTCGGCGACCGTCCTTGTAGGCATAGGTGATCAGTGGATCCGGCACGGAGGTGGCAAAGCTGAGCTTTGTTTTAGTCGACTCGGTGAGGTAGTAGTAGCGCTCATTTGTTTTGGCAGTTTCGATACGAAACCGTTTGACCATAGACCAGCCCTTGTCACCCTCGAAGTAGAGGGCTGAGATGACTGCATCTGTTGTTACAATCCTTGTTTCGATCCACTTATCCATGTCAATCTTGGTGTCCAACTCGAGTTGTCGCACTTCATATGTGCCATCAGCATATAACGAGAGCAGTTGATGTTGACTGTCATAATCGCCAAGGAAAGTGCCTCGCTCGTCCTCATTGAGACGCCCACTTGTTTCGTCTAACCACACTTGTCGAGCACCCAGCGTAGATTCTCCGACTTCGAGGAGTGTTACCTTTTTGACGGGGTACTTGGTGACGACATTGCCTCCTGCTCCTCGGCCTTTGATGAGCAGTTCTCCCAGATCCAAATCGAATACTTTTTTCTTGGCCTTACATCCTGGGGTGAGAGTCACTTGGAGCAGTTCTGATTCGCCATTAGGATGTGCTGAGAAGTGATGCACCTTAGACCCTTTTGTACCCTTGGTCATCGGATAGGGTTTGTCTCTCGTGATGGCCGTGACGTGAAATCGCTTCGCCATCGTTTTACCAGTGGCGCCATCGGTATACACCAGGTTGTAGGTGGTGCGATCGTCGCCTTTTTTCCAGACGGCGATATGGATGATATTCTTGCCGACGAAGACCTTTTCGCCAATGCGACTGACCTGATAGTGACCATCCTTGAGGAAGACGATGATATCCGCGATGTCGGAGCACTCTGTAACGAATTCGTCTTTTTTGAGCGATGTTCCGATGAAACCTTCTTTGCGATTCACATAGAGTTTGGCATTGATGGCAGCGACCTGAACCGCCTTGATCGTCTCGAAGGATGTGATCTCGGTGCGACGTTCTTTGCCGGCTCCATACTTATCCAGCAGACGCTGGAAATAGTCGATGGCATACTCGGTCAGGTGTTCGAGATGGTGATTAACTTCTTCGAGCTCTTCGAGAAGTTTGGCCATCTGCTCCTCATGTTTGAACTTATTGTATTTCGAAATTCGCTTGATCTTGATCTCCGTGAGCCTGATTAAGTCTTCTTCGGTGATGTCAAATCTCAGGCGTAGTCGTTTGTCTCTTTCTCCTTTGTCGTCACTTGGAGTTGCTACGTACTTGCGTAATCCAGCATCGATGATGGTTAGAACTTCCTCGAATGACTCGGCTTCCTCAATGTCGCGATAGATCCGATTCTCGATGAAGATCTTTTCGAGTGATGCCATATGCCACTTCGCTTCGAGCTCCCCTCTCCTGATCTCGAGTTCTTGTCGCAGTAGATCTTTGGTATTGGCGGTGGAGATCTGAAGCAGCTCTTCCACTGTGAGAAACTGTGGCTTATTATCTACGATCACGCAGGCATTGGGCGATATAGAGATCTCACAATTCGTAAATGCGTATAGGGCATCCACTGTCACCTCAGGTGAGACTCCTGACGGTAGATCGATCTCGATCTCAACATCTTTGGCAGTGTTGTCTACTACCTTTTTGATCTTGATCTGACCCTTATCGTTAGCCTTAATGATGCTATCGATGAGACTTCCAGTCGTAGTCCCGTAGGGGAGCTCCGTGATGATGATTTTAGACTTCTCTCTTACGTCCATTTTGGCGCGTACCTTCACCTTGCCTCCCCGCTTACCTCCCTGATAGTCAGCGATATCGATCATTCCTCCAGTCTGGAAGTCAGGATAGATTTTTACACGTTTTCCCTTCAGAATATTTACGGATGCTCGGATCAGCTCGACGAAGTTGTGCGGTAGAATCTTTGTTGATAATCCGACAGCGATGCCCTCTACTCCTTGTGCTACGAGCAGCGGGAACTTCATAGGCAAGGTGATTGGCTCTTTGTTGCGTCCATCGTAGGAGAGCTGCCACTCCGTAGTCTGTTTATTAAAGGCTACTTCAAGTGCAAATTTTGTAAGTCTCGCTTCGATATATCGCGGGGCTGCGGCACTGTCTCCCGTGCGAATGTCTCCCCAGTTCCCCTGCGTATCGATCAGCAAGTCCTTCTGACCGATGTGAACCATAGCGTCTCCGATCGCTGCATCCCCGTGTGGATGATATTGCATTGTGTGGCCGATGATATTTGCCACTTTGTGATAGCGTCCGTCATCTTTCTCCCTCAGGCTGTACAGGATACGCCGCTGAACTGGCTTCAGCCCGTCTTCTATGGCTGGAACCGCTCGTTCTAAGATGACATATGACGCATAGTCGAGAAAGTACTCCTCATACATCCCGTCCAGGGTAATCACCCGTGCTTCATCCTCCGTCGATTCACTCATATGGTACCTATGTTACTGACTCAGAGGCAAATATAGTTATCGGTCTATGCTTATGTGTTGGGTAGGGCTGACAGGCCGAAGGTGGGGCTCGGGCGGAGCTCGTGAAGATGCATCAGGGCTTTCCCTTAAGCGGAGCAGAGCTTTTACCGTTACCTTATGAGTCGAAAAATCGTGTTAAATGAACCCTAAATCGCCCTTTTGCTGCGTTGTTGCTACACTAATCGACCAGATATGAGGACATCACTACTCTTCATCCTTGCGGCTCTGCTATGCAGTCAAGCTGGATTACAAGCCCAGTGTCTGCCTTTGGACGCGCACAATACAAGCCTTACGGGATTGTGGGTCTCCTGCGAGACGTCTACTAACCAGTTAACGGGAGAACAGGGTCATTGGATCCGATATCAGTTTAACCAAGTCGAGGCGATCGACGAGATTCAGATGTGGAATATCAATCACCCCGAATATCTGGACTATGGAGCACGAGAGATCGAAATTCATATTTCAGAGGACGGTGTCGTCTGGACTTCCTTAGGGGTTTACGAATTAGAAAGAGCACCTGCGGCAGATGACTATGTCGGAGAGGTAATCTCAGGCCTTGAACCATTCGAGGCTGAATATATCCACCTCTCCATGTTATCAAATCATGGAGCCAACTGCGTCGGATTAGCGGAGGTAAAGTTCACATTGGGCCAGAAGACGACCTCGACCATCGAAGAATCACTTGCTGAAGAGTATCTCATCGCTCCTAACCCTGCGAATGATGAGGTGACATTATACATGGCCAATGCTACGGCGCAGGTCAATCAAATTCGCGTAATCGATATGCTCGGTCGTACGGCCTTACAACGTCCGGTCAGAAGCGAAGATCGCGTTCGCATTGAGACCGCCTCATTAACAGATGGGCACTATGTGATGGAGATCACCACAGATCAAGGCCTCGTCGCCAAGCCGCTGATAGTGGTTCACCCTAATTAAAATGTCGCTTCTAATGAGAAATCTTCGCATCACTCATACTTCCCCAATGAAGAGTCTATCCGCCATCGTCCTCCTTAGCATGTTCTTATCATCTCCACTTGCAGCCCAGTTCTACGATGATTATCTCGGTGCAGGACATGCCAAAGGGATTCGCGTGAGATCCAGTAGTGAAGTTGATAACACCTCGGCGTTTAATACGGTCAATGGAAGTGGACTCGACACTCCGCGCAAACTCGCATCTCGCTTTTTGGCGCAGGCCGCATTTGGTGGCTCCGAAGATCAGATCGACTACCTGGTGGCTGACGATCTGGATTACGCAGGATGGATCGATGAACAGATGGAACTTCCTACGACTTGGTTTCTTCCCAAACTATGGGAGATTGATCGCGAATCTGAGCGTCTGTACTACGAAGAGTATGATACCACATTGGCCATGTTCGAGGATTTCGAATATTACGGACCATTCTCGGTTCACTTCCAGTACACTTGGTGGGATAACAATGCCAAGGGAGAGGACAAACTCCGACAGCGGATCGCCTACGCACTGAGTCAGATTTTTGTGATCTCCATTAATTCAAACCTGAATGAGTTTGGAGAAGGCCTTGCCTACTACTACGATAACTTCATGCGTCACTCCTTTGGGAACTACAAAGACCTGATGCTGGATGTGTCTATAGATCCTAACATGGGATACTACCTGAGCCATCTAAATAACCGCAAAACGGACGAGGAGAATGGCATTAATCCGGACCAAAACTATGCTCGTGAGATCATGCAGCTCTTTTCCATCGGACTCTATGAGCTGAACAATGATGGTACTCGCAAAACGGATGGGGCGGGAGAATGGATTCCTACATATGATAATGACGATATCATCGGCTTATCTAAGGTCTTCACAGGCCTCAAGGGGGGAGAATGGAGTAGAGCAGCTGTCTATTATGGGGCTGATCCCAACTCGGATGTTGAGTTTGGAGCTGACATCTATGCCGTCTCACGCGAGCATAAGATGGCCATGGACGAAGAGTGGCATGAAGCAGGAGAGAAGAACATCATAGGCGACTTTACGATCCCCTCAGGTCAGACGGGGATGCAAGACATCGAGATGGCCGTGGATCATCTGTTCATGCATCCTAATGTGGGACCATTTGTCGCTCGACGATTGATCCAGCAGTTGGTCAAATCCAACCCCAGTCCGGCATATGTAAATCGCGTTGCCAATGCCTTTAACAATAATGGCTCAGGAATTCGTGGAGATATGAAAGCTGTCATTAAGGCGGTACTCCTTGATGAAGAGGCTCGCTCGTGTGAGGCGATGGATGATCCGCTTCACGGGAAGTTGAGAGAGCCTATTATGAGATTCACTCATATCATGAATGCGATCGAGCATGATAACCCTACTGGCAACTATTGGAATAATGGCTTTGATTACTTCGATGATACGAAGCAGGCTCCTCTTGCGGCGTCATCTGTTTTTAATTTTTATCTACCAGACTTCCAGCCAGCCGGGCAAATTAGCGCTGCAGACGGGGTGGCTCCAGAGTATCAGATCCACAATACACAGACCGCCATCGGATACCTTAATCAGGTTCATAAATGGACTGATTGGGGCGTGCTCTTTTGGGATTGGCATGGTAGAGAATGGTGTGGAGACCCCACACGTGAGAGTTGTCCCGAGCTAACTCCGAATGTAGATACCGACTTGACAGAGTTAGCCGAATTGGCCGAGGACCCTGAGACATTACTTAATCATCTGGATGTCATGCTAACCCATGGACGACTATCTCTCGAAACACGTCAGATCATCAAGGAGGCTATCACTCCGCTCGATGGTTATGGTAATGCTAATCGGCATCGGGCCCAGTTAGCTCTATATCTGGTTATGATCTCACCCGATTACGTAGTTCTAAAATAGCAGCGATGTCAGCACATCATCACTCCCGTAGAAAGTTCATCAAGCACGCGTCCTGTGGAGCTATGGCGTCGACGACGCTCTTCTCGTCACTGATCAATCTGAGGGCCTCGAGTGCGGCTGCGATGAGTGACAGTGATATCATGGCTGCTGATGACTACAAGGCCATGGTTTGTATCCTATTTGAAGGTGGAAATGACGCCTTCAATATGCTAATGCCATACACTCAAAGTGAATACACACAGTATCAGCGCACTCGAGGAGCCAATCGTTCTGCCGGAGGCGTAGCTCTTGAGCGAAACACACTGCGCGTCATCAATCCGACGAACACAGGATCGCGCACATTCGGTCTCCATCCGTCCATGCCGAACGTCCAACGATTGTTCGGCGAGGGGAAGGCCGCCTTCGTGGCCAATGTTGGAACCCTCATCGAACCTATCACCAAAGCTGAATTCTGGGATCCGAATCGATCTAAGAAAGTGCCGCTCGGTCTATTATCTCATAGTGATCAGGCTCAGCAGTGGATGACAGCCTTACCGCATGAGCGAGCTGGTATCGGATGGGGAGGGCGTATCGCCGACATGGTCAATGATATGAACTGCAACCCTGAGCTGTCTATGGGTATCTCGATGGCAGGAACAAACATCTTTCAGACAGGCGTCAACACTGTGGAATATGCACTCAACCCTGCTCCACTTGACCAAAATGCACTAACCGAGGTGCGAGGGTATGGAGGCGACTGGGCACTCCCAAATCTGAAAAAAGAGGCCATCGACAAACTTCTCGATCGGACCTATGCTGATATCTACGAGAATACGTACATGAATACCGTTCGTAATTCGATCGATGGGTGGAAGTCCTACCGCGAAGCGCTTAATAATTCACAGCTCAATACTGTCTTCCAGTCTGCAGATTATGGAGGATTGGCGCATGCATTGGGCTGGGTAGCAAAGATGATCGGCGCCAGACAAGAGCTTGGTTATCGTCGGCAGACATTTTTTGTCCGGTTCGGAGGATTCGACCATCATGACGAAGTGATTAATGCGCAGAGCGACCTGCTGGCGGAGTTTGATTATGCGATTAATCAGTTTAATGCCGCTATGGAGGAGCTGGGTACTCAAGATGCGGTCTGCACCTTTTCGATCTCAGATTTCGCGCGAACGTTGGGTTCCAATGGGAATGGTACCGATCATGCATGGGGTGGTAATGCCATGATTTTTGGCGGACCTAACCTCGTGAATGGAGGACAAATTTTTGGTGCTTATCCTGAGACTTTATGGCCTCGTGATAATCCCGTCGACCTGGGAGGAGGTATTCTGGTACCAACAACTTCGGCTGATCTGTATTTCGCCGAGATCTCAAAGTGGTTTGGTGTGAGTGATAGTAACCTCCAGTTGATCTTCCCCAACCTGACTAATTTTTATGACTATCAGAATAGCTCTCATCAGATGTTGGGCTTTTTGAATAAGGATTTAACTGGATACAGTCATCCGACCTGCCCATAGTAGTGCTGTCTTTAGAGTATTGCTCGACAAGGGTAGGGCACTCTTGATGGGGTCCTACTTGTTGAGCTATCGGATAAGGCTCACCTTTACGCTTGCTCAAGTTGTGCTACATGGCGACCAAGACCAAAGAAATTATCAATCGCAAGGCGAAATTCGAGTATCAATTCATCCAAGAATTTGATGCCGGTATGATGCTGAGAGGTACCGAAGTGAAGTCGCTTCGCGCTGGCAATGCCAATCTAAATGATGCCTACTGCGCATTTGTAGATGGTGAACTTTATATCCGCAATATGTATATCGCCGAATACGATCACGGGAATATCTATAACCATGAAACCCGTCGTGAGCGAAAGTTGCTACTTACAAAAACGGAACTCAAGAAACTTGAGCGACGAGTCACTGAGAAGGGACTTACAATTGTTCCTTACAAAATCTTCTTTTCTGATCGTGGCATGGCCAAAATCCAAATCATCCTTTCCCAGGGTAAGAAGGCGTTCAACAAAAAAGAATCCATTCGCGAGCGAGATGCGAAGAGGGATATGGCACGAGAACGCAAGTACTTGTGAAAGCGACCTTACAGTCCCTGAGTAATGCGTTGGACGACCTTGAATTCACTCAAAAACACACTGGCTAATACTCTAATTACCGTGTAGACGGGTATGGCGATCACCATCCCAAGAATCCCTCCCAGCTTAGCACCCATCAGTACTACGATGAAGATTTCGAGGGGATGTGCTTTCACGCTCTTAGAGAAGATGTTCGGTTGGATGATAAAATTATCGATCAATTGCATGGCCGCAAACACTGCGGCAATGATGCCAAGCTTGGGTAATAGTTCATCATAGAAAGGCATACCCACATTGGATGAAATAGTGATGACAATACCAAATGCTCCTCCCAAAAAAGGACCTACATATGGCACTACATTCATCAGAGCAGCGAAGAATCCGATCAGCAAGGCATTCTTAAAACCAAGAATCGTTAAGGCGCCAGTTACCAGGATCGTGATTAGTGTGACTTGGACGGCGATACCGATGAAATATCGCTTTAGCAAGTCGCTACTTTTATCAATGGCATCAGACCATTTCTCCTCGTTCTCGTTCGTCGAAAGGGACTGAACCATTCTTGGAAGTAAACGACTCTCTTTAAGGAAAAAGAAGGCAATAAAAAACACCGAGAGGGTCGTGATAAGGATGTTCCCAACCGCTCCAAAGACGGAACCCAGGAGATTCTGAATCCGCTGAGGATTCAGAAATGACAGAATACTCTGACGCATCTGGGCCAGTAAGTCTTCCTCATCTGAGATGTTAGTTGATGCTACATCAGTTTGCTCCTCAGGCATTTGAATGATGATGTTCACCACCTGCTTAGCTGAGTCAGATTGCTGTAATAAGGTATCGACACGAATGATGTCAATGTTGTGCTGAGGCATGGTTCCTTTTTCTTCACCTCCCGAGATAGCAGCTTGGTCACTTAGGATCCCCTTTCCGATGAGCCAATCATTCCAGTCTTCGAGAGGTTCTTCGAGCCCATTGATCAGACCATCGTAGTCGATCCCGGCCAGGTTGCGTGTCTGTTGTACGATGGGTGGTATGAATAGATAAACCAGTAAAATGAAGATGGCAGTGAATAGGGCAATCGTCGAAATGGCAGCCCCTGTCCCTCCAATAAGGGGTTCGAGACGCTTATGAATGGGAGCTCCGAGCATGGATACGACCCACCCTAAAACGATGTAGGAGAAGATCTCTGAGAAGTAATAGAATACTAATCCAACCAGTAGTAATGGAATCAGCGTAACGAGGTAGCGTTGATACTTTGCAAGAGCCATGAGTCCAAAGGTACAAGGGGCTCATGAGACCTCATCCATTTGATCTGCGCCTTCGCCTTACGAACTCGGGTCGTCAGTGCTGTTTAGAAAGGAGATGTTGCGTCTTATACCCTCGAAAGTGGTGCGCTGGACAGCGGATTTACCGAGGATACGCTCGAAGGTCTCTTCTGTAATTTCCTCCCAAGCCTCTCGATCCATTTGCAATGTCTCTGGGTGGGGTTCGAACTTTGGTTCATCATGTCGGACGGAGAACCGATTCCAGGGGCAGACCTGCTGGCAGATATCACAGCCAAACATCCAGTCTTCCATCTTACTGCGAAACTCAGTTGGTATCTCATTTCTTAGTTCGATGGTCAGATACGAGATACACCGCTGGGCATCCAAGACATAGCCAGCCTCTGCTATAGCATCTGTTGGACACGCATCGATGCACGAGGTACACTTCCCACAGTGATCTGCGACAGGGCTATCCGCCTCGATTTCCGCATCTATAATGAGCTCAGCTAAGAAAAAGTAGGATCCCTTCTTCTTAGATAGCAACAATGTGTGCTTTCCGATCCAGCCAATACCACTTCTTCGGGCCCAATCTCTCTCCAGTACGGGTGCACTATCGACAAAACATCTGCCTTGGACCTGTCCGACATGCTCTCTCATGCGATGGATGAGTTCGAATAACTTGTCTTTGACCACACGATGGTAGTCTTCACCATAGGCATATATCGACAGCTTGGGGGCGTCCTCGATTTGTTCTTCAGGGGTGTAGTAGTTGTAAGTGAGTGAGACCACTGTCTTAGCACCGGGTACGAGTTTAGTCGGATCAACTCGCTTATCAAAGTGGTTAGCCATGTATCCCATCTGGCCATGGTGGCCGGCATTGAGCCATGATTCCAGGCGACGCGCCTCGGGTTCCATGTACTCCGCCTTGGCGATTCCGACCGAGAGGAATCCGATCTCCTTCGCAGTTGCCTTGAGCCAGGTCGCGATCTGCGTTGGAGTCATGGTGTGAGCTTCTTGGGTCTATTGCAAGATCTGCAATTTGGCATATTGGAGCATGATCCTTTTCTCTTGGCTGTCTGGCACTTCGCTGAAGTAGATCGTCGCGACATTTCTTTCGTCGATCGTCTTCACAATACCCTCACCAAACTTCATGTGCATGACCTTCATACCTTCCTTGATTTCCGATGGATCATTGGCGATAAAGGCATCTAAATCCACCTTCGGCATTGATTTTTTAGAAGGTAGTGGAGTTAATCTTCCAAGTACCTTGGGCTCAGGGAATGTTGGTTTAGCTTTCAACGGAACGATCGCGTCTACACATTCTGGAGGGATCTCCTCTAAGAATCGACTTGGATCGTTAAACCGCATCTGGCCATATTGATATCGACTATTGGCGTAACTAAGGGTAAGGAACTCCTCTGCCCGGGTGATCGCCACGTAAAACAGGCGTCGCTCTTCATCCAATTGGTTGGGATCGGATAGTGACATGTAGGAAGGAAAGAGGTTCTCCTCCAATCCAACCACGAATACAGATCTAAACTCCAATCCTTTCGCGGCGTGTACGGACATCAGTGTGACTACTTCTGTTTGATCCGTGTTCTCATCGGCATCGGTGATCAGTGCGATATTCTGTAAGTACTTGGCGAGAGACTTATCGATGACCTCTTCACCAGGTTCGAGAACATCATCTTCAACAAATTCCTGGATGCCATCGAGGAGAGCGTTAATGTTCTCAAGTCGAGCCATCCCTTCCATACTTCCGTCAGCCTTGAGCATGTCGATAATGCCTGATTTTTTGGCGATGTACATGGCAACCTCGTAGGCATTCGCGGATTCTGCCTTCTTTCTGAAGTTGGCGATCAGACGCATGAAGTCCACGATCACAGACTTGGCACGAGAGGACATCTCGATCATAGGGATGGACTCGAAGATGGAGATGTTATTATCCTCAGCGAACTGGATCAGGTCACTCAGGCTCTTTTTACCAAAGCCTCTCTTAGGATAATTGATAACTCGCTTGAAAGCTTCGTTGTCCTTGGGGTTAACAGTAAGTCGCATGTAGGCCATGACGTCCTTCACCTCCTTGCGCTGATAGAAAGAGAGACCACCGTAGATGCGGTATGGAATGTTGTAGCGACGTAAGTACTCTTCGAAAACTCTCGACTGTGCATTGGTGCGATACAGGATGGCAATCTGACTGTTTTCTAAGCTGTACCGATTCTTTTGTTCGATGATTCCGTCGGCAACGCGCTTACCTTCTTCAGTATCGGTGACCGTTTTGACAACCTTGATTTTGTTTACTCCAGATCTATCCGTCCAGATTTTCTTTTTGATCTGGCGTGTGTTGTAACTGATGACACCATTAGCAGCATCGACGATGTGTTGTGTCGATCTATAGTTGCGCTCTAATTTGAATGTTTGTGCCTTGGGGAAGTCGTGTTCGAACTGCAGAATATTCTCTATTGTCGCACCTCTGAACGAGTAGATACTCTGTGCATCATCACCTACGATACATACGTTCTGAGCACTACCATCATACTCGACAAACAATTTCATGATTTCATACTGGAGATAATTAGTGTCTTGGAACTCATCCACCATGACGAACTGAAACTGACGCTGATACTTCTCTCGGACACCTTCAGGATTCGTGTAGAGGAGCTTATACATCTGAAGAAGTAGGTCGTCGAAATCCATCGCTCCAGACCGCAAGCATTTGGCAACATATTTCTCGTAGATCGTATGTAACATCGGGATACGGTTCATACGATCATATGTCATAAGATCATCGTGGGAAGGATATGTTTTTGGAGTGATAAGGTTGCTCTTCGCAGAAGAGATTCGAGATCGGACCAGGCCAGGAGAATAAATTTTTTTGTCTAATCCCATCTGAGACAGTACTTCGGAGATGACACTTTTTGTATCGTCTGTATCGTAGATGGTGAAGTCATTTGGATAACCGAGGTGATGTGCCTCGTATCGTAATATCCGAGCGAAAAGGGAGTGGAATGTTCCGGCCCACACCTTGTTAGCACTTTGGCCGACCACTTTTTCGATCCGCTCTTTCATCTCACGTGCCGCCTTGTTTGTGAATGTCAGTGCAAGAATCTGCCATGGAGGTACACCGACATTGAGAAGATGAGCGATGCGATAGGTGAGTACCCTTGTTTTGCCAGATCCTGGACCTGCGATGACCATAACAGGACCATCAATGGTCGTGACGGCTTGTCGCTGCACCTCATTGAGTTCGTCCAGATAACTATGTCCGACTTGTTGATCCATCATTATCCTAAGGGTGACATGCAAAGGTGCCCGAAAATCTCATATTAAGAAAGTTCATATAAGTGACTGATGGAGTTGAGATCTTTGGTCGATGAACATTCTTAGTTCAGTGGTTGGATTAGGTCTCCTTTTCACTTGGAACCTTGCCGTTGGAGCCTCAAGCCTCCAGTCTCACGCGCATGATGCTAACCATATGGTGTTCGCGCTTCTGGATTTGCGCTTAGATAGTGCGGTGGCCCTCGCGATGGAGCAGCTTGCAAACGATCCTCATTCGTATGAAGCTGAGCAGGTTATGGCCTATAGCTACTTTCTGCGATCATTTATAGCTGAGACTCCGGAGGCATTAGCAACTTTTAGACGTTATCACAAGGAGGCTACACAACGCCTTAATTCAAGGGTTGATACAGATCCATACACCGCCATCTTGATAGCGGACATCCATCTATTATGGGCGATGGCTCGATCTAAGCATGGAGAGTACATCCGAGCCGGATGGGATACGAACAGAGCGTACAAAGTCCTAAAGGTCATCCACCGGGATCACCCAGACCTCGTGTTGGTCGACAAGAGTATGTCAATTGTCCACAGCTCTGTAGGAGCCCTTCAAGGTATTCAGAAGAGTATGGTCCAGTTGTTCACAGCCTTAGAAGGCACGGTGCAAGAAGGCCTGGTAGAAATCGATAAATTATATACAAGTCGCCTTGAGTCACCTTCTTTAATCTGGGATGTAGAGGTCATTGTCCTTCGGTCATTAATGGCGTTGCACATAGAGGGGGATCCCCAGTTGGCGCTTGAGATCATAGATCAGTTAGATCCATCACTACGTCAGACTGCTTTGATCCAGTTTTTCCGTGGTTCGCTGTTACAAAAGCTTGGTCGCGCAAGTGAGGCCACCAAGTGTTTTTGTCGCTCTTGGACTCAGGATCAATTCACATTCTATTACATGAACCTACAGTGTGGCATCAGCCGGCTTCAGTTGATGGATACATCGGCAATAGAATCGCTCCAGCTCTACACGGCCCAGCACCCAGGCCCCAATTATGTCAAAGAAGCCTACCAAAAACTCGCTTGGTATGAACTTATTATCCGTGGCAGTGAGAGCGGTTATGAAGTCTACATGGAAAAGGTGCTTCAAGTAGGTGACGACCGAGTGGGTTCAGATCAACAGGCGTTGAAGGAGGCGAGGCGAAAAAAGACACCCCACGTTGGTTTGCTCAAAGCGAGGTTGCTGTATGACGGAGGTAATTACAGCCAGGCAGCGAAGATCCTGAGTGGGTATGATCCGATCGGGCTGAGTGTAGAGGATCGAATCGAATGGCATTATCGTATGGGGCGTATCGCTCAGGCAGTGGAGGATTGGTCCGTCGCGAGTTTTCACTATGGATATACGATCCATGAGGGAGGCACTTCAAGTCTGTACTATGCCTGCAATGCGGCACTCCAACTTGGTATTATTTGCATGGACCAGGGGCGTCAGAAACAGGCGAGATACTATTTCCAGCGGTGCCTCGAACTGAAACCCGATAGTTACCAAGGCAGCTTACATCAGAAAGCGAGAACAAGGCTGTCCTTACTGGCAGGCGACTAAGGCAAAAACATATTAAGATAAATCGCATATGATGCTTCTTCCTTATCTTGCTGATCGAAAGGTGTAGTCATGGCAGCAGGGAAGACGAATTATCGACTTAAAAAATTGGTGACAAAGCTCCAGGACCATGACTATGTCGTCCGCTTTGAGAAGGGCAATTTCAAGACGGGGTATTGCATCCTCGAAGATCGCAAAGTGATCATCGTGAATAAATTTCACGACCTTGAAGTCAAGATCGATAACCTCCGACAGATTTTAGCCCAGTTGATCGCTGCCTGATAGGTTATGGATTTTGTCCGCGATCATTAGCAACGACAATTTGTGATATTTACCCTTCTTGGCACTGGTACATCTCAAGGAATTCCAGTCATAGGATGTAATTGTCCCACATGTACCTCTACAGATCCTCGCGATAGAAGGCTGAGATGTAGCGCTTTAGTCCAATCAAGTACCACAAGTGTTGTCATAGATGTAGGTCCTGATTTTAGGCAGCAGATGTTAACTCATCAGGTTAGAGAGATCGATGCGGTCATTATCACCCATGAGCACAACGATCACGTTATCGGCTTAGATGATCTACGCCCTCTTATATTCAGATCTGGCCGTCCGATGACAATCTATGCAGAGCAGCGTGTCTTGGCAGAGATCAAAAATAGATTCGCATACGCCTTCGAAACTCATCAATATCCTGGCGCGCCTGAGTTCCGATTAATGGAGGTCGTCCCTGGTCAACTTCTTCAGATTGGGGATATCCATATCAGAGCGGTCCGTGTTATGCATGGCCGTCTTCCTATTTTAGGATACGTCATCGAAGACCAAATCGGGTATCTCACAGACACGAATGATGTTCCCGCTGCGTCATATGAGCACTTGGCAGAATTGGATGTATTGATCTTAGACATGCTGCGGCACAAACCTCATCATAGTCACAATCATTTTGATCGTGCCGTGACGATGGCAAAACAGCTACAGGCCAAACAGACATTCTTCACACACATGAGTCATATGCTTGGTCCAACCTCTGTGTGGGAAAAAGATCTACCTGATGACATGTGGTCCAGCTATGATGGTCAGCAGTTTGAACTAAGCGAGTGTTAGGCTATTTTAGGTGGAGATGAGCTCGAGACAGCATACCATTCTCATACTTTTTTCTCTGACGCTGATGTCGGCTCTGACAACCGGTCGGATGGAGGCGCAGCAACTGCCTCAGTGGACCCAATATCTCCAAAACAAGTATGCGATCAATCCGGCATATGCTGGATTGGACAAATCTGTGAGTGTTACTGCAGGCATAAGATCCCAATGGACACAACTTCCTGGAGCTCCTAAAACTCAGGTGATTAATGCTCATGTCCCGCTCTACTTTCTGTCAGGTGCGATGGGCGTCAGTATAGCTAATGACGAGACTGGACCACTTCGACGTACTTCGGCGATGGTCTCCTATAATTTTGTCTACGATACCCCTTTTGGGTTATTCTCCTTTGGTGCCAGTCTGGGTGGCCAACAAGTCAACTTGAATGGATCAGCATTGCGAACTCCAGATGGAATTTATGTTGACAACTCAATCGATCATCAAGATCCTCGTCTCTTAGCTGGCACGGCGACTGGGTTTCAGCCGATATGGACGCTCGGTGCGTACTACGTCCGAGATTTGTTAGAAGTGGGTCTGTCGATCGATCGCTTTCCAAATCTCGGTGCTGAGGCGGGTTCGACCACATTTACGAATAGCTCATCAGTATCGCTGATGGCATCCTACCAGTACCCTCTGAATGAAGCCATTACGATCGAACCTAACGTGCTACTCAAAACTGATGGAGTCGTCACACAAGTAGATCTCGGGATATTAGGTTACTACGAGCGGTTGATCGGAGGATTGAGTCTGAGAGGTTATGGTCAGAACTCAATAGATGCCTTGGGTATCCTCGCCGGCACTAAGGTCAGTAAGCATGTCCGCATCTCATACTCTTTTGACATTGGTCTGTCAGGTCTCGGTGTCGTACAGGATGGTACACATGAATTTGTGGTGAACTACAACCTTAACAAACCCATTCGCACAGGAGAGTTACCGAAGATTATTTATAACCCTCGATTTAGATAGGCAAACCATTTATTCGGACTTAGAATAAGGGTGATTTTGTCAATGAATTGTCTTGATGATACACCACTGCTGATGGTAGTGATGATTCGGACATATACTTCTGAAGTTGAATAATATCGGTTGCTTTAGCACGTTTTTTGCAGCGTGGTAAAAAGCTCGATTACCCATTTCTCTGCGGTTGATGTATAACTCATTGGGCCTGAAGCAGTTGGAAAGGAGTCGGTTCATCAAGGAAGAGTAAGCGTAAATAGGTCTCATGACAGTTAGAAATATTGGTGTAGCACTGTTGGCGATAGGAACATTAATTCTTTCCTCATGCGGAAGGGATAACGCCGGGCAGTTAGTTGGTGCAGACGACAGACCCAAGTGGAAAGGTGCCATCAATCCGTACGGTATGATATACGTCCCATCAGGATACCTCACTATCGGTCAGAATGATCAGGACATCTTCAGTAACTATACGCAGCGACAGAAGACAGTCTCCATGACAGGTTTCTACATGGACGAGACAGAGATTACGAACAATGAGTATCGCCAGTTCTTGAACTGGGTCCGCGACTACACGGCTCACGATATTTTGGGCGACTACACAGTGAATGAAGACGATCCGGATGGCGAAGAAGTCATCGATTGGGATCTTGACATTGACTATACAGATCCGACGTTGGAGGAATTATACTATACCAAGGATATGTCCCTCAGCGGTCGTAAAGAGTACAACAACGACATCTTGGAGTACACCTATGATTGGATCGACTGGAAGAAAGCAGCTTCTATTCGTGGAGGAGTAAACCGAGCGGACGTGATCGAGCGACGTACTGTAGGTATCGCACCAGATCCATTTGTTTGGATAAGAGACTTCTCTTACAGTTATAACGAGCCGATGACACGTCAGTACTTCGAGAGTCCCGTCTTTGATGACTATCCAGTAGTAGGAGTTACATGGTCTCAGGCAAAAGCCTTTAATCACTGGAGGACGATGATCTGGAACGAAGAAGTAGGTGCCGGTGAAGCATTGATAGAAGACTTTAGGCTACCCACCGAGTTCGAGTGGGAATACGCTGCCAGAGGTGGTCGAGACATCTCTCCTTATGGATGGGGCGGATACTATGTCCGTAATGCCAAGGGCTGTCTCCTCGCCAATTTCAAGCCTGGACGTGGTAATTATGCAGAGGACGGTGGCCTCCATACGGTCAAAGTAGGATCCTACTTCCCCAATGATTACGGTTTATACGATATGTCTGGTAATGTATCAGAATGGACAGAGACTGCGTATAATCCAAGTGCATCTGCACATATCCATGACTTGAATCCTGACTTAAAATACGATGCGAAGGAGGACGATCCAGAGTACTATAAGCTCAAGGTCGTGCGCGGAGGATCATGGAAGGATGTGTATCACTTCCTGCAGACTGGTGTTCGTGATTACGAATTTCAAGACTCGGCGAAGTCCTATGTCGGCTTCCGCTCTGTCATGACCTTCTTAGGAAGGAGCATAGATGATTTTTAAGAAGGAGAGGCCCCAGCTTCATCCTCGTTTTATACTACACCCAATAATCAATTAGAAAATGAGCTTTCTACATTCATCCACTTTCAAGTATCTCAAGAATTTAATCATTGGTGTTGGTGCAGCACTCGTTATGGTAGGTGCACTATTCAAGATCCAATCATGGCCGATGCCAGAGGTCGCAGGTATGAAGATTGATCTATTGTCAGTTGGATTGATTACCGAAGCTGTTCTGTTTGGTTTTTTGGGATTAATTGGACCAGAGAAAGAGTACTACTGGGAGAAGTTGTACCCAGGATTAGATAAGTATTCTGGTAATCTCACTCCTCTCACAGCTGGAGCCGTTCAGAACAACGCGGTCGAAGCAAGTCGATCTCTGAACGCTGATATGGTTGAAGGCCAGCTTGGTGGGATGTTAGATGAATTACAGTCTATGTCTAAGAGTCTTGGTTCGCTCAAGGCCCTGCAGGAAGTTGACTTTGGTGAGACATCACAGCAGCTTAAAGCAGCGCACAACTTCTATTCGAAGCTTAACGATGCAATGGCTACGTTGTCTGAAACTGTCGAGGATACCAAGGAGTACAAGCAAAATCTTGCTTCTCTTAACACCAACTTGACATCGCTGAACGGCGTCTATGGCAATATGCTCAACGCCATGACCCTTAGATCATAGGTCTCGACAAGACCTCTTTTTGTACAACACAAAAAAAGTAGCACATGTCTATTCCTAAGGAACCGCGTCAGCTCATGATCAACATCATGTATTTGGTGCTAACAGCGATGCTCGCACTCAATGTCTCTGCCGAGATTTTTAACGCCTTTAAGATCGTAGATAAAGCACTTATAAAGAGTAATGAAGCGCTTCAAGCGAATAATGAAGCTCTCCCCACGGCGATCCGAGACGGAGCTAAAAAGAAAAGTACTCTCGCAACTTATGCGGAGCGAATCGATCCCATTAGAGATCAATCCAAGGACATCGCCACGGAGATTGATGACCTGATCGAAACACTGATCGATCAGAGTGGTGACCAAAACGGAGTCTACGATGATGGAGATTACGTCATCAAGGACGGGAAGCGCACTGAACTTCGAGGTAAGAAAAATAAGGATGCAACCACACGTCTCTTAGTTAATGACGGCGTAGGTGAAGAATTGAAGACCAAGCTTCTCGCATATCGTGATAATATGTTGGCACTCATTGACGAAGAGGATCGTGATCAATTCGAGACAGAGATTCCTGAGATTGTCGATGATAAGACCTGGAAGGATAAGTATCCGAACAATCCGAACTATGATTGGTCTACGTTCAACTTCAAGCAGATGCCACTGCAAGCGGTGATGCCGATCCTGCGGAAGTTCCAGAACGACGTAATCAGTACTGAGTCTGCCATGCTTAATTATTTAGCTGGTAAAGTTGGTACTACCACTGATGTGGTGATCGACAAGTTTACTGTACTCTCGGCACCAGAGAAAACCTATGTAATCAATGGCGAGACATTCAAAACCGACGTAGTACTCACAGCCGCTGCGTCAAAAGAATCGAACACGAGCCTCAATCTGAAAGTAGATGGTCAGCCACTCCAGATCAATGAAGAGGGTGTGGCATCATGGACTCAGCGAGCCAATGGAGTTGGGAAGAAGTCTTATACCGTTGAAGGGTCTATTGTAAATCCAGTTACAGAAGAGGTGCAAACGTTCAGTAAGACATATGAATATGAAGTTGGTGAGCGATCGGCCACGATCTCAGCAGCTAAAATGAACGTATTCTATATCGGTGTCGACAATCCTGTAGAAGTGTCTGTAGCTGGCGTACCAAGTAATAAAGTCCAGGTTGCCATGGGTGGATCTGGTGGTGGTAATATCAATAGAAACGGTGATGGTACCTATAACGTGCGTGTTAGCAATCCTACTCCTGCTGGACAGTTTGCTAAAGTCAATGTTAGCGCTCCAGGATTCAACGCCTCCAAGGACTTCAGAGTGAAGCGAATACCTGATCCGACTCCAACCTTGTCTCGAAAAAAGGGAGGACCTATGCCAAGCGGAACGTTCAAGGCCCAGCCCGGTATCCTACCAGTTTTAGATGGTTTTGACTTTGATGCCAAGTGCGACATCGCAGGCTTCAAAGTGGTTCGGGCTCCTCGTCGTCAGGATCCGGAGGTATCTTCTAACCCGGGAGCCAGATTCAGTGATCAGTCAAGACGGATCGTTGCTAAGGCCACTCCAGGGGATCGTTATTATTTCGAAAATATCAAGTGTAAGTGCCCTGGAGATCCTGTAGCTCGGGATTTAGGGACTATGGTATTTAACATCCAGTAAGCGATTACTGAAAAAATGAGAATTATGAAGTTCTATTCGTTTGTTTTAGTCTTCTTGTTTGCTGGAGTTCTCCAAGCTCAGGATGATGACTTCTTCCTCAGATCAGAAGATGAAGAAGAAGGAGAAACAATCCTCGAGTCGACCCAGTTTGGGGCTGATGATGAGGGCTATTACGATGATATCGTACCGAAGAACTTCATGGCTCAGTCTAAGGTTCTCGATTACGAGCCGTTACGAGAGATAGATGTTCTTTGGGAACGACGCATCTGGAGGGTGATCGATACTCGCGAGAAGATGAATCAGCCCTTTCGCAACGAGGACAAGCCTTTCTTCAAGATTATCCAGGAGCTCGCCGATAACGGTGACATCAGGCTGTTCGAAGACGAGAAGTTCAAGAATCAACTCTCAATGGATCAGGTAGATGGGATGCTCAATAAGAAGGACACTTCTGTTGTCTATGATCCAGAGACATATGAAGAGAAGATAGTTATCACGGACAACCCGATTGATGCACAAACGATTAGTCGATATCGCGTTAAAGAAGTCTGGTACTTCGATAAGGAGTCTTCAGTCGTTAAGGTTCGCATACTGGGGATATCACCAATATTGGACGAGATTGATCCCACCACTGGTGAGTTTAAGTACTCCCTACCCCTGTTTTGGGTCTACTATCCTAAGATGAGAGAAAACCTCGCCAGGATTCGCGTACCCAATGACTTTAATGACACCTCTCCGATGTCATGGTACGATTTGTTTGAGAATAGATTTTTTGCGAGTTACATCATTAAGTCATCGAACTCTCTTGGACTTAGAGTAGAAGACATTTATCCCGATAGCGACTACGATCAACTTTTAGAGTCAGAAGCTATCAAAGCAGAGCTTTTTAACTGGGAACATGACCTTTGGACCTATTAATCGATGTCTGCAGCAAAATATATTCATAGGCTCTCAGGACGATTTCTGAGGGCCTTTTTTGATGGGGGAGACTAAGCTAATACCTCGTCGGGCCCATTCGATATGGAACATAGTAAAGACGACCAAATACTCTAAGCCGACGATCCAGATCACTTCATCATATGGTTGTACACTATAGTTGATGTAAGTCAGCATTATCAGTCCACTCCACACAAATACAAATCGAAATGTTGTTAACACAGATAGTCCGATTAGCAAAACGATATACCACGGATGAAGAGTGATGTTTAGCCAGGAATACACGAGATACGTCAACAGTAGACCTAAGGGTAAGGTGCTTTCGCGATGATCCATTTCTGACCATTTTATCGCGATCCATAAGATGCCCAAAGCGGCAACCAACTTAAGTGCCGGCCCGATGATGTGGATCAGGTTGAATCCATAAATCTGATTACCCCACCAGCGCAGGAGATAGTAGATACTCCCGTTGAATTCAAATTTGTTCATGTATAGGCTGAGGCTGTCAGAAAGATTACCCTCGACACCGAGCAGAAGTGGCAAGAAGAGTATGCCGGTTGCGATGACTGTACTCCCAGTAAATAACCACCTGGATCTTCCTTTCAGATAAAAGAAAAGGAGAGGGCAGAGGAGGAGAGGCAGAATCTTGGTCGCGATACTGAGTGCCATGAAAAATCCCGCCAACACTGCTCGCTCACGTCTAAGCAGGTAGATGCCCCCTAACACAAAGCAGAGCATAATACCCTCATGGTGGACATTAGCGATCACTTCGATGATGATAAGCGGATTCAGCGCATAGAGTAGCCAACTGCGAAGTGGTAATCCGTAGTCCTTGATCAGCAGCCAGAGCAACTGAAGACATCCTAATTCAGCCGCGAAATGAATGCTTTTCATCAGGATGGCTTCAGGCAGTAGAGAATTGCTGAATATGAGGGTGCTGAACCAGAAAATGCCTTGAGGTACTGCCGGATAGATTGAGAAGTAATCAGGGCTATTCAACAATGGATATAGAGATTCTGACCAGGAAGGAAGCGTGGTCAACAGGTCCGTAGGAGTCGCTGACATGGGGTGGATACCTAAGTGCAGCAGTCTACCGTCCCATAAAAATCTGTAGATATCGTCAGACAGATTTGGAAACGTTGGAACGACAGCAAGTCTTGCTCCAATCACACAAAGCACAAGTAGCCTTGAAATCTGATCTCCAGAAGATCGCCACAGCAGGTAGTAGCTCACGAATGCACTACCACCGAATAAAAGAATCAAACTGAATTCGTTCTGGCTGGGAATCCAAGCCAACCCAACTATGCCAACCAACCAGATGATCAGTAGTAGGGTGTATCCTACGGTTTGATTCTGGGGATAGGTACTACTCTTCTTCGCGAAGGTGTCGGAGTTTTGGATCATCTACTTTATCATTCAGAAAGTCGTTGATCTCTGACATTGGCAGCGTGGACTCCATCTGTCCGAATGGGTCGATCTTGAGATCAAAACCTTTGAGATCCTTATGCAGATCTGCAGGTTTCGGTTTGGATTTTTTCTTATTCACCTGATTTGAGTTGATGAGCATATTGCAGTCCATTTCGGATTCGTAGTTCAGATTCGGATGCGCCGAGTAGGTGCATCATGTCGAATAGATCAGGTCCTTCCATACCACCTGTGATAAAGATCCGAAGCACAGGCAGGATAGCTCCAAAACCAAGCTCCTGAGTAGTGATATAGCCCTTTACCAAATCTGCAAGCTCCACAGCTGTTGATGAGTCGGACTTACCCACCATCGTAGCGATCTGCGCAAATGCTTCATGATTTTGGACCTTATACTTTTTCTTGAGCGGCTTGTCCACATATGTGGCAGGTGCACTGAACAAGTAAGTGGACTTCTCATAAAGATCTGCTAATCGTTCTGCCCGAGGTTGAAACATACGGATGACTGATTGGATATACTCCTTAGTAGCTTTTTCTGGCCATGCCGATACCGTGAGCGCATGAAGTTCTTCTGCAGTTGCTTGGATGATGTATTGCTGGTTATACCAAGTCGCTTTGTCAAAATCAAACCGCGCTCCCGATTTGTTAATCTGCGACATGGAGAATGCCTTACAAAGAGAAGCCAGATTAAATATTTCCTCATCTGTTCCTGGATTCCATCCCATGAAGGCTAAGAAGTTCAATACCGCCTCCGGGAGAAAACCCATCTCTCGAAACCCTCCATAGATCTCATCTTCCTTAGGATCCTTCCACTCCAAAGGAAATACTGGGAAGCCAAACTTTGCACCATCTCGTTTACTCAGTTTTCCCTTGCCACTTGGTTTTAGGATTAGTGGCAAATGGGCAAACACAGGCATCTCCGCCTCCCAACCGAAGGATTGATACAGTAGCACATGATGTGCCGTACTCGATAACCACTCCTCCCCTCGGATGACATGAGTGATCTTCATCAACTTATCGTCCACCACATTAGCCAGGTGATATGTAGGTAGTCCATCTGCTTTGAGTAGTACTTTATCGTCTAACTCATCTGTAGAGAACTGTACTGTACCTCGTATCTCGTCGGAGAATGTCACAACTTCTCCAGTAGGAATACGCATACGAACAGTGTATGGATGTCCAGATGAAAGCAATTGATCAGTGTCCGCCTTACTCAAAGTGATACTATTGCGCATAGTCATCCGGACACGCGCGTCATATTTTGGACTATGATGTCCAGCTGCGGTTTCTCGCTCGCGCATGGCTTCTAATTCTTCTGCAGTGTCAAAAGCATAGTATGCCTTTCCCGTACGAATGAGCTCCTCTACATGTTGTTGATAGATCCCTCGGCGTTCTGATTGGCGATATGGGCCAACGGCGCCGGGGTTTTGGATGCTCTCATCAGGCTCTAATCCTAACCACTTGAGGGATTCGAGGATATATTCTTCGGCTCCTTCGACATAACGTGTTTGGTCGGTGTCTTCGATGCGAAGTAAAAAATCACCCCCCGCCTGACGAGCAAAGAGGTAGTTATACAGGGCAGTTCGAACACCGCCTATATGAAGTGGTCCGGTTGGTGATGGTGCAAATCGTACCCTAACCTTTTGATCTGACATCTATTCTATTTTAGAATGTCGTAAAGGTAGGTATACATGCCATGGACCGAGAAAGGGATCCTGCAAGTATAGAAATGGTAGAAGGCACTATTTTGAGAGACATGAGATACCTATTGTTTTCCGCACTTGTCTTGCTATATGTAGCATGTGACTCTACTTCTCAGACTGAGAGTAGAGATGACATTAGACCGTTGGTCATGTCAACATGGGCTAATGTCGCTGCTAACGATACCGCATTCGCCTACTTATCGGAAGGGGCACTTGCAGTTGATGCTATCGAGGCAGGTATTAGAATAACAGAGTCTGATACAACAGATCAATCTGTAGGTGTTGGTGGCCTTCCGGATAGGACTGGTACGGTAACCTTAGATGCTTGTATCATGGATCATAGAGGTAATGCAGGTAGTGTGACATATCTCCAGCAGATCGCACATCCGATCTCGGTAGCCCGGCTTGTCATGGACAGCACTCCGCATGTAATGCTGAGCGGACAAGGAGCTTATGACTATGCCTTGTCACAAGGCTTTGAGCCTACAAATTTGCTCACCGCTACGGCTTCATCTGCCTGGCGTAAATGGAAGACTCAACAGACTAAAGCAGATAATCACGATACCATAGGAATGATAGCGATCGATGCCGATGGGAATATTAGTGGTGGGTGCAGTACGAGTGGTATGGCGTATAAACTACCTGGGCGAGTGGGAGATAGCCCTATCATCGGAGCGGGCTTATATGTCGATAATGCCGTCGGAGCAGCTACCGCGACTGGAGTAGGAGAGGAGGTTATGAAGACAGTGGGGTCTTTTCTCATCGTAGAGCTAATGAGACAAGGTCTGACACCTCAGCAGGCATGCGAAGAAGCAGTCCTTCGCATCGTTAATAATCGTGCCAACGCCGACTTCCAGATTGGTTATATCGCGATCGATAAAATGGGTAGAACAGGTGCGTTTGCCATGAAACCAGGATTTGAGTATGCAACTACGGTCAATGGACAAACTGCTGTAAGTAAGTCACTTGCACATTACGATAATTAATATGTGAGTCGTAGCTGTAGGATACCCTCTTTTGGCATTCCTTTTGTCCAATACCATGTAACCTGAGAATGTTATATATGGTCCATGCGCCACAATTGCGTCTGGTTGCCACATATATCTCTCTGGTGTATTGGTAACACACTAAATCGTGTAGATGTCTACAGTTAACGTAATTCTCGCAGACGAACAAGAATTGTTCATGGATGGATTCGAGCGAGTTATCCAGGACCTGGATTATCCCACCGTCAAGATTATCGGTAGAGCTAACACAGCCGCTCGGCTCAAAGAAATTCTATCCAAAGTGCAAGTGGATGTCGTCTTCATGGAGCTTAACTTCACAGACGAGGATGGATTTGCGCTGATCCCATATATCAAGACCGAACACCCCGGTGTACGGGTATGTATCCTATCTGGATACACTGATCACAAGTTTGTGAAGCAAGCTTTCCAGAATGGTGCCGATGGCTTCTATAGTAAATACAATGACCTCGGTGAACTACCTGAGTGTGTGAATGAAGTCATGCTCGGTCATACGTTCCTTGCCGCTGGACTTCAGATTACTCCACGTAAGAATGGCGAAACAAACAATCGCGCACAACCTTTCGAGGATCGATTCTTACTGCGCAAGAAACTAACACGACGAGAACAAGAAGTACTTGAACTCATTGCTAAGGCGATGAACAATAAGGAGATCGCCGAACAGCTATACATCAGCGATCAGACAGTCGGCGTACATCGCAAGAACATTATGCGCAAGCTTGGCGTACGGAATACGGTAAACCTCATCAAGTTCGCCATCGATCACCAGTTGGTTTAATAGACATACGGCATCCCCCCGATCTCTGATGCCATCTCTTCTCCTACCCTGAGTATACCCTTCGAAAGTTATCTGAACCCAAAGGATAACTAATGAAGCATTCGAACAATCATCTGATCCGCTTATTCCTGACATTCATATGGCTGTCTGGATCCAGTTGGACTATCTCCGCACAGTGCACATTCGCATGTAACGATACCGTTAATGTCTCGGTCAATAGCATGTGTACGGCTGAGATCACCTTCGACGTGATCTTAGAAGGATCTGATTCAGTGGTTAACTGTGTTTATGAAGTACGACTCCTGGACCCTGACGGAAACACGATCCCAGGAGCCATAGTGGGGCGTGATCAAGTTGGTCAACTACTACGCGCCAAGATTTTCGAAATGGGTCGACCTAATGGTCCGAGTTGCTGGACTTATATCCGGGTTGAGGATAAGCTTCCACCCCCATTAGAATGTGCTGGGAACGACACTCTTATGTGTTGGCGTGCTGATCCATATGCCACAGACATGGATGCCGAGCAGCAGTTAGCTTCCATCATTCAGGATCGAGTTAATGTCATCGATAATTGTGGAGATGAAGAGATCGAAGTTATCGTCACGAACAATGTGTTGGACGGTAACTTCTGCATGGATGGTTTTTCTGCGATTCGATACTTAGCTTACGATGTTTTGGACAACAATCGCAACTTTCTCGAGTGTGAGGATACGATCTACTATGAGAGTTTGCCTCTTGACTCAATCGATGCTCCAAAGGATTATATCGATGACATGGCGTTGGACTGTAATGATCCCTACCCAACTGTCGAATACCTTCTGTCAATTGATCGTGAAGCACCGGGCCAAAATTCGCTGCCAAATATCGACGGTACTTCCTTGTTTGATAGGATAGATAGCTTATTTGAGGAGCGCGGTCTCTGCAATATTCAGCTTACTACCGATGACCTCGTGTTTCCAACATGTGGGAATACATTTAAGATAGTAAGGCGGCATTTTCTCTTGGACTGGTGTACAAGACAAGACACTTTACTCCATCAGATCATCAAGGTCGAGGACACTGAGATAAGCTTACAATCCTGCGGTAATATTACTGGTCAGACTGCAGATCCTGCTACATGTACTTCACGTGTAACCTTAGCTGATCCAGTAGTTGCTGCTAATGAGTGTAGCGACTGGAGGTACACCATTCTCGTGAAAGAGCCCGGAGGTACATCCTTCATTCAGTTTGGAGGTGAAAGGAGTATGACAACACCTGCGGGGCAGCGTGATTTTGCACTGGGGACTTCAATGGTCCAGTATGCTGTCATGGACGCCTGCGGTAATGTAGATACCTGCATGTTCACCGTCGAAGTGGTGGATGAGGAGCCTCCGATTGCAGTCTGTGATGGTAGCACCATCATTACTTTGACAGATCGATTTCTGGGTAAGGTGTTTGCTCGATCATTTGATGACGGTAGTTATGACGGATGTAGTGGTATAGCATCATACAAGGTTCGTCGTGTCGACAGGGCGAGTACCATCTGTGATACACCGACAGATTATGATGACTTTGTAAAGTTCTGTTGTGCCGATGTGGGTAAGACCATATTCGTTGAGTTTCAGGTGACCGATAGTACCGGACTCACCAGCGAATGCATTGCCTCAGCCACTGTCCAGTTCAAAGGGGATGGTCCACAAGTCACTTGTGCTACACCAGTTGGTATTCAGGATTGTCGAAACTATGAGACATTTGACATCAATTCGCTAATGACTCCGACGATAAGTTCGGTTAATCCATGTATCGCCGATAATCTATCACCGACAATAAGAGAGGTAGCGCGCGATATCGATGAGTGCGGAGATGGATTCATAGATGTCGCCTGGTCGATCAATCTAACCGGAGAGGATGAAGTGATATGTACAGAGCGCATCTCATTCGAAAACCAAATGCCCTTCTCAGAATCAATGATCATGTGGCCTGCTGACCGCATGGTAAACACGTGCGGAGCAGTACCTCCGACAATGATGGAGCTTGACAATCTGCTCCCAGATAGTCTTATCTGTACCCAAGTGCAGGTATCAGAACCTATGGATCGTGTCATTGAAAATGTAAGTGGTGTCTGTCGGCGTGTGCTACGTACCTGGACAGTTGTCGATTGGTGTCGTTTTCCAGAGGACCCGAACGCTCGCTTTACGTATGTCCAGACGATCGATATCCTTAACACAAGCGGTCCAGCGATCAATACACAGGCCAGTGCTGTCAACCTTACTTCAGATCAAGCAAATTGTCAGGCCATTGTTTCGGCCACTGGAGTTGCCACCGATGACTGTGTAGATATTATGGCCATCGATTGGACGTATACCATCGTAAGTGATCCTGATCAGGAGGAGGTGATTGCTGAAACAAATGGTGGCTTTTTCTCACTTCCACTATCGATCGGTGCATACCAGCTGATATGGAGAGCTACTGATGATTGTGGTAATACAAGCGAGTTTATCCAATCGTTTGAGATAAGTGATATAACAGGGCCAACGATGCGCTGTCGCTCCTTTGAACGTGAGATCGATCCACTGACCCAGGATGTATTTGTGACCACCGGAGATGTAGACAATGGCACGTTCGACAATTGTGATCCAGTCGTGAATCTTCTGATGCGCCGCGCTGATACTGATGATCCGCTTACAGAGACCTTAATCTTCGACTGTCAAGAACGCGGGATTACTTCTATCGAAATTGTAGGTACGGATACAAATGGGAATATGTCGACTTGTCTGGCTGTCATCAATGTTTTGGACACCGATAATGCATGTAATATTTCGTCATCATCACTTGATATTTCTGGCCAGATACATACCGTAGATGGCGTGGCAATCGAGAGTGCCAGTGTATTCTTGGACCCATTAGCATCTGGCATGGCTTCTATGACTGACCTAACTGACGTGCAGGGGGAGTATGTCTTTGCCAATGTTATGGCCGAACACGAATATGAGATGACTGCCCGCAAAGAGGATAACTATCTAAATGGTGTGACAGCATTGGATATTATCCTTATGCAACAGCACATACTGGGGCTAAAGCCTATCCAGGATATAGGATCGTTGCTTGCAGCAGATGTCGATGATAATGCCCGCATCTCTGCAACGGATATCGTGATGGTGCGTAGACTTCTCCTTGGAGACATTACTTCATTTCCAAAGCGACCATCGTGGATTTTCGTTGATGCGAGGCAATTGGCCGACCCGAAAGTCGACCGTGAGAATATAGCACAGTATGTCGTGCAGAGTACTCATGATGCTTCAGCTAATCTCGTCGGTATCAAGATGGGTGATATTGACCAGAATGCGATTGCTAACAGCGCACTAAGTAAGGCCAGAAGTGTAGCCTCTTATGGCCTCCTTGTTAGCCCATCCAAAAGAAAAAACATAAGACGTTTCGAATTGATCGCATCTGAGGACGTACGACTTAAAGGGATGCAGTTAGGCATAGAATTTGATCCAAGTACTATGTCATTCAAAGGAATTACGAGTAACACAATTGATATCAGCGACGAGCAGATTAGAGTTTTGAAAAATCAAGTGAGGATTGTCTGGACGACAGATCAGTTCCGAAAGCTTCAAGCCGGTGAGATCCTCTTTGATGTTCAGTTTGAGAGCATTGGCGACGAGCATGAGGGCGACCTACGTCTTAGTACTTCTTTTGTCAGCGAGATGTACGACAGTGATCTCCGCACCGAGGTCATTCATTTGGTAAAGGTCCAAGCGGAAACCAGTCAGCTTCAACTCTATCAGAATCGTCCAAATCCCTTCGAGGATCATACGGTTATTGAATTCGAATTACCCGAAGAGGGATTGATCGAATTCGCTGTATTTGACATCAATGGTGCACAGGTATTTGACATAAGTCAAGTCTTTGTAGCGGGTCAAAATCAGATCAGGATCAGCAAAGAAGGCCTTGGTTTAAATAAGGGTATATACTACTATCAGATCAGTGACCGCAAGCGATCTTTGATCAAGAAGATGATCATTTTGTAGCGATCGAGGCGCCAAAAACGTTCGCACATTGGTTATTGTGAAGTAGAGAGATACCCTGAGTTGTTAAATACCGTTCTGGAACAAAAAGTAAAAGGGCCGTGCATGTATGTGCAGGGCCTTTCGAGTATTCGTAAAGTAAAGGGTACAGTAAACATTACTACTTTTGCTTATTAATGGTTTAAGCCCCAGGTATGAACAGAGTCTTATATTCCCTCCTCCTCAGCCTAAGCTCGATTTTTGTCCTGCAGGCGCAGGTCATCATCGGTTTTGGAACTGATACCATCTCATCACCAGGGGGTACAGTTGACATCGATGTCGTTGTTCAGGATGGATGGGATGATATCGTGGGCATGCAGTTTTCGATCAACTGGGATCGTACCGTATTCTCCTACAGCAGCATTCAAAATATAACAACCGAGATTTCTCAGTTTTCGGATGGTAATATCGGAGTCCCTCCAACCAGTCCGGGAGTAGAAGACGGAGAGTTGACCATCTCATGGAGTGGACCTAATACACAACCGGTTAGCGTTCCAGATGGTACAGTCTTGTTTACGCTACGTCTATTTGGAGATGGCGAGTTGTGCCAGGGAACGACTCTGGAAATAACAGACACACCGCTGCAGCGAGAGGTATTTGATACCAACTTTGACTTCATCGACATTGAAGCCAGGGGCGGTGAGATAGCCATAGCTGATGCCTCATGTGACATGACTGGAGGTGGTGGTGATGGAGTCGGACTTAACTTCTCAGATGTGCGGGCGCCCGAGAATACGATGATCTGTATACCCGTGACCACGGCTAATTTCGATGATATCGGTAGTGTTCAGGGTGGTATCACCTGGGATCCGACTGTCTTGCGATATGTGGAGTTGATGGATGCAGGACTTACTTCTGTTAGTGCTAATGTGTCTAATGCTGATCAAGGCGAAATGAGTATCCTCTGGTTGTTTGATCAGGAAGGAGTGACTCTCGCGGACGGAGCAACACTATTTGAATTATGCTTTGAGGTAATCGGATCAACCGGAGCAACTACGAACATTGGTTTTGGTGATACTCCAGTGCAGATAGAGGTTGCAGGGGTGAATGGTTCAGCCAGGGATGTGGATGCAGCTCAGGCTACATTTACTGTGGGCTCGGACGATGTCGAAGAAGTAGGTGTTGGCCTTATCGTACCTGACGTGTTCACAAATAACCAATCGAACATCTGCGTCCCAGTGACGACGCGAGAATTTACCAATATTGCTGCTCTCCAGGGAGGTATAACCTTCGATCCTGCTGTTCTTACATTCACTGGAGTCAATGGTGCAGGACTTCCCGTTAGTGTCAGTGATTTCATCACTGGACAAGCGGATGAAGGTGACTTGGGTTTACTCTTCACAATTGGTCTTACTGATGATCCGGTGACTGTCGAAGATGGTGGTGTTTTGTTCGAATTGTGTTTTGATGTCATCGGTAGCGAAGGAGAGAGCAGTGCATTGACCTTCGTTAATCGGGAGTTTCTCCCTCTTGAGGTAGTCAGTGAAGACGCTGAGCCATTGGACTTTTTTGTGCGAGATGGGTCAGTTACGATAGGCGTTGATGATACAGAGCCCGACTTAGTCATCACAGCTTCTAATGAGGCAGGACAAACGAATGACACAGTCTGTGTACAGTTTACCACAGAGCGATTCACTAATATCGAAGGCATGGCCTGGGCAATTGAGTGGGACGCAGATGTGGCACGATACATCAATCAACAAGGATTCAATCTAAATGGAGTAAGCAACAATATTTTCAATTTTGAGAGCCCCGACAAGCTGTCCTTGCTCTATGCACCGACATCACCTCAGTCCGCCCCTGATGGCACCTCCATTTTTGAAGTGTGCTTTGAGATACTAGCAGATTGCGGAGAGGGAATTAGCACGCCGATCACGTTTGTTCCTGGAGCCACGCCAATAGAGTTTGTGGGTGCTAACCAACAGACATTGACGGCTGATCTTGTAAATGGAAGTGTAACAGCAGATACATGTCTTGGAAAAGCAGTCGACGTGCTTTCCATTACTCAGCCTTCTTGTTCTGGTGACTCTGACGGGGCTGTGACAGTCGAATTCAAGAATACAATCGGAGCCGTCATGTGCGAGTGGGTTGACGAAAACGGGGCGGTAGTATCTACCAACTGTAACTTGGTAGGTGTCGCAGGTGGGATGTATACGCTCACAGGCACCGACGAGGAGGATAGCATTATTGTCAGAACTGTGGAGGTTCGCGATCCGGGGGAGATAACAACATCACCGGCCGTGACCGATGAATCATGTATTGACGGAGGTTCCATCATGCTCAATGTAAGTGGTGGTACGTCACCATATAGTTTTAGTTGGACAGGTGGACTGGGAGACAGCGAAAACCTTACTGATGTAGTCGCTGGTGACTATGAAGTAACAATCACAGACGATAACTCATGTACTGCCACTGCCATGGTTACCGTGGGTGCTGGGAAGTTTGAATTGGATCCTTTGGTTACACCTGCTATGGGAAGTATGTTGGGCAGTATCGATCTGCGTCCTGCAGCTGCGGTGGATGCATCATACTCATGGTCCAACGGTGATACTGGTTCGTCGATCACAGATCTCGTTCCCGACACGTACATGGTTACGATCAGTGACAACAACTCTGATTGTGAAGAAGTCAGATCATTTGACGTGGAGGGTGATGTAGAATTAGCCATTGGAGATTTACTGGATGAGATTAACGCTACTTACAATGGATTTGGAGTCAGTTGTAATGGAGAGAGTGATGGCATCCTTGACGGGATGATCACTGGAGGATGTTCTGACGGTCCGGTACGAGTGTTTATCAATAATACCGAGGTGATGCTACCAGCGATGGGTCTTCCAGCGGGCACCCATGTCCTTCGATTAGAAGATGCATGCGGAGCCACTGTAGAGCAAGAGTTCATGATCACTGAACCAGATGCCATTACTGTGGGTCCAGTCACAGATGTGACATGTCCTACGGATGGTATGTCCGACGGGTCGTTCCGACTGCCCACATCTGGTGGAGTGGGAGACTTGTCCATTATGACGGCTGTTGGTACAGTGGGTATGGATGGGTTGATCAGTGGAGTAGATGATCGCCCGTTTAATGTCATCGTAACAGATGATAACAATTGTCAGTTGATGGTCGAGGATACTGGACTCGCTGGAGAATGTGGACCGGCGATATTCGAGTGTG
>JBCBIX010000019.1:0-33522 GCA_038523965.1 Bacteroidota bacterium
AGTAGAGTAGCCAAAGGAGTGCATGTTAAGCGCTGGCGATACATAGATCATATTCAGACTGCTGAAGACACTCTACTGCAGGTTAGCTCTGAAATTCAAGGACGTCTGGACTCTGGATGGCAAGATCAGATTGGGAGACTATTCACCCTCATGCTGCCGGCAGGAAGCATCAGCGGCGCTCCTAAACGTCGGACTCTTGAGATCATCCAAGAAGCTGAGGAAGTTGATCGTGGATGGTATACCGGCGTATGTGGAATCTTTGATGGAGAGAGATTAGATAGTGGTGTGATGATACGTTTAGTGGCCCAAGATGGTCCAGAGCTATATTACCACAGTGGAGGCGGAATTACGGCCATGAGTCGAGTCCAATCCGAATTCGACGAAATGATCAAAAAAATTTATGTTCCTCTTCATCGAAACCATCCAAGTCAAGAACGGCACGTTTCCTCTTCTGCATTTGCATGAACAACGGCTAAACCAGACGCGTGCGACATTTTGGTCAAATACATCGCCTATCAATCTTCTGGATTACCTTCTAATTCCCATGGACTGGAAAACTGGGACTCATAAGTGCAGAGTCACTTTTGGCAAGGACATTCAGAAGATCGAGTTCGAAACATATGCGATCAGACCCATAAGAACTGTACAACTGGTAGATGCATCGCACATCGATTACTCCTACAAATACGCGGATCGGGCGAATCTCAATGAGCTTTTCGAACAGCGTGGAGATTCAGATGATATCCTTATGACGAAGGATGGAGAAATCACGGATAGCTGGTACTGCAATACGGCATTCTCAACTGGAACCCATTGGTACACTCCTCAACGACCCATGCTTGCTGGAGTGAGAAGGCGCCATTCTTTAGAGACAAACCAAATGAGTGAGAGGGTGATTCATGCAGAAGATCTCAACCAGTACACTCATTTTTGCCTTTTTAATGCCATGATAGCGTTTGGCGAAATTATACTGCCGACAACCGCTATCAACCAAGGATAAGGCAACAGTCAAAACGATCATCACCAACCTCTGAATCAGGCAAGTAAATATTTACAATTGTTTAATATTTGGAATCTTAATCGAGGTAATGAAAATTGACATCCACGGACTCGAACATCCTTTCTCACTGAGACATATTGGGCCCGGCCCTGACGAACTTCAGGACATGTTGACCACTATCGGAGTGACATCAATAGGTGAATTAATCGAGCAAACGATCCCTGAACGTATTAGGCGAAAGGAAACTATGAATCTTCCTGAGGCAAAAGGGGAGCACGAGTTTCTGACCTCGTTTGAGAAATTGATGGATCAGAACACTATCTGTAAGAATTACATCGGGATGGGCTACTACAATTGCCTTACCCCAACGGTCATCCAGCGCAACATCCTCGAGAATCCCGGATGGTACACGGCTTATACACCTTATCAAGCAGAGATAGCTCAAGGGCGATTAGAAGCTTTGGTCAATTTCCAAACTATGGTAGTTGATCTGACGGGTATGGAGTTAGCTAATGCCTCACTTCTGGATGAGGGAACGGCAGCCGCTGAGGCAATGTCAATGTTCTATGGCAAGCGCCCTAAATCCAAGAAGAAGGCAGAGCGATTCTTTGTTGACGAGAATGTGTTTCCTCAGACGCTGTCTATCCTAAGAACGAGGGCAGAAGCCGTGGGAATCGAACTGGTCATCTCTCCCTTGACCAACCTGGATCTAACTGACGAAGCCCTATACGGTGTCTTTCTGCAGTACCCTGATAATAATGGTGCAATCCATGATCATACAGATCTTATCGCCGCTGCGCGAGAGGCGGATGTACAGGTTGTAGTTGCAGCAGATCTGATGAGCTTAGTGCTCCTCACGCCTCCTGGTGAGATGGGGGCTCACGCAGTGGTAGGTACAACTCAGCGATTTGGCATTCCATATGGATACGGAGGACCACATGCGGCATATTTCGCTTGCTTAGAAGCTTACAAACGTCAGATTCCAGGGCGTATCATCGGCTTATCCAAGGACAGTCATGGGCATCCAGCCTATCGCATGGCGTTGCAAACAAGAGAGCAGCACATCCGTAGGGAGAAGGCAACATCTAACATCTGTACAGCACAAGTACTGTTGGCGGTGATGGCCGGAATGTATGGGGTCTATCATGGACCAAGTGGCCTTCACAGAATTGCTTCCCGCATTCATGGTCTGACCCACTTCCTACATGAACAACTACGTGTTCTCGGATTTGACCAAATCAATGAGCACTTCTTCGACACCCTCAAGGTCAAAGTGGAGAACATCTCGAAACTGCGCTTGCTGGCAGAAGAAAAAAGCATCAATCTGAGATATTTCAATGACGACAGTCATGTAGGTATTTCGCTTGACGAGACCACCACAGAGGAGGATCTATTCACACTGATCAGTTTATTCGCCGAGTTAAGCGATATATCATTGCAATCCACGAGTGTACCCTCCTCAGTAGAACTCAATTGGCCAGATCGATTAGTACGGAGATCTGGATTTATGACCGATCATGTCTTTGAGGTTTATCACAGCGAGCATGAGATGCTTCGGTATATCAAGCGATTAGAGAATAAGGATGTATCGCTTACTCACTCAATGATCTCTCTGGGATCTTGTACCATGAAGTTGAATGCGACTACCGAGATGATTCCTGTAACCTGGGCAAAAGTAGGTGGCATACACCCGTTCGCACCCCAGGACCAGGTAAGAGGCTATCGACAGATGCTTACTGAACTTACTGGATGGTTGGCCGAAATCACTGGATTTGATGCGGTGTCACTACAACCCAATAGTGGTGCTCAAGGAGAATTCGCTGGACTCATGACCATCAAGGCATATCACGAATCTCGGGGCGAAGGGCACCGTAATGTTACCTTGATACCGACTTCTGCACATGGAACTAACCCTGCCAGCGCTGTCATGGCTGGACAACGTGTTGTCCTTGTGGACTGTGACGAGGATGGGAATATTGATGTAAGTGATCTGAAGGCCAAGGCCGAGTTGCACGCTGAGAACTTAGCAGCATTGATGGTAACATATCCAAGCACTCATGGTGTATTCGAGGAAGACATCCAAGATATCTGTGCAACTATCCATCACTTTGGTGGGCAGGTGTACATGGATGGAGCAAACATGAATGCTCAGGTGGGACTTACCAGCCCAGCGTTGATCGGTGCAGATGTGTGTCACCTCAATCTTCACAAGACATTCTGCATACCTCATGGTGGCGGCGGACCTGGTGTCGGGCCTATCGGAGTCGCAGCACAGTTAACTCCATTTTTGCCGTCCCATGACGTGGTAAAGGTACCTGGGTCAGGAGGATCGATCAGCGCCGCTCCTTTTGGCAGTGCCAGTATCTGTGTCATTCCATATGCTTACATCGCTATGATGGGTGCTGCTGGACTGACAAGAGCAACGGAGATTGCCATCATCAACGCCAACTATATAAAAGCAAGATTAGAAGATCACTACCCTATCCTCTACACAAATCAGAATGATCGATCAGCACATGAGATGATCATCGACTGCAGGGAATACAAGAAAGATGGTATAGAAGTCGCTGATATTGCAAAGCGATTGATGGACTATGGATTCCACGCGCCTACGGTGTCCTTCCCGGTCCCCGGAACGATGATGATCGAACCGACAGAAAGTGAAACAAAAGCAGAGATGGACCGATTTTGTGACGCGATGATTGGCATTAGATCAGAGATAGCATCGATCATAGATGGAACTGCAGATCAGGAAAATAACATCCTGAAAAATGCTCCTCATACCTATGAAATAGTAGCTGCTGATAACTGGGAGTTACCATACTCCAGGACTGAAGCCGCATTTCCATTGCCTTATGTCAAAGCCAATAAGTTCTGGCCAAGTGTAGGTCGTATCGATAATGCGTTTGGTGATCGCAATCTTATGTGCACATGTGCTCCTCTCGAAGTTTATGCTGACAAGGTCGAAGTGGCTACATCCAATTAAGGCATGATCAAACGAACACCACTTTATGACGACCATATCACCGCTGGAGCCAAGATGGTTGAGTTTGCTGGGTTCCACATGCCCATCCGATACAAGGGAGTTAGCGAAGAGCATAAAGCAGTTAGACAGTCAGTGGGAATGTTTGATGTCAGTCACATGGGACAGTTTTACATCAGGGGCCCTCATGCGATAGACCTACTCAAAAAAATTAGTTCTAATGACCCTGAAAAGTTGTCTATTGGTCAGGCACAATACAGCTGTATGCCCACAGATGCACTGGGTATCGTAGATGATCTGTTGATCTACAGAACTGCAGAACATGAGTACCTACTGGTAGTCAATGCCTCCAACATCGAGAAGGATTGGGAATGGATCTCTTCACATAACGAAGTCGAGGCACAGATGGAAAATGTCTCTGATAGCGTATCGCTTATCGCACTTCAGGGTCCTCAGGCCAAAGATGTATTAGAGGGACTTACAAGTGCTGATTTAGGCAACTTGAAATATTACACGTTCACCACGGCTAATGTCGGAGCAGTATCAGATGTCTTGATTTCTGCCACTGGTTATACTGGATCGGGTGGATATGAACTCTACATCGATTCTGCCCATGCATCCATTGTGTGGCAACTACTCATCGATGCTGGAGTTCCTCCTATCGGATTGGGAGCCCGAGATACTCTTCGACTTGAGAAGGGCTATTGTCTCTATGGCAATGACATCGATGAGACAACTTCTCCTCTCGAGGCAGGATTGGCATGGATCACCAAGTGGAATCACGACTTCGTAGGTAAGGAAGTCCTTTTGCGCCAGAAGGAAGAAGGAGTTCCCCGTAGGTTAGTCGCTATTCGCATGAACGAAAAAGGTATTCCCCGCCAAGGCTATAGTATTCTGTCGACCCAAGGAGAAGTTATCGGACATGTAACATCAGGTACCCAAAGTCCATCGCTTGGCGTGGGAATCGGAATGGGATATGTCAAAAGTGGGTACCACAAAACAGGTACGCTTTTACAAGTTCAGATTCGAGCAAAACAACTTTCAGCGGAGGTGATTCGGCTACCTTTTGTTTGAAATTCAGAAACGTCCCCATTTCCGGGTAATTGCAGGTTACTCTCTTGTTGCAGACGGAATTGGGTTATAGTTTCGACACATTATTAACATTCTAATATCTACATCATGACATCTTACACTCATCAACTACTCGCGCTGCTCTTGTTGTGCGTGCTTGCATTCAGTTGCGGGGATGATATCGACTGCGACGCTGACTCATTGGCAGCTGAGTTTAATGCAGAAGTTCAGCGGCTAAACAATCAAATAATCGCTTTCAACGCCAATCCTACCACCGAAGCGTGCGAGCAACTACTTGACGCCACTCGAACCTACATCGATAATGTTGAGCCAATCAGAGACTGTGCGGAGACTGCTGCTGATCGAGCCGAGTTCGATGATGCAATCGCAGAAGCTCGCGACCTACTGAATATGACGGAGTGTCCCTAAGGCCGTTCTAAGATTATAACATTCATGAGAGCCCCGGTGGATACCTTCACCGGGGCTTTTTAAGTTGACTATATTTCTGTAATCGGTGGATTCTAACATTTCAAATCAAGAAGATCGGCCCCTGCATATCAATTGCGATATGGGTGAATCCTTCGGTCGCTACACGTTGGTCGAAGAGGAGCTTCTCATGCCTTATATCGATGCTTGTAACATCGCATGTGGATTTCACGCCGGTGATCCCGTAGTGATCGAATCCACCATAAAGTTGGCGTTAGAACAGGGATTAGAAATTGGTGCGCATCCATCCTATCCTGATCAGCAAGGTTTTGGTAGGAGATACATGGAGATGACCTCAACCGACATTACAGCTTTTGTTTGCTATCAAGTATGTGCAGTAAAAGGAATTGTAGAGTCCCTTGGGGGGACCCTTTCGCATGTCAAACCCCACGGGGCATTATACAATCGCGCCAGTAAAGATGAATTGGTGGCTGGAGCAATAATTCAGGCATGTCAGCGGATCTCTCCTGACCTAATTCTTTATGTACCACCTTCGAGTAGAATTCATCAGTTAGCGGTGGAGATGAATGCGACATACCGATTAGAGGGGTTTATCGATCGACATTACAACTCTAATCTTCAACTTAAGTCAAGATCACTACCTGATGCAGTGATTACTGATCCGATGGAGGCCAGAGAGCATGCGCTGGGTATTTGGAATACTCAACGCGTTCATATCGACCGAAACAAGACCAAAAAAATGTCTTGTGACACCATGTGCATCCATGGTGACAATCCAAATGCGCTACAGATACTAAAGGCGATACGAGACTGATGCCTCCTACTCTACAGAGGTATGGGACCCATGGAATTCTATTCAAGTGGTCAGAGCCAGTTTCTCGAGAGTTACTTCAGCAGATGATCAGTTTCGAGACTCAGATTCAGGATCGGTTCTCAACAGAGGTTAGCTCATTAGTAGCTGGATATAACAGCGTTTTAGTTGAGTTTCATCGGAAGGTTGATGTCTACTGGGATGAGATATCTGGACTCCTATCTCAGCAAGTATCACCTATTGAGTTCACCTCGACGATATGGCAGATCGATGTTCGATACGATCTGTCACATCAGGATATGACACACATGAGTGTCCAACTTGGGATGAATCCAGAGGACATCGCAGAGATCCATCATTCTAAGGATTACGACGTCTTTTTTATAGGGTTCTTGCCCGGCTTTCTCTATCTATCTGGTTTAGACGAGCGCATTCATATGCCACGCAAGGCTACTCCTGATCTACATATACCTAAGGGTTCCGTAGCTATCGGCAGGACTCAAACTGGTATTTATCCGACAGATAGTCCAGGAGGCTGGCATATCATAGGTCACACTAATCATCTCTTTTTTGATCCTTACAAATCACCACCTATGCAGATCAAAAGGGGGGATCGCATCAGATTCAAACCAACTTAGGGATGATCGTCCAACGTGCCGGTTCATATCTCTGCCTGGTAGATCTTGGTAGAAAAGGAATGGAACAGCTGGGAGTACCTCGTGGAGGTGCAATGGATACGACAAGTCACCTCTCGGCAAATAGTATGTTAGGCATAGATCCATCGAGTCCTACAGTAGAGCTGTTTGAGGCAGGTCACATTTTTCTCTTTGAAGAGTCCATGAGCATCGCTCTGTCAGGAGCAATAGCTAAAATCAGTCTGGATGACACTATCGGAATAACTCCTCAGATTCTTGATGTTAGAGCGGGAAGTCAATTGAGAATTAACCAATTCATCCAAGGCTCAAGAGTCTACATGGCATTCTCACGAAAGATGAATCGGAAACCCGTCTTGAACAGTTTTAGCCCACTTAATGGATATGAGAACCAATCCTTGTCTGCAGGATCCAAGATTTCCTTCGATACAGCACATCCAAGAACGACAACTCATTCTCGCCTCAGGTCCTCCACTCCACAATCACAGCCAACACAATGCTTACAAGGTCCGGAGTGGAACTTGTTATCCCAAAGTCAGCAGAAGGTGATTCTAAATCAGGATCACATCATATCACCTGCCAACAGTCGCATGGGATACAGGCTCGTGATACACCCGAAACTTCGCCATCAACACTCCATGCTTTCAAGTCCTGTACTGCCAGGAACGGTACAACTAACGCCAGATGGTGCGCTTATCATCCTGATGCGAGATTGTCAGACAACAGGAGGATACCCCAGGATGATGATACTTGATGAAGCCTCTATCAACCAGATCGCACAGCGTTCTGCTGGCGACAGAGTGACTTTCAGAATAGAAGAAATTTGTGAAACTCCTTTCTAAATTCTAAAATGGTAAGAAGGTAAATACAAGTTATGACCACCTGATTAGAGCGCTCCCCCATGTAAACCCACTTCCAAAGGCAGCTAAACATACCAAGTTACCTGGGTTCACCTTGCCGGCATCTCGAGCCTCAGACAGCGCAATTGGAATGGATGCCGCCGTTGTATTTCCATATTTCTGGATGTTGTTGAACACCTGTTCATCTTCGAGTCCCAACACACGTTGGACGAACTGGGCAATCCGAAGATTGGCTTGATGCGGTATTAGCATGTCGATATCGCTCGCTTGTAGGCTTGTCTTCTTCAGTGCTTCCTGGATTACTTCTGGGAACTTCTGAACAGCAGTCTTAAAGACCAACGGTCCGTTCATATTCGGATAGATGAGGTGATCATCGATCATGGTCTGGGTGATATAGATTCCGCCGGGTTGGTCCTCTGCCGGAAATCCAAACTTGTCTCTACCCAAGTGATATCCGCCATGGGATCCGGGAGTGATCATCGCCAACTCTTCAGCATTGGTGCCATTGGAGTGGAGATGGGTGGTGAGGATTCCTTCTTGAGGATTTTCGACAGGTTGGATCACCGCAGCTCCTGCCCCATCACCGAAGATTACAGTGACATTCCGTCCACGTGTATCAAAGTCCAAGCCCATAGAGTGCATCTCAGCACCTACCAATAGCACATTCTTGTACATACCCGTCTTGACAAATTGGTCCGCTACGCTGATTCCGTAGATAAAGCCCGAACACTGATTACGTATGTCCAGTGCTCCTACTTCGGTATTTGTAATACCCAATTCTCGTTGCAAGAGGACTCCACAGCCGGGGAAAAAATAGTCTGGGCTTAATGTGGCGAAAATGATGAAGTCAATGTCTTCTTTTTTGATACCAGCATCTGCTATTGCTTGCTCTGCAGCACGGGCGCCAAGTGTGGTCGTTGTCTCTTCATGCTTTTTAGCATAGCGACGCTCTCGAATCCCTGTTCTCTCCTGGATCCAGGCATCAGAAGTCTCCATATATGCAGTGAGATCATCATTAGTCACCACCTGTTCTGGGACGTAGTGCCCCAAGCCAGCGATACGCGAATTGTACATACGACTCGTTTGGAGGCAAGGTAGTGATAAGACAAAAAATCAGGATTCAGGTCCGACCAATGTCCTCAAAGTCATGTCGCCAAATCGTCAGTTCGATGTTGTAACAAGATTATTTGGTGGAGGGAAACGAATTTTTGTGGAAGACGTTATATCGAAGTGAAACTGCTCACTGCAGTCAGCGCTATGCAAACGAACAACCAATTTTTCTCACCATTAACGTTGTCAGCCACATACTTCCATAAGGCTACCTATCTCCTTTACGTTAATGTGACTTCATCTCTATGACACAGATGTACAAATATCTATACGCCATTGTATTAGTTAGTCTTGGTTCACTTGCTTTTGGGCAGGGAGTGACTAAGGTGCGTGGAAATATCTACGATGCGACTACGAACGAGCCACTCCCCTTCGTCAATGTGGTTTTCAAAGGAACCAGTGTTGGAACTACTACAGATCTCGATGGCTACTATGAAATCGACAGCCGATTTGTGACTGACAGTCTTTGCGCCAGCTTCTTGGGCTTCGAAGATCAATGTGTCTACGTCAAACCTGAGTCAACAAATCGGAACCTTGACTTTCGTCTATCTCCTGAGTCCGTCCAACTCGACATCAACATTGAAATAATCGCAAAGCGGGGCAAATACTCCAAGAAGAATAATCCAGCCGTAGACCTCATGCGCAAGGTGATAGCAAATAAGAAGCAAAATCGCCTGGAAGGTCAAGATCATTACAGCTACGAGCAGTACGAAAAGATCGAACTTGATCTGAACAACATCACCAAGCAGTTCAAGGAGAGGAAGATCTTTAACAACTTCGACCTTCTGTGGAACTATCTTGATACTTCTCAAATCAACGGAAAGGTCTTTCTTCCCATCTTTCTACGCGAGATCAAATCCACTGTATACTACCGCAAGAACCCAGAATCTCGCAAGGAATACAGAGATGGTGTCCGGTCCACGCAGTTTCACGAGGAGTTAGATGATCAAAGCATCACGGACGCACTTGATTTTCTCTACCAGGATATCGACATCTACGATAACGTCATACCCATCTTGGATAATCAATTTATCAGTCCGATATCACCACTGGCTATCAACTTCTACAGATTCTACATCCTGGATACCACAGTGGTTAACGACATACCCAGTATTCGGCTGGGCTTCATCCCGAGAAACAAGTCCAACTTTGGATTTACAGGGGACCTGTATGTCTCGGATGATACGTTGAACACGGTGGTGAGAGCTGACTTTGGCATCATTGGTAATATCAATCTCAACTTCGTTCGTGACCTAAACGTAAGGCAGGATTTCGAGCCACTCGACGATGCTTTTGTGCTTTCACAGGATGAGATTACCATCGATTTTAGTGTGGCTAAGAATGGTATAGGATTCTATGGGACAAGGTCGATCGCGTATGATAATTACAATTTTGACCCTGCCGAGGATCCCTCGTTGTACGACAATCTTGAGCGTGTCATTGAGTTGGATGGAGCCTTTGAGAGGTCGGATGACTACTGGAACGAGAATCGAATTGTAGAACTTACTGATAATCAGCAAGACCTCTATGAGATGATAGATACCCTGACAGCTCTGCCTGCCTATCGTCGTCTGGTGACTGGGATTCGCATTGTCACTACAGGCTACATCCCATTTGATAAGTTCGATGTTGGACCAGTGCCCACTTTCTACAGTTTCAATCAGGTAGAAGGATCGCGTATCCGTCTCGGGGCCGAGACCAATCTGAACTTTGACAAAAATGTTCTATTGGATGGATATGTGGCCTATGGCATTAGGGACGAAAGATGGAAGTACAGAGGCGCAATGACCTACAGCTTTAATGACAATTGGAAAATAAATCCGCGACACTACCTCAGAGCCATCTATCAGGAAGATGTCACTTTCCCTGGACAAGAGCTACAGTTCATCCAGAATGACAATGTTCTCCTGTCCTTCCGCAGAGGAAACACAAGCAATATGTTTTTTGACCGTGAATTCAGATTGGAATACACACGCGAGACTCCAGGATTTGCGACAGATTTCTTCTTCTCAGATAAGAACAGAAGACCATACGGCGATCTTGTTCTTAATATCGAGGACGGACCTGGTCAGGAACCTACGCTATTGGAAAGTATTGAGACAACTTCTATTGGTGTTGCCTTAGAGTATGCTCCGAACAAGCAATTCATCCAGGGTCGACAATATCGACGACCCATTATCAACCAGTATCCAATCTTCAATCTGCGTTACGAAACTTCTTTTCGCAACTTTCTCGGTAGTGACTTTGCTTATCACAAGGTTGAACTGGGCTTCTTTAAGCGTTTTAATATGAGTGTCTTAGGACATACAAACTTTGGACTTGAAGCGGGCAAAATCTTTGGAGATCTCCCCTACACCGAATTATTCATACCTCCAGCGAACCAATCTTTCGCCTATCAAAAGGAGAGCTTCAACCTGATGAATTTCTTAGAATTTGTAAGTGATCAGCATGTCTTCTTGAGAGCTGAGCACTTCTTCAAAGGGTTCTTTTTCAATAAGATCCCACTCTTTAAGAAGCTTCAACTACGTGAGATCGCTACGTTTAAGCTGGTATATGGCTCTCTCTCGGACGGTAATGATCCAGTGTTAAATACTTCTCTTCCCGGCTTCCAAACTGACGAGAATGGGAATCTACTGACAAGAACCTTCACTGATGGTCCTTACATGGAGGGTAGTATTGGCGTGAGTAACATCTTCAAATTCTTGCGAGTGGACGTCGTTAAGAGGTTCAACTATAACGATGGCCCAGATGTACCATCATTATTTGGATCCAGAGGGTTAGGGCTTCGGGCTCGAGTAAAAGTTGAGTTTTAGCAATCATTCCTCAACCCTTGCTAATAATTGGATAGTGGAGGATGGGCACGTTCACAGAATTCGCAATGAAGCACTTTTGATGAGCATCAACATGCAGCTCTTCAGCCCTTATCAGATCTGAGTCGACTGATACTACAACTTCTGGATGCAGATCTATCTCTGTGAACTTTCCAGCTCCATCGACATCTATCCTCATCACTCCTTGTGGACGATCGACATACTTCAGTACAATTACACCAGAGTCTGCACATAGATGTAAGTACCACAGCATATGGCATGAAGCAATCGACGACAAAAACAAGTCTTCTGGATTATACTTCTGACCATTACCTCTGAACGAGGAATCCGATGAACCAAGAATCTCAGGCTTGCCATCTGCACGGATAGAATGGCTCCTACTATAGGATCGATAATCGAAGGTACCTGCTCCTTTGTTGCCGGTCCATTCCAGTACAACTTGATATTTATGCTCAGTCATGTAAATTGATTGAGAGTAGCCAATGGCTTTACAGTCGTAACCCCTATGATATTACTAAGTATCTGACCTAAGGTATCAACAAGGTACTTAGACTACATCCCCCAACTACGCCAAGACCATTGGTCACATTAGTGTAGGTAGGTAGAGATGAGCTATAGTTACCAGCTACGTTGATGAGGTGGAGGTGGATATTTTCGTCGTAACGATATAATTCTTCTGAGAGGGTAAAGATGTCTACCTCCAATCTGCGTACGATTTCTCCTTCTCTAAGCGGTTCGCTTGTTCTGACCTTGATGGAGATTTCGTCATCACTTAGCCGAGACTGATCCGCGTATACTCCAAGCTGATGCTCAAACTCAAAGACACCAGCGCGATCAGAGAGCACTTGGACAACCTCAAGTTCAAGCCGCCCGTCCAAATCAGTAAGGATTACTTGACCCTGATTATCACGCTGCTCGACTGTAATCCCTCGATAAGGAATGATGTGATAGTATGCAGGGAGCTCCTTTGGGGTATTTAGTGAGACACTTAGTTCCGATTCCCAATAGCGGCTTCCATCTGCAGCGATGACATAAGTCTGCTCGAACAGGCTCCAATCCTTTGCTCGTACCGCAAAGGGAATGCGCGTGGTTGCGGTTATGGATTCATTAGGGTTTTCCTTGTCTTCGATGGTCAAAGTGTAGTCATGCCCTTCCAGGAGTATAGCCTCACTTCGATCTATGGTGTATTCGTTAGTTGAAGGATCGTAGTACATGGCAAGTTCTCCTTGTGCCACATTAGACCCCGTGAACATGACTTCAGCGTCAGTAACAGTGGCTTCAGCAATGTCAACATTAAATCCAACTGTCTTGAGTATACTCGCCGATATTGGCCGCTGCGCCACCAATTGGGCATTTACATTCAATGAATTATCAACACTCTCATCAAAGTCTACGGCAAAATCATCTCTACATGACATTGCGGTTAGAAGGATTGCGAGAATGAGTAGATGATGCTTCACTTTACAACGACAGAACAATATTCAGACGTGCCATCAATAGAATGTCACATATCTGACGTTTACAATTCTACGAAAGTAGTGAATTAGGATGGTCCGTCAATCACATTAAGATTCTATACGATACGTAAGCGATTCACTATCATCAACTACGCACCTGAAATTACCTGAAAAGGTGTAGAGCATTAAAAAGACAGTCCAATTCCTACATAAGGCAGAAACGGAATGATACTTACCTGCTCCAATCTTGGTGGTCCACCGTCGAGATCTTGTACTAAGTCAACATAGAACGGATTTCTCCGTCCATACAAATTGTAGACACCAAAGGATATTCTTTGGTGACCCCAATCCAACTCGTTGTAAAGATTCACTCCTATATCGAGACGATGATAGGTCGGCAGATCGCTATTGTTGATACCATTATAGATAGGTAGAAAGACGATATCACCATTCACAGGAACGGGTCGTAGAGAAGTGGGTACGGTAACAGGAGCCGAAGAGCCATATACATATGAAGACGAGAACTCCAAATTATCATTGAGCTGTCCCAAAACACTAAGGTTCAAGGTGTGCCTGCGATCACTACTTGCCCGAAACGACTCTCCACCATTGAGTTCTACAAAGGTTCGATCACTTGACGCATAGGTGTACGTTGCCCAACCTTTGATTGCTCCCGCAGACTTTCCAATCTGAACTTCAATACCTTGACTTACCCCCTCACCCACTGGCACATCGCCTTCCCATGCCGTTGTCTCATTTATATCAATTGACCCATCAGGAATCATTCCTACGATAGATGTGAACTCCTTCTGGTACGCAGATATCGACCAATGCCATCCATTTTGATGGTTCGACGAAAATGAAGCCGTCCACTGTCGAGCTTGCTCTGGTGGCAGGTCGTCTGTACTGGGTAACCATACATCACTTGGTAGCCCGAGACCTGAGGACCTTAGTAGATGCAGGTATTGGTCCATTTCGCTGTAACCGATACGAAAAGAGTGATCCTTGGATACATCCCAACGCAAAGAAAGCCGAGGCTGTAACGATGTATATGTTTCCTCACCAGTACCTATCCTGGCATAATGTGCACCAGCGTTAAGCATGAATGGTCCCATATCAATCTCCCCCTCGACATAGGACCGAAACTCAGTACCATCTATCGACTCGAAATCAGATACCGCTATGAGATCATCCTTTGTGATCACCAAACTACTGTCCAATAGTCCGTCAGCGGTTACCGAAAAATCGGCTCCTGGAGCGATCTGATGATCCGTGTAGTTAAATCCTAAGCGCGCCCTGAAAGTCCTGTTTAGTAAGACATCGAGATCATAACCCGCGATAAGGTCAGAGATCTCGGAGGAGAATAGTCGCGTAGAGTAATCCAAACTTTCATTTAACGAAGTAGGATTGAACCGAACTCTCTCATACTCAAAGTTGTCAAAATCATACTGTGACAGACTTATGTGGCCTGTACCAAACGCCGATGCTCCAAACTGATGCGTCCACCTCATTGTAGCAATCTCATTCCCCCAAGAGAGTTCATCATTGTTGAGTTCCTCTACCACATCTCCTGTGTTGAGGTTGATACTTCCCTGAACCTGATTTGCAAAACGATCCCTACCCATGTAGCCACTGAAGAATAGTTGATCGCGATCACCGAGCTCGAAGTTGACCTTAGCATTCAGATCGTAAAAGAAGAAATCGACTTGCCCCTCTTCATCATTTCGTTCGAATTGATACCGACTAAATGGCTTCAACCACGGATCCACGATGGTTCGACGGGCTGAGAGTAGGAACGAACTATTCCCTTTGGATATGGGCCCTTCTAATGTTGCTCGAGCCATCAGAGGACTGATCCCAAAGTCACCCGAAATTTTTTCCGTATTTCCTTCCTTGACACGGACATCAACCACACTACTGAGTCGGCCTCCATATCTGGCGGGGATGCTTCCTTTGAGAAGATTGGCACTCTTTACGGTAGAAGGGTTAAAAGTGCTAAACAGTCCAAATGCATGACCGGTATTATATAGTGGGACACCATCCAGCAAGATCAGATTTTGATCAACACTGCCTCCTCGAACTTGCAAACCACCAAAGCCGTCTGCTTGAGGGGATACACCCGCCTGCATCTGCATCATACGTATGACGTCGGGCTCACCTGCTAAGGCTACCATACCATTGAGGAGGTGAATGGGCATTGCATTATTGTCGTGAATGGTCGGTTGATATGCAAGAGGATCCGAGACGATGACCACTTCATTGAGCACATTGTTAGATCGTAGCGTGATGTCAACGCTGGTATCTCGGCTCAGAACAAAGTTGATAGCGCGGCGCTCAAAACCCAGATAAGAACAATTCAAGGTGTACTTCTGACCTGTGGGCGCACTCAAACTGTAGAATCCATATTCGTTTGCTACCGCGTTATAGACATAGTCATCGCTGAAGATGACGGCTCCCACAAGTAATTCTCCTTGCTCATCAGAAATTCTACCATGAATGGTAGCCACATCTGTCGGAGGCTCAACCGCAGTTCGACGGACGATAACAAGTTGGTTTCCGATGATTCGGTATTTGAGATCAGTACCCACGAAGACATTATCGAGTGCAAGTCCAAGCTTTAGATAGCTGGCTACTAAGGATACCTTCTTATCGGTAGGGAGATCTGCGGGATTCCAAGAGATATTGACGTTGCTGGCGGCGCTTAGTACCAACAATGCACTATCAAGAGGAATCTTTGAAAAAGTAGTGGACAACTCCACCTCGTCGGGAAGTTGCTGGGCGCTAAGATTAGTCTGGAATACAACAACCAGAACAAAAGGAAGGAGATAGCTGTGCCATTGAATGTTGCAAATAGGTGTACGGTTTGCCTTCAATCGACGCGCTACAGGTAAGCATCAAAGATAGCCATTTAGGACGCCTCAGCTGTTCGGAGAAGTGGATAAGGTAGGATCTTAACTACACGTCCCAGTCACGACATAGGTACTGCGTGGCGCAGCAGTGATGCTTATCTGTGGATGTATCTCTTGGATCGCATCTAAGATATCTTGCAATCCAACTCTTGCATTGAGACCAGTTCCAAAGGCACATGTCGAAAACCGCTGAGCGTCATAACTAATGTTCACCCCGTATACGTTGGATAAAATCTCGAATGCCTCCGATAGAGATACGTCAGTCATTGCTGGGAAATCTCCTTGACTAAGAGATGCTGTCGTTGCACTTGACACGCGGTTAACTACATCTGACTGGATATTGATCACACCTTCTTCTCCAGCTTGAAGAATGAGGTTGTATTCCGATTGCTCTATGTTGTAGAATCTAACTTGACCTTCTCGGACCTGAATAGTCGCATTTCCTTCATTGTCGGTGCTGCTGGCCTTAAATGATGTTCCCAAAACTTCGGCAAAGGTGGCACCTCCAAGATCTACCGAAAATGGTACGTCAGGATCTGGTGCCACGTCGAAGATGGCCTCGCCCTCAAGCTTTGCAACTCTACGATCTCCTGAATTGTCAAATGAAAGCGCACTATTTTGACCTAACCATACTTTTGTATCGTCTTCCAGCGCAGCATACATGATTTCGTCATTAGCGCGCATTTCCAGTTCGGGAGAATCGTTCGTAGTGAGATACACCACTACAGCGACTGCGAGAAGAAGACCGAGGCCCATCAATATGTATTTGCCCGAGTTACTTCGCGTACTTTTTTCAGCAGACTTAAGAGTTGATTTCTCTTCGTTTATACGGCTGAGGAACTGTGCTTTTGCATCATCAGCTTTCCAATCTTGTTGGGGATAGTATTCCTTGCTCAGATTCCAGATGAGGGATAGGTCTTCTCGGACTTCGCGAGTATCAACGACATCCTGAATCGAACGTAGTTCTTGAGCTTCACTCTCGGACAACTCTCCGGTGATCTCTTTGTGTATTAAGGTGTAAGTCCGTCCATCCATCACAACTTCTATCTAAGGGTTACATATGGTAGACAGCTGGAGATATGACATGCCCCCATCATGATGTAGTACTTTTTGTCATATGATTTGCACTTCATGATTATGCCGCCTCGATTTGTACCTCAGCACGAAGGATCCTGAGGGCTTTAGAGATTTGGTTTTCTACTGTCTTCACTGATATTTCAAGGGATGTTGCAATCTCTTGGTACGACAGACTTTCGAATCTACTCATACAAAAGACTAATCGACACTTCGGTGGGAGACTGTCGATTACACGATGTATTCGCGCTTCGAGTTCTTCTTTTTCAAGCTTGACTTGACTGGAGACCTCTGTGGACGGAATATCCGCTGCAGCATCTTCATCCTGATGAGCTACGATACGCTTCCGTTTGATGTAGTTCAATCCCCTATTGACTGCTGCACGGCGCAAGTATGGCATCAAAGCGGTCTGAATCTCGATGGTCTCTCGCTTCTTCCACAACTCGAAGAACAGATCTTGTACTACATCTCGTGCAGCTTCGTAGTCATGGATGACACGATATACTACGCTACACAGATAATCAAAGAATCGATAGAAGAGATACTCTACTGCCTTCTCGTCTCCTTTCTTAAGAAGGGCCAATATTTCTGAATCGTCCTGCATGTATCTCCTACTCTTCCACAAGGTAGACATAATGGACCGAGAGGCTGGAGGGAGGTGGAGTGAAATTACTTTAGCAAGAAGTCGATCGTAACCTTACCGCATTCTTCTGGGACTGGGCTCTTCGAAAATCGATAACCCTTCACCCCTTCTTCTGCTAAACCAATTAAGTAGGAATCACTCGTCGTACTTCCCATAGTAGTGTAGACTGCGCTTACCACTCGTCCTGCGCTGTTTACGCAGATCTTAACGACGACTCGTCCTTTCTTTTGCGAATTGTCTGTAATGGTCGGAACATGCAAGACCTGGCGGTTACCGAGTGCTCCACGTATGCCATGATCGACATCAGATAGTGGTGTTCCTTGGGTAGCTTCAGATTTATCGGAAGACTCCTCATCTTCTACTGTCTCATTATGTCGAGCATTTTTGAGTAAATCCGCAAATCGCGATTTCTTGGCTTGATACTCCGCGGCCCTTCTCTTTTCTTCCTTCTTCTTTGCTTCTTCGGCAGCGGTGATGACGGATTCTTCCTGGGTTGTTTTCGTGATCTGCTGAGGAATAACGTCAGTCTTTATGGCTTTAGGCTCGGTCTTGACGGCTGCTTTGGGGACATTCACCTTCTCCACAGGTTTAGCCGGTTCTTCGGTTTTTACCTTTTTCTCAGGAGCAGTAGAAGTCTTGGTGGGTTTGGCAGTAGGTATTCCTCTGGGAGTTTTGGGAAGAGGACTGTCCAGTCTATCGGAGAAATCAATCACGATCATATGCTCGACTTCCTTGGGTTGTGCCGTCTCCGAGAAGGTAAAGGACAACAGCAGAAGAATTGCAATGATGTGCAGAATGGTACTCGTGATATAATTTCTTTTCATAGCTCTTTGGATACCACCTATTCTCCAATAATGAGAATATTGATAGGGAATGAAAAGTGCAATAGTCATGCCGAGAACAAGATGGATATCGAGATTAGGAACGAGGGGATTAAACCTTAAGGATGATCATCTGTCTAAACATGGTCGTTATCAACTATCTACACATGAGACCTCTAAGCTTGCTGCTCGTCCTGATAATGGGCTCCTCCCTCGCTGCCCAACGTCCAACTAATGGTCGCCCTGCACGAGGACAGGGCCAGAGAACACTCCAAGTCAAAGGGCAGATCATCGATCAAGCCACAACAATGGGTCTTGAGTTTGCAACTGTATCCATCTTCCGTAGTGGAGACAGCACCCTCATCACTGGAGGGCTGGCAGATTTGGACGGTAAGTTTAGCGTTGATACCCGACCAGGACCACAATATGCTGTTGTCGAATTCATCGGTTATAATCACCTTATCATGGATGTTCCAATTGATCGGCAAGCGATAAGAGCTGCCGATGGAGTCATTGACTTGGGCACTCTTGCCTTAAGTGCCGAAGGAATAGAATTAGAAGGAGTTACTGTCAGAGCTGAACGCAGTGAAACTCAATTCTCACTGGACAAGCGGGTATTTAACGTGGGGCAGGATCTTGCCAACCAAGGAGGATCAGCGCAAGACATCTTGGACAATGTGCCCTCTGTGACCGTGGATGTGGAAGGTGAAGTCAGCCTACGTGGAAGCAATGGCGTTCGTATTCTTATCGATGGTAAGCCTTCAGGTCTGGCCAATCAAGACAATGCCAATGGCCTCCGAGCTATTCCAGCTAACCTCATCGAGTCTGTCGAGGTGATTACTAATCCTTCATCGAGGTATGAAGCCGAGGGCATGGCCGGGATCATTAATATCATTCTCAAAAAGGATAAAGGGAGTGGATTTAATGGTTCGTTTGACGTGAATGCTGGATATCCACTACAAGCAGGACTCGGAGCGAACGTAAACTATCGCAAAGGCAATTTGAATTGGTTTGCCAACTATGGACTTAACTATAATGAACGACCAGGTGAAGGGAGTGCCTACCTCGAACAGGATGTTCCCGCTGGAACATTTTTTCAAGACTTGGATCGTCAGATAGATCGTAGCGGAATTTCGAATAGTCTTAGACTCGGTATCGACTATCTCCCAAGCGAAAAGGAAACATTGACCGGTTCGTTCCTAATGAGAATATCGGATGACGACAACTTTGGTCGCCTTCAGTATGATGATTATCTCAATGACTATCCAAATAATCTCGTCGTACAAACCCTGCGCACCGATGATGAGCGGGAAGACGAAAGTAATTCCCAGTACAGCATCAACTATCGGAGGGAATATTCCAGCCGAAAGCACACCTTAGAAGCGACGATCCAATACCAGGATAACCTCGAAACCGAGTCGTCTGATTTTGTCGAAAGAGCAGTCGTCTTTGATGGTCGAGACGAGATACCTGATCTGATACAGCGATCGGCGAACGCTGAAGGCGAACGTCAGTGGTTGTTCCAAGTTGATTTTAAAAAACCTTTCTTTGACAAGGGAAATTTTGAGCTTGGGCTCAGGTCATCGATTAGAATGATCAATAATGACTACAAGGTGGAAGAACTGAAAGACGGTGGCTTCGAATCTTTACCCGGTCTGTCTAACATATTCGACTATGATGAGAACGTTCACGCTCTGTACTCCCAGATAGGCAATGAATGGGGCAAGCTAAGTGGTCAGTTCGGACTAAGAGCAGAATACACTGATGTTGTCACACTCCTACAGACCACCAACGAAATAAATCCGAGAGACTACTTCAACCTATTCCCGTCGGCTTTTTTGAACTACGGATTTAATGAGGCCAATAGCCTTCAGGTCAGTTACAGCAGGCGCATCAGACGTCCAAGATTTTGGGATTTGAATCCATTTTTCACTTTCAGCGATAGCCGAAATACCTTCAGCGGCAATCCAAACTTGGACCCCGAGTTCACTGACTCCTATGAGATCAATTACATCCGATACATGGATGATCTAACCTTAAGTGGAGGTGTTTTCTATCGACACACTACGGATGTCATTCAACGAGTCCTGACCTTTCTACCAAACGGTACGACCAATCGTCAGCCCGAGAATTTGTCAACGCGCGATGATGTTGGGGTCGAACTGACCTTCCAATACAGTGGTCTGAAGTGGCTTAATCTGGACGGTAATGCCAACTTCTTTCGTCAACAAATCAATGGTCAGAACTTCGATGACGGGTTCTCAGCAGACAACATCACATGGTTTGGGCGACTGACTCCTCGGATTAAGATCGGGGATGTCTCTGATCTCCAACTGCGATTCAACTATCGAGCACCTCGAGAAACCGTACAAGGAACAAATCGTGCTATCGCCTCCTTGGATATCGGGTGGAGCCTGGACGTGCTTGATAAGCAGGGTACGCTTACACTTAGTGTGAGAGACGTATTTAATGATCGTCGTCGCAGAAGTACCACAGTCGGAGAAGGTTTCTTCAGAGAAAGTGAGTTCCAATGGCGCGCACGGACGACCAACTTAGCATTCAACTATCGCATCAACCAAAAGAAAAAACGCGGCTCTGGTAATCGTGGTGGTGGTGACTATGATGGCGGCGGTGAGTTTTGATGAATGACAGGCAATAGCCGAAAACAAGTTTACTTTTTCCCGGGCCTTGGACTGAGTCCCAAGATTTTTGATCACATCCAACTTGGAGAAGTCGATTGCACATTCGTTAGATGGATGAATCCTGATTCTGCGGACGAATCCATAGTAATATATATGGACCGCCTTAAGGATGTCTACTCTATCGACAAAGATCCCAATGTTGTCTTTATCGGACATTCATTGGGTGGAATCCTCGCTCAAGAACTGGCTTCGCACATGGGTGCTGTGCCAGTCATCCTCATCTCGAGTGTGAAGGGCCCTGATGAGCTACCCTGGCACATCCGCTCTCTACGACACGGTTATGCCTATCATCTGGCCAGCAAGAGTTTTATCAAACGCACGATCCCGCTTTGGGGAGGTTATCACGGATATGAAAATCAAGAAGTAAAAGATCTCCTTATCGATGAGGTCGAAACACTTGCTAATACCTACTTCATATGGGCCTACAAGCAGGCGATATATTGGGAAGGGGCGTTGAAAAATACTGTGATTCAACACCTGCATGGTACCGTGGATCGGACTTTCCCAATCCGCAACATCTCTGACTGTATACCAATCAAAAGTGGTGACCATCTCATGGTTTATAAGCATGGAGAGATACTAAGCGAACACATTCGCCAGTGTCTATGATCGACGAGAAAAGTTACACGAAGCCTATCTTGTCCCTATGAGTAATTCTCCACAAGTCGATGTCATCGATCTTAACTTCTTGGGCCAACAGAACGGCATCGCAGCTTTTGTCATCTTGAGTAATGAGGGGCCAATTTTAGTGGAGACTGGACCTCACTCTACCCTACCGATTCTCGAAGCAGGGCTTAATGATCTTGGATACGAAGTGAAGGATGTTAAACATGTATTCATCACACATATCCACCTGGATCATGCAGGTGCTGCCTGGTGTTTTGCAGAACATGGTGCTAAGGTCTATCTGCATCCATTTGGCGTAAGACATATGCATCAACCTGAGAAATTACTCATCTCTGCAAAGCGGATCTATAAGGAGGCAATGGATACTCTCTGGGGTACTCTAAAGCCAATCCCTCGGGAACAGCTCCAATCCATGGAACATGGTACATCTGTGCTTGTCGGAGAACATACCTTCACCGCATGGCACTCTCCGGGACATGCCAAACACCACATCGCATGGCAAGTGGGTCAGATATTGTTTACGGGTGATGTCGCAGGTGTGTGTATCAATCACGGTCCTGTCATACCGCCATGTCCACCTCCAGACATAGATATTGAGGCCTGGTCTAACAGCCTGGATATTATCGAATCAATAGAGGATGTCAGTACATACTTCCTCACACACTTTGGGAAAATCACAGATACCAGATCTCACGTAAATAAGCTACGCAAGGGTATCGAAGCCTATGCAGGTTTTACCAAAACGCTGTACGATGAACACAAGAGCAACGACGACCTTCTCCCATCATTTCAGTCGTTTGTTCAGAACTACCTAACCACTCACGGCTTACCGGCAAAAGATGCGATGGCATATGAGGCCGCTAATCCTTCGAATATGAGTTTGGATGGTCTTATGAGATACTGGAAGACCAAACAGGGAACATAAAAAAAGGCAACTCTCCAGAAGAGAGATGCCTTTTTCAAAAAGAAGTGTTGTAAGCGAGAGAAGTATTTAGATCGCGAAGTCGCCTTCTCCAACCTTGTATCCTTTGTTGTAGATCTCCACATGATAGTCTCCTTTCTCCACGACGAAGTCGGGATTCCAGTCCATGCAAGCCTCAGTGTCTTCGTTGTTGTATGTCAGGGTTCCTGACATGGTATATCTGGTCGTTTCTCCAGTAAGCGCATTGGTTATCTCACCTCCATCCAGATTAGGGTCCATCATCGTTTCTCCCTGAGGGTTAACGATTTTTACATAAAACGTCTCGTCTCCTGCTGGCACTAATACATTAGTCTCGGTGCGGAAGCAAGTACGGAGTACGTCCATACGCTTCTTTAATTTTTTGCGCTTCCAAGTGCCATCCTCTTCGACGCGCCCCCCTTCGAGGCTCATCCAATTCACCTTGATGACGGAAGCTAATGCGACCTTTTCATTTAGGCCTTCATTTTTCTTTGTGAGATCTTCTTTTTCGCTAACGAGAACCGCTCTTGCCTCAGTAAGATTAACATTCTTCTCTTTCTCGACCGTTAGATCTTCATTGAGAAGGTTGACGTCCTTCACCAGCTTCTGATTGGTGGCTGTGAGCATTTCATTCTGCTCCTTGAGGTCGGTAATTTCTGCAAGATATCCGGCAGTAAGCGTCTCAAATTTTGCAATCTCTTCTTTTGCCTTGCCCAATTCACGCTTGGTCCAGATGAGGTTATTTACTTTACTCTTTTGAGCCTTTAGCTCTTCTTTCTGGTTGTCAATAAGGGCATTTAGCTCTTGATTATCGGTTCTTAAGCTTTCGATGGACTCAAGTGCGACTTGATAGTCAGCATCGAGCTCTGCTTGAACTTTTTCTAATTCTGTCATTTCAGCTACTTGCTGCTGATTTGCAGATTTGAGTTGTGAGTTTTGATACCATAAGAATCCCGATAGACACAGCAGTGCGACTATCGCAACTCCGGAAATTACTTTAGATGACATATTCATGAATTATTTAGAAAAGTGGATAAAATGTCGTTTCGAATTGAATGCAATATCCGCTCCAATGTCTCCTGACCGAATTAGGGTATGCCCGTAATTTAAACTCAAGGTTAAGTCTGACATTTCTGAGTCGTCTGACTTGGCATAAACCCTATATTAAGATCCTATGGGTTATCCAAAAACCGACTTGCGAAGGGTCCTTTTCTTGGACATCGAGACTGCCGCTCTTCAACCGTCGTACACCGATCTTCCAGAAGATCTTAAAGAACACTGGAAGCACAAATCACGTAGACACATCCACCCTGAGGACTATCCCTACTTCGATGAAGACTTTGATCATCTCTACCAAGATAAGGCGGCGATATACGCTGAGTTCGGTCGTGTGGTCTGCATATCGGTTGGCATTCTGGCCAACAGGGCTGGCGATGAAGCACCCTCTCTGCATATCAAATCCTTTGCTCATCCAGAGGAGTACGAAATACTCTTAGCACTCGCCGATCTCTTAAATGAGTTCTACTACGACCGACACAACCAGTTCATATGTGGTCACAATATCAAAGAGTTTGACATCCCATTCATTTGTCGGAGAATGATGATCCATAGGATTCCTTTGCCCAATCTCCTGGACATAGCTGGATACAAACCATGGCAGACACATCATCTATTAGACACTATGGATATGTGGAAGTATGGTGACTACAAGCACTACACCAGTTTGGACCTACTGTGTTCTGTACTTGATGTCCCATCCTCGAAGTCCGAAATGACAGGAGCTGATGTGAGCACCGCCTATTGGGACGGGCGAATTGCTGACATCGTGCGATACTGCGAACAGGATGTAGTTGCTACAGTAAGGGTCTATCAGCGATGTGTAGGTGCAGAAATGGTTAGGTCCGAAAGCATCAAACACGTTCATCACCAAGGAGAAGAAGAATAGTCGCTTAACATGATGATAATGTTATGATGAAGTGGAAGTAAGACTGAGGCAACTTGTAAAACTTACTCTTGTCGGCAAACACATTAACATTTTCAACCATGAGAACTATACTACTATGCATTGGCGGTTTGCTGATCTTCTCCGCCTTTTCCACTACGTCATCCTTTTCAATCGTAGATGGATCTTCGCGAGTTATTCCGGCAGAGTTATTCCAGTATTACCTCGATCTACCCATGTCCACGACTTGTGCTCCGGCCACAGATATTACGCTAAGTGGAGGGCCCGATAGCTATGAGATCTCCTGGGGTGAAGTCGAGGGTGGTGTGAATTACCTCGTGGGTATCCAGAATCCAGGATCACCGCGAACTGATTTTATCTGGTCCACGACGAACTCTATCAGCTTCGCCCTTGACGCTATCATGGAAGAAGTACCCGTGATAACAGTTATCACCATCTGCTCTGGAGGCGGTACTTCGGTGGGCACTAATCAAGCCGTTAGCCCACTGCGCTATATCGACGAATTTGTGCTTCCTTCCCTATCTGAGTTTGACGGAACTATCGTAGGTGGACTTTCCAGCATCGATTATGCAGATGGAACCTACTACATGATCTGTGACGATGGTCGTGAGCCGATCCGATTCTACACTGCTGACCTCACCTTTGATGAAAATGAGTTCACAGATGTTACGATCACTTCAGTCACCCGAATGGAAGATCGAGGTGGTATACCACTGGCCGCAGGAACTGTGGACCCTGAAGGCCTTCGTGTAGATCCAGTGACTTCCGAAATTGTGTGGACCAGTGAGGGTAATGTAAACGCAGGTATCTCCCCCACCCTGCGCACGACATTCGCTACTGGCGTGTTCGTACGAGAATACAAGCTGTCTCCAAAGTTAGCGGTAGACGCAAACACAGGACCAAGGTCTAACGGAAGCCTGGAGGGTTTGTCCGTCAGTCATGACGAAAAGGGATTTTGGTTGGCTATGGAGCTACCACTCAAGCAAGACGGGCCGGCACCTACTTTAGAAGACACGGAAAGTCCAGTACGACTCATGTATGTAGATCGAAATCGCGAGATTTCGCTGCAACAATACGCTTACGAATTAGAGCCTGTTGCTCAACCGCCTGTGGCACCTACTTCATTTAGCGTGAATGGTGTAGTCGAAATTTTGGCGATTGGACCAAATGAGTTTTATGTCTTAGAACGGTCGTTCTCATCTGGATATGCTAACGGTGGTAATACAGTTAAACTCTTCCACGTAGATGCCTCGAATGCAACAGATGTTAGAGGTTTTGACTCATTAGTTGGCGCCGACTATACTCCTGTAACAAAAACACTTGTTTTTGATTTTGAAGAGATCAGGGACCAACTGACAGACGGTGTTGTAGACAACATCGAGGGCATTACTTTCGGCCCTGATCTACCCAACGGCAATCGCAGCCTCGTTGTAGTAGCTGATGATAATTTTAGCGCATTCCAGCCGCAGCTCAACCAATTCATTGTGTTTGAGGTGAATGAATAGACGTCTCCTCCACCACATCGCTAATTTTTCAAGAATAGCTCATCGAATCAGGTGGGCTATTCTTTTTGTGTGTTGCTAAGAAGTACGGCCTTCAGCTTGCCTATGAGAAGCATCCATGGGCTCATCATGTCCAAAAGAATGCGTTCCCAGTACTTGTCCTGGCGCAGGATCGCTAAAAAAGGAACTGAAAATGTAGCACTCAAGGCCTTTTTTAATGATCGTAGCAAACCTCGAACACCATACTGATCAGGAAATGTCAAAATACCGTCTCTTCCTGTGGCGTATGCCGAAGCAAAATGCCAACGAAGACGATGCTTATGAGGTAAGACAGCATGTTCGATCGAGACATTAGGATCATAGCCAACACGATATGTATGCGCTCGCAAGGCGTCTTGTACGCGATTTTCGGCAGAATAACCTACAGCCTGACCTTTCATCCCAATACCTCTTGGAAAGCCTCCTATAGAGATCAATGCTTCTCGGCGAAAGATGATATTGCTACCCCAGTTGTACTCTGAATGCAACTCCTTCATCATTTTGGAAAGGGGAGGTTTTGAACCAAAACTTTCATCTAACCATCGTGGACGATCACAAGGCCAATAAGACGTTATATCCCCACCAAAACAATCAAATTGATGTCGATCAATCGAATTAAAGACCGAAGCGATAAAGTCAATGGGAACCCGAGCATCGTCATCTAAGAAAGCGATCCAATCTGCATCAGATGCTTCGATACCAGCATTACGCGCTATACTAAGGCCAGGATTAGGCTCGTGAATGATATGAACTCGATCGATCCTATCTAAGAAGTCCCTCGCCTTCTCTGAAAAGAACGTCGGTGAGTTGTTCACGACCAGAATACCATATTCTACATCACCTATCTGATTAGAAAGTGATAGTAGACAAGTCGACAACAACTGTTCCCGCTCATAAGTACATATGATGACATCGAGTGATGGCTGTACAGTTCTATCCGATGTTTCGAATGCCATCTTCAAGACTTACGCGATGTAATTCTGGTACAAGTCCAAACTGCTCCTCATAATCAGACGCCATCCGATGAAAGAGGTCGTCCACCGCAACACCACGAACCAGAGCTACCACACATCCTCCAAAACCCCCACCCATCATTCGTGCTCCTAACACTTTAGGATATTGCTTTGACCAGTTCACCAAGTAATCCAATTCTTGACAACTTACCTCGTACTTCGTCGCTAACCCATGGTGGCTTTCATAGAGAAGTTCTCCTGCAACTTCTAAATCATTAGCTTTCAAGGCTGCGACAGTAGCTTCCACCCGATCGTTTTCCTGGAGTACATAGAGGATACGTTGATAGCTCACCGGGTCCAATTCAGACTTCATAGATTGCAATCGTTCAAGACTAATATCCCTGATCGAATTGATGTTCCCATCCTTTGCTTGAAGCATATGAAGCCCTCGTCGACAGTCGTGGTGCCGATCATTATAGCCTGAATCGATGAGTGAATGTTCGACTTTGGTATTCCACAAGACGAGTTGATAATCACCCAAATCTGTATTGACAGATTCATGAGTCATACTTCGACAGTCCAGATAGAGTAACGATCCTTTTTCTCCAAAGGTGATGGCATACTGGTCCATTTGGCCGCCCTCAACACCAGATCCTCTTTCTGCCTCACTGGCCACTTGTACAATATCCATCTGGGATAGACCTAATTCGAATAAATGATTCAGGCCATGGATAAAACCACACGTTATCGCAGAAGAGGATGAAAGTCCGGCACCTGAAGGAAGATCTCCACCAAATTCGCAGATTACTGGTCCGATTTGATAGCCTCTGGAGCGAAGTAACTCCAATGTCCGCCTGAAAAAGATCGTCCAAGGTTGGTTTAGCCCTCTTCCCAGAGCATCACACCTCGCAGTCTCACCATAAAGGAGACTTCTGATCTCAGTATGAACCCCGGTGGCTTTTTTCATCCGAAAAGTGAGTCCCAAATCAATGGCGCCAGGCAACACAAAACCGAGATTGTAATCAGTGTGCTCTCCGATAAAATTGATCCTACCTGGAACTCGGTAAACGATAGCCTCAGACATTACTATTCATGTGCATAAGTGCAAGAAATAAACTTGTCTGGTCATAATCAGCACCTACTACCCCAGATTCGATCACAGGCGATAGCAGTGGCCATAGCCGCATTAAGCGACTCCGCGAGTCTTCCGCTGGCCCCACCTATGGTCAGAGTAAGGGGAGTCAACGCTTTGGCCTTATCAGATAATCCATTACCCTCGTTACCGACAAAAAGGCAAAAAGCACCACCTTCCTCCAATCCTACATGTTCGCTACCGTCTAAGTCGCAGGCAATACAGCGATGTGCTCCCAGCTTCAATTCGTCAAGTGAGCATGTTAGAAGATCCAGACCTGCAATACTTCCCATCGATGCCTGAACCACCTTAGGAGAATAAAAATCTGCGGATGCAGGTGATCTAATCACAGTATCTAAGCCATACCAGTCAGCGATTCTAAGAATCGCACCAAGGTTGCCAGGATCCTGCACATCGTCGAGATAGATGACCGCACTCCCCACATCTAACACTAAGTCTGGTAGGTGAAACAATGCCAACACTTCTGATCTCGACTGCAGGAGAGATGCACGCGAGAGAACTTCTTTTGAAGTGTAAATCGGATCATATTTACTTAGTTGGCCATGATCTACAAGCCCATCTGAGGCGTAAAGTGAATGTAATTCGAATCGCTCTGCTGCCATGATTGTAGCTACTGTCTTGAGGCCTTCAGCTACGAATAAGTGATACTTTTGACGGTATTTTTTGTGTTGTAGAGATTGAATGAGCTTGATGGTCGCTTTTGAAATCATGTGGACGAACGTGTGTGCGGCAAGGAGTACAAAACTATCTCTATTCGTTCTTGCGGTTCTCACCCTTGGAAGTTGTTCTTCCTCCAAGGAGTTCTCTAAAGATGCTTCTCCTCTACGAAAGGTCACCTATACCATCATCACCGACGATGATCGGGTTAGTGTGAAGAACATTCGCAAGGAGCTCAATGATCAAGTCCAACAGCTACCACAGCGAAAATCAGCACTCAACCCTCGTACATGGGGAAAGCCATTGGTCATTTATGACGAAGAGAAGACTGTAGAATCAGCTGATCGCTTCCAGCAGTACCTACATAATCGAAAAGGATTCTATGACGCCAAGGTTAGTTTCGAGACAGACCTTCGAGGAAATGGGGCATACGTAAATTACCTAATCGAACTGGGCCAACGACACTATGTCAAGTCCGTCACGATGAACAGTGATGATAGGCGGCTTCTGGAGTTATTCGAATCCAATCAGGACAAAAGTATTCTTGGAGAAGGAGTACCATTAGATAGTCGACTGTTTGACAGAGAGCAGGCCAGACTGATTAATCTCGCCAAGGACAACGGATATGCTGATTTCGCAGGGAACTACATAGAGTATAAAGGCGATAGCAGCAACTATGAAGTAGATGTTACGATAAGTATCTATCCTCCCTATCCCTTGCCAAAACATACGCGATACACAGTAGGTGATGTCAATGTCTATACCGAGCATGTGGCCTCAAGTACACCTACGTCCAGACGAATTGATACGGTGAACCAACGATTCTTTCACGCGAAGTCGGATGGCTTTATCGTAGATCCGGGGACCATCTCATCAGTTATCCCGATAGGACGTGGAGACGTTTTTTCACGAGAGGCGGAGGTGCGGACCAATCGCAACCTCACTCGGCTATCTCCATATCGATTCATTACGATAGATCCTTATCTCAATGATGATCAGGATAGCATCTACAACTACAACATCTTCCTTACCCAGTATCGTAACAAGTGGATTTTTGATACCGGAGGGAATTTGTTCTTTTCTGTATTGAATTCAAGTACCATCACAAATCAAGATTTACTTGGATTCAGCGGTAGTTTAGGCTGGGAAAATAGAAACTTCTCTAATCGAGCCATTGCACATCGATTCGGGCTGGAGGGCTCCTACGAAGTCGAGATACCATCCTTACGTCCCAACACGGTCAGTCTTCAACTGCGTAATTCATTTGAGTTACCTGGCATTGTTGACATTCTCAATACAGGTCCTTTTCTGAACCGCATCGGGCTGCTAACGGATCGTTCTTTCAACAATCTCAATTATGATGGTACTACAAAATTGGACTTTAGCGTCGGGTTGACTAATATCCTTGGCTTTTATAGTCTGAACACGGTAGAACTCTCATGGGCTTACAATTTCCAACCAGACCCTTACGCCCGCTATACATTTAAACAGATCGGACTCAACATCCTCGATACCCGCAAAGAAGATGCCTTTGAAGAAATCTTATCGACGAATCCACTGCTACAGCGCAGTTTCGAAGGATATCTACTCAGTGGCCTGTTATTCAAAGAGTTGTCGATATATCGCCGAACGCGAGAGACAGAGGGTCAAAGTTATTGGGCATTTGTCTCATCGTTGGAATCATCAGGTCTGGAAAACTTTGCCATCAACAGTCTTGTCAATTTGTTTCGACCGAACAACAAATCACGGTGGACAGTCGCTGGACTGGAAGTTGCTCAGTATGTGCGCTTAGAGAATGATATCCGCTATTATAAGCAGGTTCGTCCTCGCTCTTCGTTTGCGGCACGTTTTAATGTAGGCATTGGCATCCCTTACGGCATCCCATCTGAAAGCGGCGCTGTTGAAGTGATCCCTTACATCCGACAATTTTTTGTAGGTGGCCCAAACAGCATCCGTGGTTGGCAGCTACGAGAACTTGGCCCTGGGTCGTATCAACATGTTCCAAACACAGAGAACGAGCCTTTCTTCCAGGCGGCAGATTTCAAATTGGAGATGAATACAGAGTATCGATTTGATCTGTTCTATGTATTCGAAGGAGCGGTATTCGCAGATGCAGGTAATGTGTGGACCTTGGCCAATGACGAAACACGGCCGGGATCGAAGTTTGCATCTCGATTTCTGAGTGAAATGGCAGTGAGCGCTGGTTGGGGTCTGCGTTTAGACTTTGATTATTTCTTGTTCAGATTCGACTTTGGTTATAAAGTAAGGTCTCCATTCGCTGATGAAGAAGGGCGACATTGGTTCGTGAATGACAATGGAGTTCTGGGTAACATCAATTTTGCAATCAACTATCCCTTCTGACCTGCATCTTCATTCTTGGATTAGGTGTAGTTGACAAATCTTCAAACTGGCCAGCCTCGTACTTTACATAAGCGGCCATGGCGATCATGCCTGCATTGTCCGTGCAATACTGGAAATCTGGGATGAATGTGCTCCAACCACGAGTTTGTTCTCTTTCTGCAAAGGCCGATCGCAAGTAGCTATTCGCTGATACTCCACCAGCTATACCCACTGTCTTAATATTATATTCTTCAGCCGCCTCTTCTAATCTGTTTAGAAGAATATCAACAATGGTCTTCTGAACCGAGGCACAGATATCATTCAGATTCGTGGTAATGAAGTTCGGATCTGATCGGAGCTGATCTCTCAGAAAATAAAGAACCGCCGTCTTCAGACCACTGAAGCTAAAGTTAAGACCATCAATTTTGGGTCTGGTAAAACGAAACTTCGGATCCCCACGCTGAGCTAATCGATCGATGATCGGACCAGCTGGATAGTCCAACCCGATATGCTTACCGATCTTATCGAACGCCTCCCCGGCAGCGTCGTCGATCGTGGTTCCAATAACTGCCAAGTCACTGGAGCTACTCACAAGTACAATCTGAGTATGCCCTCCAGATACTGTCAGACAGAGAAATGGAAAGGTTGGTCGAGGTCTATCAATCAAGTGCGCCAGGACATGTGCCTCCATATGATTAACCCCGATCAAAGGTTTGTCCAATGAATACGCCAAACCCTTAGCAAAGCTGCATCCTACAAGTAGTGATCCAAGGAGACCTGGACCCTTAGTGAAAGCGATTGCTGAGAGGTCTGAGGGTTTAACGTTCGCTTCTTGTAGCGCTTGGTGGACTACGGGCAGGATGTTTTTGTGATGTTCTCGAGAGGCTAACTCTGGAACTACACCTCCGTAGGATTGATGAACCTTTTGGTTTGCGATTAGATTCGAGCGTATCTCGCCATCTCTGATGACGGCAGCAGAAGTATCATCACAGGATGATTCGATAGCCAAGATGATCGTCGAAGAAGCCATCATATTGGGAGCCAAAAGATTCGCTTTTTGTGAAAAATGCTATTATTGTGAGGGCCGAAAGTAGGCCGATTTCATGACCATTTGACAGGAATTATCGCGCACTAAAACCAACCTCTGAGACTTCGGGAAGTAGGGCATGTTGCGATCAGTTCTTGAGAAGAACACAACATAAAGTCTTCAAAAACAGCAGCTTACTATGAAGTATATCATTAATCTCCTAATTCTGGCGTTGATCGTCTTTTTAGGATTTGCCCTTTACAATGGGATTAAGGAACCTATCGCCTTTCGAACTGAACTCGAGAAGCGCGAGAATACAGTCATCTCTAAGCTGGAGCAAGTCCGCAAAGCCCAGGAAATCCACCGCGAGATCAAAGGAGAGTATGCAAAGACCTTTGAAGATCTCGTCGCAGTGCTAAAAACCGATAGCATCCCGTTCATCCAGATTCTCGCAGATCCTGAGGATCCAGACAATCCGGACAAGTTTAAGACCAATACACTCTACTCGAGCGCGATTGATTCCATTAACAATATGGGTATCGACTTAGACGAACTAAAGTTTGTACCCTACACAGACAAGGCGGTCGCGTTTGATATGCAGGCTGATACCATGACTTATCAGTCTACTTTAGTTCCCGTCATGGAGGCAATGACGCGTTACGAAAGTTTCATGGGGCCGTTTGCAAATGAGCGTTTTAGAAAATACGAAAAGGACTATGATCCAGCATCCAAAATTGGTTTTGGAAGCATGTCTTCCCCTAATCTTGAAGGGAATTGGAACTAACCCAAAAGAGAGTAGCGAACTCTTACGAGTCGTCCACTAAAGCATACGAACTGTCTGCATTGATTGATGCAGGCAGTTTTTTTTATGGCCTTTGGGACTATGGGAATAAGCTCATGAAGTCCGATATCATATCTAAAAATCTACCGAAGACGTCAGAGATTGTTG
>JBCBIX010000020.1:0-31893 GCA_038523965.1 Bacteroidota bacterium
CCAATTTCGACTTCGATCTCCTCGTTAAATTGAAGGCCATAAAAGAAAGCTGGTGAAGGCAACTTACTTGTATCACTGTAAGCATCTTGGTGATCGTAAAAATCCTTAAACACCTTAGGATAGAGTAGAAAACTCAGATAATCCTCAAACGAATCAGACAATGGGTACTCTTCCTGAAACTTCTGATATCCATTATTGAAATCGATTGGCTCGAGATGAGCATTGGGTTTATCAGTGAATGGTTGCTCATTCTTGAGTACCATTTTTTGAAATTCAGCCGGCCAGCCTTCTTCTCGCTGACCGAGTTCGCCCTTCATCAGTGAGATCATGCTATCTGGGAATGCCAAGGTCGCGCCATCACGTATGATATCGTCCACTGTGATGTCGTTAGCAGTCATGAACATCGCCATATCCCCCACCACTTTTGATGATGGCGTCACTTTTACAATTCCACCTAAAAGATTGTTGACATCAGCGTAATTTTTCTTGATAGTCTCAAACTTATCTTCTAATCCAAGCCCACGTGCTTGTGGTTTAAGATTAGAATACTGACCACCTGGAATCTCATGATTATAAACCTCTGCAGTTCCAGCTTTAAGTTCCGTCTCGAAGCCATAATAGTAACTTCTCACTGTCTCCCAATAATTAGAATACTCATTCAGACTATGCAGATCGATGGGTCGCTCACGCTCATGACCTTGTAGCATTGCGACGATACTATTAAAATTAGGCTGTGACGTTAGTCCAGAGACCGCACTAATGGCTACATCAACGACATCTACACCAGCCTCAATCGCCTTGATGTAGGTGGTTGATTGGATTGATGATGTATCATGGGTGTGTAGATGGATCGGAAGGTTCACCGCCTCTTTTAACCCATGTATGAGCCGTTCTGCTGCAAGAGGCTTAAGCAGACCGGCCATATCCTTGATACAGAGGATGTGCGCACCCTCATCCTCGATACGCTTCGCGAGATCGGTGTAGTAGATCAGATCGTACTTGTTTGCGCCAGATCTTAGGATATCTCCTGTGTAGCAGATACTAACCTCGGCGATCGAATTAGTACGCTCTCGAACCGTGCGAATACTTGTCTTCATCGCCTCTATCCAATTCAACGAATCAAATATTCGAAATACATCAATGCCCTTCTCTGCTGACGAGACTATAAACTGTTCAATAAGATTATCTGGATATGCCTTATATCCGACTGCATTGCTTCCACGGAGCAGCATTTGGAGGAGTGTATTTGGAATGGCTTTTCTAAGTTTTTCTAATCGCTGCCACGGACTCTCTTTTAGAAACCGCATGGCTACATCAAAGGTCGCTCCACCCCACACTTCCATCGAGAATAGATCTGCCCCGTGCGCCTTTGCATAACTTTCGGCAACTCGGATCATATCGATCGTACGTACTCTTGTTGCCAGCAGAGACTGATGCGCATCTCGGAATGTTGTATCCATAAAGTGGACGCCCTGCTCATCTTTTAACCAGTTAGAGAAGCCTTCTGGTCCCAGTTCTGTGAGCAACTGCTTCGTTCCTCTCGGTGCTACTGCAATATGTGATCGGTCTGGTACTACAGCCTCATTGAAGCTTAGTTGTTCAGGTTTTTTCTTGACATCTGGATTCCCATTGACGATAACCTCTCCGAGATATGTGATGAGCTTGGTTCCTCGATCGCGCCAATTTGGTGGAGTCAGTAGTTCAGGGTGATTAGATATGAATGGCACTGTTACCTTACCCTGTCTGAAGGTTTCATTCTTCAGGATATTCAACAAGAAGGGGATGTTAGACTTGACTCCGCGTATCCTAAACTCCCGTAGTGCTCTGTGCAGTCGATCTGCTGAACTATCTAAGCTCATTCCCCAGGCCGTAACCTTTACTAAGAGGCTATCAAAAAATGGTGATATGGTTGCACCGGCATAAGCATTGCCGGCATCCAGTCGAATCCCAAATCCGCTGGCACTTCTATATGCTACAAGTCGACCATAGTCAGGCTTAAAGTTGTCACTGGGATCCTCGGTGGTCACCCGACACTGGATAGCGACGCCACGATAGTTGACGTTTTCTTGTGTGAACAGGTCCATGTCTGGATGGCCAAAGGCAAGTCCTTCAGCAACTTGGATCTGGGTCTTGACAAGATCAACTCCGGTGATCACTTCTGTGATAGTATGCTCGACCTGAATTCGAGTATTGACCTCAATGAAGTAAATATTCTCCTCCTTATCCACGAGAAACTCTACAGTACCGGCGTTTTCATAGTTGACCTCCCGGCAGATGGCCACAGCATATTCATGCAGCTTCTGTCGAGTCTCGGGCATCAATGAAATGCTTGGTGCCACTTCAACAACCTTTTGGTAGCGTCGCTGGACGGAGCAGTCTCGCTCATAGAGATGTAGGAGATTCCCATGCTGGTCGCCGATGATCTGAACTTCGAGATGCTTGGGATCGTCGATGAATTTTTCGACAAAAACCGCAGGGTTTCCGAATGCTGTCTTTGCTTCACCCGATGCCTCACGAAACGAATGGAGGAGCTCATTCTCGCTTCGTACAACACGCATCCCTCTTCCTCCGCCTCCTGTAGCCGCCTTCAGCATCACAGGGTAGCCTATATCTGCAGCAACTCGCTTGATCTCTTGGTCATCATCTATTGCTCCCTCGCTCGCTTTGACAATGGGAACACCCGCTCGTATAGCTACTTGCTTTGCGAGGATCTTATCACCTACAGCTTTCATCGCCTGCGGCTTTGGTCCGATCCAGATGATGCCTGCGTCGAGACAGGCTTGTGCAAACTGATCATTTTCGGATAAGAAGCCATAGCCTGGATGAATAGCGTCGACGTCATTTTCCTTTGCCACTCGGATGATCTCAGTGATATCGAGATAAGGTTTCAACGGATCATCTTTTGCTCCGATTTGATACGCCTCATCGGCCTTGTAACGGTGTAGAGAGTAGCGATCCTCATAAGTGTAGAGAGCTACCGTTCTGATGTTCATCTCAGATCCCGCCCTAAAGATGCGGATGGCGATCTCACCTCGATTGGCCACCAGTAATTTCTTAATCCGTCGTGTCTCGTCTTTGGTCGTCATACTTATCTCTATCATGATGAGTGGAAGCTCAATTTATCAATAATCACACCCATGGTTTCCTGCAGTACCGTGCACTACATATCGTAGCATCCATCTGTGAAATCTAACACGATTGCCAACCTTGAAGACCAAGGAACAGTTAGTGCGACATGGAGGAGATCAAGACAGTGCCCATGATAGAAACGATCAAGGGCATATTTCAATTTGTCAAAAACCCGATCCCAATTATCAATGGTGCGATAGAGGATTATGGAGAGACCTACATCACACGTATCGTCGGTGGTCGAAGACTCATCATGAGCAAGAATCTGGACTTCATCCAGCATGTCCTTCAGACCAATAACCACAACTATGTAAAGTCCGAGATCCAAACAGATACGATGGCCAAATACGTGGGCAACGGACTCCTCACAGCAAATGGGGACTACTGGCTCCGTCAGCGTCGACTGATTCAGCCCAGTTTTTACAAGTCCAAACTCCAACACTTGGTCGACATCATGTCGGAAGAAATCAATTCTTACTGTACAGATCTAACCACACGAAGTACTTCCCAAGAATCACTGAACATCAGCGAGGAAATGATGGAGCTAACGCTTCGTATCGTATCCAAATCCCTATTTAGTACGGGCATCGATCGTGATCAGATATCAGACCTGGGAGAATCATTCACCGCTCTGCAGCAAGATATCATCAACGAAATCCGAAGACCATATCTCAACTGGTGGACCAAAATGAGTGGTAAGATGGCGCACTCCCATCGCCTGGCCCAGGAGACACGCCAGATCATGAAAGACATTATCCAGGAGCGCAAACAGACAGGAGCTGGAAAACATGATGATCTGCTGGATAATCTGCTTCTGGCACGGTACGAGGATACAGGCGATGGAATGACAGAGGAACAGATTCTGGATGAGGCCATCATCCTATTCGTAGCTGGCCATGAGACTACTGCAATATCTCTGGCATACACGCTGAATCTGCTTGCAGAGCATCCTGGGATACTCGAGCGATGTATCAACGAAGCCAAATCACTTACCTCTGGGCCTTGGACCTTCGAGGCTGCCATGAAGTCCGACTACCTAATGCAAACTCTCGAAGAGTCCATGCGACTATTTCCACCAGCATGGATTTTAGATCGCAGTGCCATCGAGGATGAAATGGTCATGAACATACCTGTTCGCGCGAATGACTTCATTGGTCTCTATGTCTACGGGGTTCATCACGATCCTCGGTACTACGACGATCCAGATAGATTCGATCCCGATCGTATGCATCCGGATCAGAAAAAGCGACTACCGAAGTATGCCTTCTTTCCATTTGGAGGCGGACCTCGCATGTGTATCGGCTATCACTTCGCCATGATGGAGATGAAAATGGTACTTGCTACCCTACTTTCACAATTTCAATTTGAGAAGAAAGGAGATCAGATTGACTTTCGTCCACTTATCACATTAAGACCCAAAGACGATATCATAATGGACGTCCATCGCTATGAACCTGCTTAAGGGATGCGAAGAGCTATTATCGACATCGGAACAAATACCGCCCATCTGCTTATTGCTGAGATCAATAAGACCAATGAAGAGTGGTTCCAAGTGATCAAAAAAAAGAGAATCTACACCTACCTCGGTTCTTTTGGTCTTGATGAGATCCATCCAGAGCCACTGAGTCGGCTTCGCAGAGGACTTGCAGAGTTCGATGTCCTCGTAACTGACCATGATGTGGACGATGTAATTGTATTGGCAACTGAGGCGATGCGAACCGCCTCTAATGGACCAACGATCCTTCAGTCGATTACTGATACGTATAGCTGGTCTCCACAGATCATTGATGGTCTAACGGAAGCCCGATTGATCGCTACAGGTGCGATGCATGCAGTGGACATGACCAATGGAGACTACTTGGTAATGGACATAGGAGGCGGTAGCGTAGAATTCATTCATGTTCAGAACGGTAGTATACAATCACTGATCAGCACACCTCTGGGCATATCACGTCTGTACAATCGATTTCATACTGTTGATCCAATTAACGCAAGTGGAAAAAATTACCTTAAGAAGGCGGTTCATAAAGAACTGAGCAAACTGTCCATCACCGGAGTAAAAGATCTAACATTGGTTGGGACTGCAGGATCATTTGAGATGTTCCTGGACAAGGAGGAAATAGTGGACAATGACTTTCTTTTTAAGAATCTGTCAGCCCAGATTATCACTGCTGAAGCAGAACGTGTCGCAAAACTGGGATTAGTGGAACGTCAGCACGATCCCATGATCGAAGATGGCCGAGTTAAGTATATCGTCGTTGCCTTTCTGCTCATGGAAGCTGTCATAGATTTCTTCGAGATCCGGGAGGTCACCATCAGTAAATACGCCATGAAGGAAGGGGCAGCTATTAACCCAATCTGATTGGTTATACTACGAGTGTACCCACACTATCGCCTAAAACAGCTTTCTGTAGGTTACCCGACTGGTTGATATCGAAAACAATGATGGGCACACCATTCTCCTGGCACATGGTAAAAGCAGTCATGTCCATCACCTTCAGTCCCAAGCTGATCACCTTATCAAAAGTTATATCCTCGAATTTAATCGCTTCGGGGTCCTTCTCGGGGTCAGCGGTATAGATGCCATCGACACGTGTACCCTTTAGGATGACATCAGCACCGATTTCGTTAGCACGGAGTGCAGCCGCACTATCCGTGGTGAAATAAGGGCTGCCTGTACCTGCGCTGAAGATTACTATGCGACCCTTTTCAAGATGTCGCACTGCTCTCCTCCTGATATATGGCTCCGCGATCTCTTTCATATCAATCGCAGAGATTAGTCGTGTATACATCCCATCCGCCTCTAACATGCTCTGAATAGCGAGTCCATTGATACATGTGGCTAACATGCCCATGTAGTCGCCCTGTGCACGCTCTATACCCGAACCAGCAGCATCGATACCTCTGAAAATGTTCCCTCCTCCGATAACAATGGCAACCTCAACCCCGAGATCCTTTATGCTCTTGATCTCATCGGCATAGTGTCGTAGTTGCTTAGTGGAGATACCATAAGGTTGGTCTCCCATGAGAGATTCACCACTGAGTTTGAGTAGGATTCGTTTGTACTTCAGAGACATGGTGAATTCTTAGCTCTTTAAATGTACCCTTAGTTCGGTAGTAGGCATAAAAAAAGAGCGACGTCTATATCGATGTCGCTCTTTCTATTCTTTGTTCTTGTCTTAGCCGAGTGCGATGTGCTTGAACTCGGTGACAGTGAGATCAGCGTGTATGGATTTCAGGTAACCTTGTACAGTTGCCTTACCATCTTTAACATATACCTGATTTAGCAAGGTCGTCTCCTTGAAGAACTTATTAAGGCGTCCCTTGGCGATCTTCTCTAACATCGCCTCTGGTTTACCCTCATTCTTGGCCAGTTCTTTCCCGATCTCAATTTCTTTGTCAACGATCTCTTGAGGCACATCATCCTTATCAAGAGCGATAGGCTTCATGGCCGCCACTTGCATGGCTACATTCTTGCCAGCCTCTTCGAGCTCTGCTCCTTCTTTGTTAAGAGCCACGATCACGCCTGCCCGGTAACCCATATGGATATAGGGTAATACCTGACCAGCACCTGGTTGAGTTTCAATCTTCGCGTATTCTTTGATTTCGATCTTCTCTCCGATCACACCAAGCTGCTCAATGACCTTCTCTCCGATTGACATTTCTTTGTCATAGGGCAGCGCCAAAAGTGCCTCTAAGTCAGCAGGAAGGTTTGCCAATGCTGCTTCAGCGATATCCTCTGCAAGCGCTATAAAACTATCACCCTTGGCTACGAAATCAGTCTCGCAACTGAGGCGAATAACGATTCCATTGTTCTTGTTATGAGACGTCTTGGCGATGACGACTCCTTCATTTGCCTCGCGCTCTGCGCGCTTGACAGAGAGCTTCTGCCCTTTTTTTCGAAGGATCTCGATAGCACCTTCTACATCGCCATTGGCTTCAGTGAGGGCCTTCTTACAATCCATCATACCTGCTCCTGTGATGTCACGCAGTTTTTTGACATCCTTTGCGCTGATCGTACTCATTCTGTTGTTTTATGAAAAAAGTTTGATTGGAATCAGTAGCTGTAGTCTTCTTATTGGGCTGCTGCTTCTTCTAACTCTGCCTTGCTTTCATTACGCTCAGCAAGACCTTCCTTAACCGCAGCTGTCATCAGCTCTGTGATCAACTTAATTGACTTAGATGCGTCATCATTAGCTGGTATTGGAAAATCAACGTGATTTGGATTGCTGTTGGTGTCCACCATTGCGATGGTATTGATACCCAACTTGTGTGCCTCTGTAATCGCTAAATGTTCGTGCATGATATCTACTACGAACATCGCAGCTGGTATTCGATTCAGTTTTGAGATACCTCCTAAGACCTTTTCTAACTTGGCTCTTTCGCGAGTTAATGTGAGTTTCTCCTTCTTCGTGATGCTCGTCAGTGTGGCATCAGAGAGCATCTTATCAATGCTCTCCATCTTCTTGACAGAACGTCTAATCGTGGAGAAGTTCGTCAGCATTCCACCTAACCATCTATCGGTGACATAAGGCATATTTACGCTCTTGGCTGCTTCTGTGACGATATCTCGCGCTTGCTTCTTTGTAGCCACAAACAGGATCTTACGACCTGACTTAGCGATGGACTTCATTGCATTCGCGGCATCATCGATACACGTGATTGTGCGATTAAGATCAATGATGTGAACACCTTTGCGCTCAGCAAAAATGTACTGACGCATCTTTGGGTTCCACTTCTTACGCATGTGTCCGAAGTGCACTCCTGCTTCTAATAGCTCTTTATATTCTGCTCTTGCCATGATTCAACTTTTTTTGGATCAATTACTCAGTTGGAGTAAGTGATTATCGCTTAGAGAATTGGAAGCTCTTACGAGCTTTTGGCTTACCGTACTTCTTACGTTCCACAACGCGCGCGTCTCGTGTGAGGTACTTGTTTTCTTTTAGGACAGGTTTGTTCTCTTCGTTAAGCTTGACGAGGGCTCTTGTGATACCCAGTCTCACTGCCTCTGCTTGACCCTTGTACCCACCGCCGTTGACATTGATCTTAATGTCATATGACTTGGAACTCTCTGTGAGTGCAAGCGGGTGCTCGATGTTAAATCGGATATACTGCAACGGAAAATACTCTTTGTAGTCCTTTCCGTTTATGATGATGTCCCCTTTGCCTGCTGAGATATACACGCGGGCCACTGATGCCTTTCGTCGTCCGATAGCGTTAATCGTATCCATGGATTACTGGAGTTTAAGTTGTTGTGGTTGTTGCGCCTGATGTGGATGCTCACTACCTACGTACACAAATAATTTTTTGAACATCGCTCTGCCGAGACGATTCTTTGGAAGCATTCCTTTGACAGCCTTTTCGATGATAGCCTCAGGTTTCTTAGCCAACATCTCTTGGGCGGTACGCTCTTTCAAACCACCAGGATATCCTGAATAGCGTTGATAAACCTTTTGCTTCCATTTTTGACCGGAGAACGAAACCTTCTCAGCATTAAGCACGATGACATTGTCACCGTTGTCTACATGAGGGGTGTAATTCGCCTTGTGCTTCCCTCGAAGAATGTGCGCTAACCGAGTGGCCAATCGGCCGACTGGTAACCCTGCAGCGTCGATGACGTGCCAGTCGCGCTGGACGTCTTCCTTGCGGAGCGACTTTGTTCTATAACTAAGTGTATCCATAATTTATCCTTTTCATCCGATGGATACTCATGTCCACCTTGCTCAAAAGAGGCGCAAAAGTAGCGGGTAGTCCTGGTTGAAGCAACAGAAGGGTCTACTTATTTTACCTGAACACACGTAACCCCCTGATTATCAGTATAAAAATCGCACATTTTTGAAAATCATCGACTTGGCAGACTAAATCAATTTCAGTTTTAGTTAGCTACCTTTCTTACACATTACACCTACCCAGAATGCGAGTCATACTATTCATCCTATTCAGCACAATACTTCTGATCACATCATGCGTAGATCAAAAGCCGCTTGCCATTTTAGAAGTTAGTCAATGGGAAAAAATCACGCTTTCCGTTAACGGTCCAAACGTTTCGGAACAGGACTCGCCAAATCCATTCACTGACTACCGCGTCACTGCAAGATTTGCACATCAAGACGAAATAATCGAGGTGCCTGGCTACTATGCAGCAGACGGAAATGCAGCCGAAACCTCAGCATCATCAGGGGGCACTTGGCAGGTAAGATTCCGACCCAATCGAATCGGAACATGGACTTACACCATCGAAATGAGAAATGGAGACAACATTGCCGTTAGTAACAATCCAGAATCAGGAACCATAGTCAACATCACTGACTCAAGCGGAACAATTGTGGTATCTGCTCCGAAAGCGGATGAAAAAGGCCGCCTGACTAAAGATGAGCGCAATTATCTACACTGGTCAGAAACAGGCGAGGCATACATTAAAGGAGGTGCAGATAGCCCTGAAAATCTGCTCGGATATGCTGATTTCGATGACACATACTACTATCCTGAAGAAAAAAGCACACGTCCGGGAGAGGATACGCAACGTCTTCATATCTACGAACCACATCTTCAGGATTGGTCTCCGGGAGATCCGACATGGCAAAATGGCAAAGGAAAAGGGCTCATCGGAGGGCTGAATTACCTCGCCTCAAGTGGAGTTAACTCCATCTACTTCTTGACCATGAATATCAACGGAGATGGCAAAGATGTTTGGCCTTATACCTCACCTTCCGAACGTCTAAGATTCGACTGTTCGAAGTTGGATCAATGGGAGATCGTATTTGATCATATGGATGAGCTGGGCATCATGCTTCACATCGTACTCCAAGAAACCGAAAACGAAACCCTACTCGACGATGGTAACACCGATCTCGAACGGAAAATTTATCTCAGAGAGTTAGTAGCAAGATTTGCCCACCATAAGGCAGTCACCTGGAATCTCGGTGAGGAGAATGGCCCCAATGACTGGTCAGATGACGCGCAGACAGTGGACCAAGTCAAGGCCATGTCTAAATATCTTGATGATATGGATCCGTATGATAACCTCATCGTCATCCACACACACCCAGGACGAGACGAACGTCGATCTCGGCTGCAGCAGTTACTCAGGGATCCGCACATCGATGGAGTCTCTCTTCAGCTCGGGGATCGTCGAGAGACCTATGAGGTCACTGGACACTGGGTAAGGGAGTCCAGGACGACAGGTAAATCTCCATGGATCGTGACCATCGATGAAATTGGACCACATACACGAGGAGTAGATCCCGATGATCGCCCCGATAACAATCAAGATTCTGTACGAGCTGATGTGCTCTGGGCTAACCTCATGGCGTACGGTGCCGGCGTCGAATGGTACTTCGGTTACAAGAACCATAATGCTGACCTGCAATGTGAGGACTGGCGCAGTCGTCATCGTGTCTGGGAGTGGACGAATCATGCCATCACATTCTTTCATGATCATGTCGATCTCGATCGGATGGAGCGATTCTCACAGTTATTACCAATAGATCTGGGATACGCCATCGATGCTGGTAACAACACCTTTGTCGTGTATTTTAAGGCTACGGAGGATCCTCAACTAAATCTATCATCAGTTGATGGTGAGTATGTTGTCGAGTGGTTCGACCCTCGAAATGGTGGTCAACTACAACGGGGAGATGTTACGTCCGTCAGAGCCGGAACGTCAGTCGACATCGGGCCGCCTCCATCAGATCCTCGAAGTGACTGGGTTGTCGTCTTGCGTCCGACGTAGCAGCTTACTCCGCTTGGCTACAGACCCAAGCAACATGATCGAATGCCTGTTCATAGCCACGCTTCGCAGCCTCGCGCATGTCTTGACATCCATCTCGGAATTTTTCCATACCAACTGCTGCGTTAGCGCGATGGAAGTAGGCGATAGCTTCGTCAGGACGCTGGTCGATGATGATATCGAAGTCGTTGTAGGCCTCCTGGAACTTCTTAATCTGATGAAGTGCCATCCCTCGATTAGTACGACTATTCATGTCTCCTGGCTCAATATCGATCAGGACGTCATAGCTTCGGATCGCATCCGCGTAGGACTTTAACTTAAAGTCAACGAAGGCCTTATTTTTCAACGAAGGGAGGTGTTTAGGGTTAAGGTTTATTGCAGTTCCAAACGAAGAACTCGCAGCGCTTAAACTATCCATCTTTAGAAACGAAAAACCCTGTAGATAGTGTAATTCGTGGTTGTCCCCATCAAGTATGATAGCCTTATCCAAATCGCTCACCGCAAGTCCATAATTACCAGCACTAACATGGGCCTTGGCTCTGGATCTATAGGCAAATGCAGTCTGGTAGTCGCGCTCTATTAGTCCAGTGTAGACATCCACAGCCTTTTCTGTCTCACCAGTCTTGTTGTAGCAAAGCGCGAGATTATACCTGATACGGTCACTGTCTGGCTTATCCACGAGTACTTTTTCAAAATCTGAGGCGGCCTTGTCGTATTTTTTTTCATACATAAATGCAATTCCGCGGTTAGAATAGCAATCCGTATTTGTTGGATCTAATTTGAGAGCCTTATTGTAACTGGATATGGCACCCGGATACTTTTTCAATTGCATAAAGGCATAACCTTTGTAAACATGCGCTTGGACGTGATCAGGATCTGATTCTAAGAGATGATTAAAATCACCAATGGCTTTTCCGAACTCCTTGATTCGAAGCCGGGCCTTAGCACGATTGTACCTGGCTTTAGTATAGGACGGATCTAACATCAGGGCCTTGTTATAGGCGATGATGGCCCCCTCATAGTTCTTTTCTTTGAAGGCCAGTACACCTTCATTGTAGCTGATGGCCGCCTCACGATTGATTTGTCCAAATAGGATGGTCGTCAGCAGACAGGCTGCTATGGATAGGATCAGTTTCATGGGAAATGTCAATTGAGGACCACAAAACGGGGCCGAACTGAGTAATAGTATTTTTGTTTCTTGTTTCACACAAGCTTGACATAATGCCAAGCTGTGCTTAACTAAACTCCACTTCTTGAGTCAAACTACAGATCGTAAGAAAGACCATATCGACTTGGCTTTTCGATCGGCCACGACATCCCAACAGATCGACGATCGCTTCTACTACGAGCCCATGTTGGCCACCCATCCAAAAATGGGTGATCACGCTTCGGTGGAAGTAGCTGGACATCGATTTACCTATCCGATATGGGTCTCAAGTATGACGGGCGGTACTGGATTGGCTAAGAGGATCAACACAAATTTAGCTCGGGCCTGCGGAGACTTTGGGCTTGGGATGGGACTTGGATCATGTAGGAAGCTCCTGACCAGTGATGACCATCTTGAGGACTTCGCCGTTCGTCATCACATTGGTGATCAGCCGCTTTACGCAAATCTGGGTATTGCACAAGTGGAAGAACTAATCGACCAGAGTAAACTCCATCTTATCGAAGAATTGGTCTCCAAGCTTCAGGCTGACGGTCTCATCGTACATGTCAATCCACTTCAAGAATGGATGCAGCCCGAGGGAGATCCTCTCGTCGGCAGAACTCCGCTTCAGATCATAGAGACGCTGTTGGAAACCACATCGCATAAGCTTATCGTCAAAGAAGTCGGTCAAGGAATGGGGCCTGAAAGCCTAAAGGCATTACTGCAGCTACCAATTGCGGCATTTGAATTTGGGGCATTTGGGGGTACGAATTTTGCAAAGTTAGAAGCACTGCGTGATCCGCTGACAGATGAGATCGATCCACTTTGTTTCGTCGGACATACGCCTATAGAAATGATCTCCTTCCTAAATGGAATAGCCGATGATCCAGGGATCCGTTGCAAGGATTTCATCATCTCCGGAGGAATCAAGAACTATTTAGATGGCTACTATTATAATGAGCGCCTAACCTCAGCCTCTGTCTATGGTCAGGCGGCGGCGTTCTTGCGACATGCTATGGAGGATTATGATAGCCTGGCTCATTTTGTCGAGCAGCAAACAAAAGGATATCTAATGGCCACAGCTTATCTACGCCCCAAAGCCTCCTAACAAATGAAAAAAGAACGGACGATAAGCGGTTTTTCAAAACTGAACAAGCGCGGAAAAATCAAATGGATCGTTGAAACTTTCTTCAAAGATCCTGACGCAGTACGCCGTGAACTAATCAGCTATTGGCTCAAAAATGAAGAACAACAGAAGGTTTTAGATGGGTTCAGTGAGAACACCATTTCTAATTTTCCAATGCCGTTTAGCGTTGCTCCTAACTTCGTTGTTAATGGTACTCCCTATGCGATTCCGATGGTGATCGAAGAGAGTTCTGTGGTAGCTGCCGCGAGTAGTGCTGCTAAATATTGGATGAGTCGTGGGGGATTTAAGACTACTTTACTTGGCACGACTAAGATCGGCCAGATACATCTGTCGAGTCACCAAGATGAGGTAATTCTACGCTCCTTTTTTGAAGACGTCTGCGATGACCTGATCCAAGAGATGTCTCCACTGACTTCGAACATGGAGGCTCGAGGAGGAGGAATTAAAGCAGTCTCTTTATTGGCATTTGACGAGGAGCCTCATTACTACCAGATTAGAATGACCTTCGAGACTTGCGACTCGATGGGTGCTAATTTTATAAATACGGTATTGGAAGCTTATGCGCAGGCTTTTACAAAAGCGCACCAAAGTCGATTTGGTGATGCGAGCCATCTGGAAGTGATCATGTGCATCCTTTCTAATTATACTCCGGAGTGCATCGTTCGAGCAGAGGTCAAATGTCAAATAGATGAGCTTGGAAGCGTCGCTGGTCTATCCGCCAAAAAATTCGCTCACAGGTTTGCCAAAGCCGTGCGTATAGCGGAGATAGACCCATATCGTGCAACGACACATAACAAGGGGATTTTTAATGGCATTGATGCAGTCGTCCTCGCTACCGGCAATGATTTTCGTGCTATCGAAGCATGCGGGCACACCTATGCATCACGCGATGGCCAGTACAGAAGCCTTTCGCATTGTACGATCAATGGCAATGACTTTAGATTTTGGATGGACATCCCTCTTGCTCTCGGCACCGTCGGTGGACTCACGAAGTTGCATCCGATCGCTAAACGATCGCTCGAATTACTGGGGTCACCTTCTGCTCCTGAGCTTATGCAAATCGTAGCAGCTGTAGGGTTGGCACAAAACTTCGCAGCCGTAAGATCCCTCGTCACCACTGGGATCCAACAAGGCCATATGAAGATGCACCTCTCGAATGTGCTCTATCAACTGAAGGCCACAGAGGGCGAATTCAAACTTGCCATCGAACATTTCAAGGATAAGATCGTAAGCCACAGCGCCGTACGCGAATTTTTAGAAGTGCTGCGAGCAGAGAACTCTACGTTTTAGTCTGATCAACGATGGAGCCATCCAAGACTGCAATACTGCTCTCACATTGTCCAGATGCAAAAGGGATTATACACACAGTGACTGATTTTGTCTTGCGTAATGGTGGAAACATCACCAATCTGGACCAACATGTCGACCACAGCGAAAGGCACTTCTACATGAGGATGGAGTGGGATCTGGATGGGTTTTCGATCCCTGTGGATAAGATCGATGAGTACTTCGCGACCTTAGTGGCTAACAAACTGAATATGTCTTGGGACATCCATTTCATGGATCGACGACCAAGGGTAGCGGTATTTGTCTCGCGGTATGGCCACTGTCTGTACGATATCCTCAGTCGCTTCGAGTCACAAGAATGGGCCATCGACATCCCAATGATCATTAGCAACCATGACAAGTTCCAGGATCTGGCCGAACGTTTCAACATTCCATTCCACCACATCCCAATAACACGGAAGACTAAAGTAGAACAAGAAAAGGCTCAGTTAGAACTATTACGACGTAAGCATATCGACCTAATTGTATTGGCTCGCTATATGCAGATCCTCAGTCCAGAGTTTACAGCGCAGTATGCTGATCGGATCATCAATATCCACCATAGTACGCTACCTGCATTTGCAGGTGCTAATCCATACGGAGCAGCCTTCGCGCGTGGAGTAAAGTTTATCGGCGCAACTTCACATTATGTCACCGAAGACCTTGATGCTGGCCCCATTATCGCTCAGGATGTCATCCCGATCTCACATCGGGACAGCATCCACGATATGAAACGTAAAGGCCGAGACATCGAAAAAGTCGTTTTGGCCAAGGCAGTCTTCGCTCACATCAACCATAAGGTACTGAGTTATAAGAATAAGACAGTGGTCTTTGAATAGCGGCACGAAAGGCATTACTGGAATACTCATAGTTGTAAGGAATCCTATTACAATTCCAATCTTCCAGTAGTATTGGCCTATGATCGTTATGCATTATAAACTTGCAATCCTCGTTCCAGGATATTCATCGCCTTTTCCAAGTCAGACCTCCCCCTAACGAAAGCAATCCGCACCTGATCTCTGCCCATGTGATTGGACAAATAGAACCCAGGACCAGGTGCCAACATCAAGGTCTCTCCTTCTAACTCAAAAGATTCCAACAGCCACTGACAAAAATGTCGAGTATCCTCCACCGGCAGTTGAGTCATATTATAAAATGCCGCCTTCGGCTTATAACAGACCACATCTTGAATCTGAGACAGTCGATGGTATAAATAGTTCCTACGACTATCGTATTCACGTCTGACGTCGGCGATATAAGTATCTCGATGTTCAAAACAGGCGATGGCAAGATGTTGTCCGATCATCGGTGGACAGAGTCGCAATTGGGCATACTTTAGTATGGACAGTTTGAGTGGCTCGGACCGTGTAACGATAAATCCTATCCGACTACCACAACTACTGAACACCTTAGAAACAGAGTCAATCACAATGATGTGCTCTTCTAAACCTTCTAATTGAAGAACAGAGTAAAACTCCTGGTCATAACAGAACTCGCGATATACCTCATCCACGATGAGAAACAGGTTATGCTCTCGAACTAAAGCCCCGATGGCGATGATATCTTCCTTAGTATAAAGGTTACCTGTAGGGTTACCCGGATTACAAAGGAAGATAGCTTTGGTCTGCTGTGTAATCTTCTCAACAAATGACTGTGGCGACGGGAGTCCGAACGAATCTTCGATACGACTCTCAACAGGGCGTAATACCACTCCCGAGACATGGGCAAAACCCATGTAATTGGCGTAAAAGGGCTCAGGGATAATAATCTCCTGTCCAGGCTCAAAACATGAAAACAAGACAAATGAAATCGCCTCTGATGCCCCAGTCGTCACATAGATATCATCAGCTGTAACTGCTGCTACATGCTTAGTGTAATATGCTGAGACTACCTCTCGTAGCTCCTGGTTACCTTCGCTGGCTCCATACTTGATAATGCGCTGATCATATTCTCGAAGCCGTTCAAGCGCGATAGGTGAAGTCTCTATATCAGGTTGGCCAATGTTTAGGTGGTGTACATGGACGCCTTTTGACTTAGCCTCCCGAGCATATGGTATAAGACTGCGGATGGGACTGAAGGTCATGTGCTCTCCTCGACGAGAAAGTGCTGGCATGAGATACCGAATTACGTTCGCGGCGCAAGGTGATACTAATCCTTGAATAAGGGCGTAGCGATACCCCGCTCCAAATCACTATACGGGAACAATCCGATAAATACGCCCAGGATCTTCGACTCCGATATAGATGTAGCCGTCTGACCCCTGTATAACACTGCGGAGGCGACCTACCTTAGGAAACAGACGCTCCTCGTCATTTGCATCACTTCCAACACGATTCAGATTCAAATACTCATACTTCAACGAACCAGAGAGTAAATGACCCTGCCAATCAGGATAGAGATCGCTACTTACATAGGCTAAGCCGCATACACCTATAGCAGGGACCCAATAGTGGATCGGTTGCTCCATCCCTGGCGCTTCAGTCAATTCTGTAAACGTCGTTCCACTATAGTTGATACCATAGGAGATGACAGGCCAGCCATAGTTTACTTCAGGTCGGATGATATTGATTTCATCTCCGCCTCTCGGGCCATGCTCATTCTCATAGATAATATTGCGCTGAGCATCATAAGCCAGCCCTTGGGGATTACGATGGCCATAACTATAAATACTGGAAACAACACCAGACTGACCGACGAACGGGTTGTCCTCAGGGATACTACCATCAGCATGCATGCGATGTATCTTTCCTGGATGTAGGCTCAGATCTTGTGGATTTACATCACGTTTCCCTCGGTCTCCGATGCTGACATAGAGATAGCCATCATTATCCCAGATCATTCGACTACCGAAGTGATATCGAGTCGGATAGTAGGGTTTAGCGATCCAAATGTCTTCACCTTGAGTGATCTCTCCATCAGTCACGATACCGGTATGGACGGCAGTTGTGACTTCATCAGCATTGGCCGGATTGGGCTTACTGTAGGTGAAATAGATTCGCTTGGTTGTTTCATAATCCTTCGCAAGAAGTACATCCATAAGACCTCCTTGGCCTATAGCCTTGATCTCTGGCAATCCAGATATGTCAACAACTGTCCCTTGATCATCCAACATGCGAAGCGCTCCACTACGATCGGTGTAATAATGATCACCATTGCTCGCTCTTGCCATACCCCATGGGATGTCTACTTGGTCGGTCACCATTTCTAATCGATACTGATGCGCTCCATATGTGAACACTTGGCTATCATCGAATGACTCCACAAAGGCATACTGGTCAACGTAAAGCTTAGCATCAACGATATACTGGGAGAGCGCCTCCACTTCTTCTTCTGTAAAGGTTACTTCAAAGGCAGGCATACCATCGTTTACTAAACCCTCGACGATGACGCGATGTATACTTGCCTTATCACTGCCATGCACCCATGTCTTTCGATCCGCGAATGCACGCGCATCAGCACCGTGGCAGGACGCACAGTATTCTGCATAGTTTTCCTCTGGTGTTACGATCTCAGTCTCAGGTAAGTTGGTGGTGCCGTCTTGCAACGTAGACTCTTGGATCGTACAGAACATAAGTGCACTTGCGAGCAGGGCCATAAGGCCTATAGCGTTCATCATATCGACTATTTTGGTTGGTAAAAGTATTTCAATTCACTGTCTTCAGAGGGAATTGCTTAAAAGGCGCATTGCTGCGATTCGAGTACATTTACCCGAGTACAAATGGTTAAACAAGAACATCCTGATTAGCACTCTTGTTATGCCACCAAATCAAACTCAACTATGGCGACTATCAATGTCAATCCGCGAAAAAACCCATTCGAAGGAAGTAATCTATCTCGGTACCTGATCATTGGATTCATCGGTTTCGTGTTGTTCATGATGATCACCAATACGACATTCATCACCATCGAACCAGGTTTCAAGGGAGTCAAATTCAAGCGTTTTGCTGGAGGTATCAACAAGGAAAAGATCTACTCCCAGGGCTTTCACGTGGTAATGCCATGGGATAAAATGATCCAATATGATGTACGAACTAACGAGGGGTATGAGACCATGGATGTACTATCAAAAAATGGTCTTTCCATTACCGCAGAACTCTCCTACCGATATATGCCATCATCCACTCAGATCGGATACCTACATGAGGAGATCGGTAAAGATTATGCGAATCGCATTCTAAAACCAGAAATACGCTCAGCAACAAGAGAAGTGATCGGAAAGTACCTTCCAGAGGAGCTCTACTCGACCAAGAGAGAGGCTATACAGGACGAAATATTTCAAATGACAAGCGAGTCCGTAGAGGAGAAGTACATCACCTTAGACGCCATCCTGATCAGATCTGTACAACTACCTGACAAGCTAAAGGCGGCGATCGAGCAGAAATTAGAAGAGGAGCAGCAAGCATTCCAATACGAGTTCAGATTAGAAAAAGAACGTAAGGAAGCCGAACGAAAGATTATTGAGGCGCAGGCTAAAGCAGATGCAAATAGGATACTCAATGCTTCATTAAGCGATAAAATTCTGAAGGATAAAGGAATAGAAGCAACATTAGAATTAGCCGCTTCGCCGAATAGCAAGGTCGTTATCGTCGGTAGTGGTGAGAATGGACTACCACTCATACTGAACAATTAGAATTCGGTAGCGAGACCATGAAGGTTAAACTCAAAGAAGAACTGTTGCACTATCTGTGGCAGATGAAGAGGTTTGACCAAAATGATTTGAGAACAACATCAGGATTGGAGCTTTCTATCCAGGCCTTTGGTCAATTGAATCATGATGCGGGCCCAGATTTCAACAATGGACGCATTTTAGTAGATGGTACTTCCTGGGTGGGCCATATCGAGATGCATCTGTTGTCCTCTGATTGGTATCGACATCGACATCATGATGACCCAGCATATGACAATGTGGTTCTACATGTAGTCTATCATCATGATCGTGAGATTATCAGGCGAGACGGTACGACCATCCCCTGTCTGGAATTAGAATCTCGGATCGACCAGCACACCTTAGATCAATATCAGTCTCTCCTCAGCACTCGTAATTGGGTTCCCTGTGAGAAACACCTCTCGACAGTTTCCGAACTGACAAAACGATCAACACTCGACCGCATGCTCGCCGAGCGCTTAGCGCAAAAGGCTCAACTTCTGGCTACCGAGTTAGAACAGCTGAATGGAGACCTGGCCACGCTCATCTACCAGAGGTTTGCCTACTCGCTTGGATTGACAGTGAATGCTTCAGCTATGCAACGATTGGCAAGATGTATCCCATACCGAATTCTTGCAAAGCATCGAGACGATTTATTTCAGCTGGAGTCTTTGCTTTTTGGAACATCTGGGTTGATCCCTTCAACTCACCAGGATGACTATGTGAATGCGCTACGTCGCGAGTTTGCCATTCTTAGATCTAAATACGAATTAGAATCACTTCAGGCTGTAGAATGGAAGTATTTCAAACTTCGTCCAGCTGCGTTTCCGACGATTAGAATTGCTCAATTAGCAAAGTTGATACATCAGATCCCACGTCTGGATGACCTATTAATTCAAGGTAGTGTTAGCGAAATTCACACTCAAATGGCCGTGAAGGCCGAAGGATTCTGGAAGTATCACTACACCTGGGACACTGCCTCATCACCTCGCGCCAAGACACTCGGAAAGAGTAAGCGTGAAGTCATCATCATCAATACTGTGGCGCCAATCCTCTGGCTAATTGGTGAAACAAAGTCCGAGCAACGATCTAAGGACAAAGCCATACACCTCTTAGAATCTGTAAAGGGTGAAAAAAATCACATCACCAACAAATGGGCTGCTCTTGGTATGCCAAACGAATCAGCAATGGATTCACAAGGCTTAGTCCATCTCAAAAAGCAGTTTTGCAATCAGAGCAAGTGTCTCGCCTGCCCGGTTGGGGTGAACATCATGTCACAATGACAGGAGCTGGATTACGAGAGCTACTTTTTAAAGTATTACTTTCTCCAATAGCCATTTTTTATGGCCTTGGAATTACGGTTCGTAACCAACTTTATGATCAGGGGATTCTAAAATCGACAAGATTCAGTGTACCGGTAATCGGGATTGGCAACCTCACCGTGGGAGGAGCAGGTAAAACACCTCATGTCGAATATCTCATTCGCCTATTATCCCCTTATCTCGAGATGGCTACTCTAAGCAGAGGGTACAAACGAAAAACACGTGGCTTCAGAATCATTCGAAGATCCGATGATGCCCTCACTGCTGGAGATGAACCTTTGCAATATTTCCTCAAATACAAACAAGTCAAAGTAGCCGTATCAGAAAGTCGCTCGCTTGGGATACCTCTGCTCATGGACCAATACCCACAGACGCAAGTCATTCTACTGGATGACAGCTATCAACACAGGTCAGTAACACCTGCCATTAATATCCTACTCACCGAATACAGCAACCCCTATTCTTCAGACCAATTGCTGCCAGTAGGCCGCCTGAGAGAATGGAAGTCTGCTGCAGACCGGGCGGATATCGTCATTGTAACCAAGTGCCCAGATGATGTTGGTGAGGCAGAGATGTCGAGAATGTCATCTGACCTCCAATTAGAAAATCATCAGCAACTATATTTTTCTAAATACATCTATGGTAGCGTCTACCACCTGTTAAAAGGAGTTAGAGGTCAGCTTTCTAACTACGATGAAATTATCCTCATCACGGCCATCGCCAATGAAAGCTATCTTCTGGATTATGTAAGACAACACTGTGATCAAGTCTATCCTATGTCTTACGAAGATCATCACATCTTCTCGGCGCACGACCTCTCCGTACTCGGACATCAATACAGGGAACTAAGTAGCGAGCGCAAGTGCATAATCACTACAGAGAAAGATGCAACTCGTCTGTTCTTACATAAAGATTTTATAAACGATAAGGATCTGCCGATTTATATTTTACCGATTACCGTGGAGTTTTTAGGAGATAAAGGAGTCTCCTTCAATACAGATGTTCGTGATAGACTCTTAGCATTCCAATCCTAATTCTGTTTTCAAAACGTAGTCTCTTACAACCACACAGATGAGTGCAGAAGTGGTTCGAGATAACATATGTGAAAAATTCATATGAGAAAAAATTAGATGTATTACATTATTTCTATCTTCGTCCAGTCTTAGAGAGAGTTGTGCCCAGTAAAAAGTTCCATGGTAATGGTAAATTGATGCTCTTCGGGGAGTATGCCGTCCTTGACGGTGCGCGATCATTAGCGATCCCAACGAAGCGTGGCCAGTCGATGGAAGTCAAGCCACATCGTGGATCTGACTTGATCTGGGAATGCTATGATCACAATGGCGAGTTATGGTTCGAGGCACAAATCTCACTCTATGACTTCTCCTCGATCAGAACTTCAGATGAGGCAACATCCAAGCATATCCAAAAGCTACTTAAGGGTGCTGTCAGATACAACACGGAATTCCTCAATAATTGGAATGGCTTCAAAGTAATCCATCGCTTGGACTTCCCTCGTAATTGGGGCCTCGGCAGTAGCTCCACAGTGATCTACAATCTGGCATCTTGGGCAGATGTGAACCCATTTCACCTTCACTTCTTCACTTCTAACGGCAGTGGTTATGATATTGCCTGTGCGGGAGCGGAAGGTCCGTTAGTGTATCAGGTCACTGATGATGAATTGAGCTATACCGAGATTGATTTCGCACCACATTTCATCGATAACCTCTACTTCATCCATCTGGGCAAGAAACAGAGTAGTCCAGAGGGAATCAAGCATTTCATGAAGAGCGCCAAAGGACGCAAATCATTGGCCAACAAGATCACAGCCCTCACTGATAGGGCTATCCAAGCCACAAAACTCGACGAGTTTCAGGCGATTATGGATGAGCATGAAGAGTTACTCTCAGGAGCTTTACAGATGCCAACTGTAAAGAGTCAATACTTCAACGATTTCGAGGGGTCCATCAAGTCATTGGGTGCCTGGGGCGGAGATTTTATAATGGCCGCCACTACCATGACATCCGCCGAGGTCATCTCTTATTTCAGAGATTTGGATTACTCCGATATCTACAGTTATAACGAGATGTCACTTGCAGCAGCACCGGCCACGGCTGCCGTCCGGGCGTAATGTCGTCACCTTCTACCTATCAAGGTTAATACCCTAATGAGTCTTCATATATTCGAAGGCTCCAACTTATACTTCCATGCCAGACTTCTGTCATCTACACTGTCATACACACTATTCACTTCTCGACGGAGCCTCTGACATCGGCCGACTCTTTGATAAGGCTCAGGCCAATGACATGAAAGGTCTCGCGCTAACGGATCATGGAAACATGTTCGGCGCATTTCACTTCGTAAATGAGGCTACCAAGCGCAACATGAAAGGCATCGTGGGATGCGAATTTTACCTCGTTGAGGATAGACATGTTAAGAGCTTTTCAAAAGCAGCAGGACAGCGAGATATCCGATATCATCAGCTCTTACTCGCCAAAAATCAAGTCGGCTATCAAAACCTATCCAAGCTATGTTCGATAGGATTCATAGAAGGGTATTACAGCAAGTATCCACGGATCGATAAGGAGATACTTGGCCAATACACTGAAGGACTGATCGCTACCAGCTGCTGTTTAGCCGCAGAAGTACCACGTGCTATTATGGCTGGTGATCTTGAGCTGGCGGAAAAGAGACTTCAGTGGTGGGTAGATCGATTTGGCGAAGACTACTATATCGAGATTATGAGACATAAGGGTCTCGATAAACTCGATAACGCTGCTATTAGTCAGGAACATGTTAATCAGGAGTTGCTCCGCTTAGCAGATAAGTATCAACTGAAGGTCGTCTGTACCAATGATGCACACTATGTCGAAGAAGAAGATTGGAAGCCACATGACGTCATCTTGTGCGTAAATACGGGTAAGAAAATAGACGACATCGATCGGTTCAAGTTTTCAAGCTCTGACTACTATTTCAAGACGAAAGAGGAGATGGCGGCCCTGTTCCAGGATATTCCAGTAGCCTTGGATAATACCATGGAAGTCTTTGATAAGATCGAAATGCCCAAACTGGCGAGGGATATCCTCTTGCCCAATTTTCCACTGCCAGAGGGCTTTAAAAACCAACCGGACTACTTACGCCATCTGGTATATGAGGGCGCTAAGCGTATTTATGGCGAGCTCTCTGCTGTTGTCAAAGATCGGTTGGACCTGGAGTTAGGTATCATCAAGGACATGGGGTTTGATGGCTACTTCTTAATCGTACAAGACTTCATAGCCGCCGCACGAGAATTGGGCGTTGCAGTTGGTCCAGGACGCGGATCAGCCGCAGGATCGGCAGTGGCATATTGTCTGAAGATCACTAATGTGGATCCGATCAAATACAATCTGCTATTCGAGAGATTCCTTAATCCTGAGCGAATCTCAATGCCAGATATAGACATCGACTTTGATGATGAGGGACGACAGCGAGTCATCGATTGGGTAGTCGATAAATACGGCAAGAACCAAGTAGCACAGATCATCACATTTGGAACGATGGCTGCCAAGTCATCGATCCGCGATGTCGGTCGAGTACTTTCTTATCCACTGAGCGAGACAGACAAAATTGCAAAGTTGGTGCCCTCGCGTCCCGGCACTAAATTGAAAAAGATCTTTGGTAAGACTGATAAGGAGCTTAAATCAGACTGGAACGGAGATGACTATTCTAATGTCAAAGATCTTATCGCCGTAAGAGATGCAGAAGGACCCGCAGGAGAGGTAGTCGACCTTGCGCTGCGTGTAGAGGGTACAGTTCGGAACACTGGTATACATGCTGCAGGTCTAATCATCGCACCTGATGACATTACCAAGTACATTCCTGTAAGTACATCTAAGGACTCGGATCTATTAATTACCCAGTTTGATGGAAGTGTGGTCGAGGATGCGGGTATGCTTAAGATGGATTTTTTGGGTCTAAAGACACTGTCCATCATCAAGGATGCTATCGAAAACATCGTGCTGCGCTATGGTGAATCATCGCGAATCGATCCTGATGAGATTCCTCTCGATGATGAGAAGACCTACGAGCTTTTTCAGCGGGGAGACATGATCGGTATCTTCCAGTTCGAGTCCGAGGGAATGCGCAAGTTCTTGAAGGAGCTCAAGCCCACGAGTATCGAGGACCTCATCGCCATGAATGCTCTCTATCGTCCAGGCCCCATGGATAATATTCCCTCCTTCATCGCGCGAAAGCATGGTAAGGAGGAGACCATCTATCCTCATGAGTGGCTCAAGGATATCCTGGAACCCACCTACGGCATTATGGTGTACCAGGAGCAGATCATGCAGACCGCACAGATCATGGCTGATTACACGCTCGGCAAAGCAGATATGCTACGTCGCGCCATGGGTAAGAAGAAGCTCAAAGAGATGGAGCGACATCGCGTCATCTTCACTGAAGGTGCCTCGGCCAAAGGTGTTGATCCCAAAAAGTCTGAAGAGATCTTCACCACGATGGCCAAGTTTGCCAGTTATGGATTTAATAGATCACATGCGGCTGCCTATTCTATAGTCGCCTTCCAAACAGCCTACCTCAAAACACATTATCCGGCCGAATTCATGGCCTCAGTCTTAACGCACAACAAGAGTGACATCACCAAGCTCAACTTCTTCCTGCGAGAGTCGAAACGCATGGGGATCCAAGTGTTAGGACCCGATGTCAATGAGTCGATGGTCAACTTTACAGTGAATCAAGAGGGTGCGATTCGCTTTGGATTGTCTGCGATCAAGGGGGTTGGTGAAGGGCCGGTCGAGGAAATCATCAAAGTTCGTCAGGAGTCCGGCTCATTCGAAAGTATCTGGGACATGACGAAAAGGATAAGTCTCAGATCTGTCAATAAGAAGTGTGTCGAAAGTCTGGCTAACAGTGGCGCACTTGACGCCTTTAACGAAGGTAATCGAGCGCAATACTTCGCAGCCACACCTCAATATGACTCTGTAATCGAACACGCGATTCGGTTTGGCAATAGCTTCCAGCGTCAGCAAGAGTCCATGAGCAATTCGCTTTTTGGCGATATGACGAAGGAGATTCTACCAGATCCCAAAATGCCAGTCGTTCCCAAATGGAATAAATTGGAAATGCTCAACCGTGAGAAAGATGTAACAGGCATCTTCATCAGTGGTCATCCGCTTGATGATTATCACATGGAGCTCAATCATTTTGTTGACTTGCCACTGGATCGAGCCGAAGAACGCCGAGAAGTCACCATGCGCTTGGCTGGACTGGTTACAGATACATACCATGGCACCACATCCAAGGGTTTAGGCTATGCCAAATTCACCCTTCAGGATTATCGTGGATCGATGCAGTTCAGCCTCTACAACGAACAGTACAATAGCTTCCAGGCGCTGATCAGACCAGGAGAAGTCCTATTTGTAGAGGGTATCTACAGTCGAGGTTACAATAACGACAACTACTTCTTTCGTGTGAAAGACGTGCGCATGTTAGACACCGTTGGAAAAGCGCTAACCAAATCGATCACGATCCAGGTGCCCATAGAGCAAATTACTGATGACATGATCTCAGAGCTCAAAATTTTGAAAGGAAAAGAAGGGCCACACAAGTTTAAGATGCTCGTTGTCGATCAAGAAAATGATGTCAAATTAGAATTGGTATCGACGCAAAAAACAGTGAATGTAGATTCAGCTATGATCGATCATTTGTCTCGACTTGGTTTATCATATCGTCTCAATTGATGTCGTCAAAGCCTGAATCCCAGACATGAGAAGAGGCGTAACAATTGTTAAGGATATCCTTAGGCGAGATCATCATCAACGAATAGCGTAAAAACTGCGTTACTGAGGCATGATCAACAATATGTTCGGTCTTGCTGCTGTCCTATTTTTTGCAGGTTATCTGCAGGCTCAGGAGGTAATCACGTATCATGATTTTAATACGTATAATGTCGCCTTAAGCAAGACCATCGGGGAAAACGAGGCAGTAATCGTGAATTATTGGGCGACGTGGTGCGCACCATGCATCAAGGAATTGCCCTACTTTGAAGAGCTTTCCGCTTCATATCCAGATGTCAAGGTTCTCTTGGTTAGCGTCGACTTCGCCAAAGATCATGATAAGCGCCTAATTCCATTCATCGATCGCAAGCAACTATCTCTCCCAGTAATCCATATGGCGGATCCTAAGGCGAACGACTGGATCGACCGGATAGACCCGGATTGGTCGGGAGCTATACCCGCTACTTTGTTTTACTCAGGAGAACGGAAGCAATTTGTAGAAAAGGAATACAAGACATTTGAAGAATTAGAAGAAGAATATCTGACTTTTATAAAATCCTAAATTGTATAAACGATGAAATCAATTTTATCCATTTTCAATCTCATTCTATTTTCAGTCTCGGCGATCTTAGCCACCCCACCCGCCGATGGGCTTAAGATCGGCGACAAGGCTACAGACTTCAGCCTGAAAAATATTGATGGAAATTTTGTCTCGCTAAGTGATTTTGCGGAAGCTAAGGGTTACGTCGTCATCTTCACTTGTAATACCTGTCCCTATGCCAAGATGTATGAAGATCGCATCACTGCACTGCACGATAAGTATGCTGGTGAAGGGTTTCCAGTGATAGCCATCAACCCGAATGACCCAGAAGTAAAGCCTGGTGATGGTTATGATGAGATGAAAGTTCGTGCGAAGGAGAAGTCATTCCAGTTTCCTTATCTCTTTGATGCTGGACAAGCAGTGTATCCTCAGTACGGAGCCACGAAGACACCACATGTTTTTGTTTTAGATGCTGACATGATCGTGAAGTATATCGGAGCAATTGATGATAACCCACAGGACGCGTCATCCGTAGGAGTCAAGTATGTCGAAGATGCAATCGAAGCCATAGCCAATGGCAAGAACCCTGACCCAGCTACCACCAAGGCAATCGGCTGTGGCATCAAGGTGAAAGCCTAAGGAACTCACACCAACCATGACCCAAGAATAGAGGCCAGCAGCATTGCTGGCCTTCTTTATTTCCATTCAGATGGAAGGAGTTCCTGTCAGCATATTCACGATATCTATCTTTACTCCATGGATCAAGAACAACTTCGCTTTCCGATCGGTCGATACACCATGGTCAAAGAGAATACCCCTCATGTAAGACGAGCCCTAATCGATTCGATTCGAGTGCTACCTGATCGGCTTAGTGAGGTTGTCATATCTCTCGACGAAAATCAGTTAGATACACCATATAGACCAGAAGGTTGGACGGTACGACAAGTCGTTCATCATGTCGCCGATAGTCATGTAAATAGTTATGTCAGATATCACTGGGCGCTGTCCGAAGATCAACCAGTCATAAAGGCTTACGATCAAATGGGTTGGGCATCACTTCCGGACGCTAAAACAGCCCCAATTTGGATGTCCCTGGACATATTAACAGCTATCCATACTCGATGGTCATATCTTTTAGATCACATGTCTTCCAGTGACTTCGAGAGACAGTTATCCCACCCTGAATGGGATCAAAAACTGAGTTTAGACCAGATGCTCGGCCAATATGCCTGGCATGGGGCACATCACATGGCTCATATCACATCCCTGATAGATCGTGAGGGCTGGGACTAATCATTCGTAACCCAGAAGCTGAAGTTCATGTCCTGCCAAGCTGTCAAAGAGCAAGCGCGCTTCCTCGGTAAAGTGCGTCTTCCAATCGCCAGCGATCCCCTTACGCAGGAAGGCAATGTTGTCTTGTTTGTGAGAATTAATCTTTCGCTGATTTGCAAAGGAATATTTGTCCACCACCTTTTCGACCTTCGATTGGCTAACGTCCAGATTCAAAAAGTCAGCGATCCTATACATCTCTTTGCAAGGTTGAAAAAGCAAATCTTCGTATTTAACAATACACAGATTAGGATTATCTAATTGAAAACTGTTCAGATGTGTTTTCCAATTGATACTCCTCCCTCCAATCTTCATTCGCTCGAAAAACATCTTTATAAATATTGGCATAGTACAGCTTACATCACTGATGTCATACTCACTCAAGTGCGCCCTCCATTGGGTAACTAATCTGGAATTCACCTCCCGCCCAGGTTGGAGAAAGTGGAAATATGCTGACACGCAGACGTCACGCCCATCTCTGACCATTAGGACAGTTTTGCGAGCACCTGCAGGACCAGGAAGGTGACTATGCTGTACACCACGCCTCCAAGTCATTCGCTGATTTCGTGGAAAATCAAGATCGGCCATCTCCGCGATCATCTGAGATAACCACGTCCCACCTGACTTAGGGAATTCTGCTATTCGAATATGATTACAAAACAAAGGCGGCGCATACCACATGAGATATCTTTCCGCGGACGCCAACTTGATTGCTAACCGAGATCTCTGCTCGATCATTTCTGTAACATTAATCGGTAGCCGTATTGGAGAGCATCTCTTGTTAACTGTGGGATGTGCTGGAACAATATCGATCTGCGACGAAGATTCAAGATTTTAACCTTGAGATTTTGCTTGGCGATACGCTTGGTCATCTTATCCTTCTTCGTATAGATCAGCAGCGGCTCCGGTAGATTAGCCCAGGTGACTTTATCATAGATCCGGTACCAGAGATCGGCATCTTCAGCCCACCGAATTGCGGGATCATACTTTCCATATAGGTCGAATACCTTTTTTCGAATCATGATAGTAGGGTGAAATACGAGAGTTTTTCGAAAGATCCGAGCAACAATGTCAGCATGATTCTCAGGCAATCGTAGCTCTTCAGCGTAGCTCTCTTGATCTCGGTGTCTACAGAAAACAGCACTCCCACAGATATCAACTTCAGGATATTCGCTCAAATAGTTGAATTGCTTTTCGAATCTGTTCGGAAGCGATTCGTCATCACCATCCATCCGAGCGATGATATCTGCTTTAGCACGTTGTATACCCCTATTTAAGGAGGCGGACAGACCGAGGTTATAAGAATTGATAATAGGTACTACTCGAGAGTCCATCCCAGCATAATCTTGAATGATCTGTCGGGTGCGATCAGTGCTTCCGTCATCGATCAGTAGCAATTCGAAGTCAGTAAGTGTCTGAGTCAGGATACTGTCCACGGCCCTTGGAAGAAGTTCTTCTTCATTATAGCATGGCATCACAACTGAAAGTGATGGGTTGATCATCCATTCAATATTTGTAACCCTTGGCGGCGGCTGAGACGACACCTGTAGCTACTCCAAAAAAGATCCAATAGTTAATGGAAAAAATATTGTCTTCACTAATCCCAAAAAAGGTCATGTAGCAAAAGTAAAAGAGTATTGCCTTCTGAAATGGGCCAAATAAGCCTTGCCATCTTAGGCTGTACCATACAATTCGAAATTGTACCAATAGATGTAAGGCGCCGCAAACCAACCCCAAGCTTCCAAACAAATGTACAAGATCCGATTCTGGTGCAATAGGAACGAAGTCTAATACAGCCCTGACATTATAAATTGAGCCTAATATCGCCCGAGCATTCAACTCAGTATAAACCGGATAACCTCCCAGGCCAACTCCAAATGGAAATTTTTGAACAATATCATATCCATTCAAAAAAGAATAAAATCGAGTATCATAAATCAACAATTCAAAGTAGCGCGACAGAAATAGAATAAAGGCTAAACACATCCCACCCGCAAACACGACCAATCTCTTCATGTCCCGTAGCGAAAAGATCAATCCAGCTCCAACAAGACCTAATACAAAGCTTCGAATCCCAAATCCAGTCAAAACGACCAACCCAATGCCCACCCACTTAAGGATGGGAGAGCGTTCTAAAAACAAGGCATAGCTCAAAACAAAGCCAATGAGAAAACCGTAGCGTTGTTTCATAATGCCAAAGTCATCCAGAGACTGTACGAAAGAATCATTGAAGGACTCGATGTAAGCCGTTACTGAAACATGTGTCAAGATTTGAATCAACACAAATCCCATGAACAGCAAGGAAAACCGATAAAAACCCCCAAGACTATCCTCCCAAAACGCGCGATCTATGCTTCTCTTACTTAAAACTAAGACATGGACCAATGCACCAACACCAAGGAATAAGATCTGATAAAGAACCCAGGTCATATTTACAAACTGGGCGACCAGAGCATTAAATACATAAATCAGAAGCAACAAAAGATAAGGCCATAACGACTGCCATCTCGCTCTAAACGTATGAAGCTTACTAATTAGAAAAGCAAATAGAACTCCTGCTCCAAAATAGTTGACAAAGTTAAATGCATTACCTCCAGTACTATTAACAACTGTCTCGAACCCAACTAACTTAGATAAGTAGTAATTGAAATTCGTCAGCCGCAAAAGACCAACGATCAGCAAAAACTGCAAAACGCCAATCCTCCACCGGTCAATAAATGTATAATCTGCACGAGGTGCTGCACTGATCATCCCCGAATATCGACAAATGAGGTTACTTCGGTATACTTTGGAAGAGTGCGATAAATATCATCGCCAACTTCTCCGTATCAGACAATGAATCGATGATGTAGTCCTCAATTACCCAATCTCGAGGATCACCATCGTACATCGTATACATCGCAAAGTCACCCTCTTCTAAACTGCAGATCCACACGTTGGCGTTATTTGTAAGTTGGGTGCGTAGCAATGAGCGCCCGCGATCGGAGACTATTTCCCATTGGTTAGGGTCATTGCGCCAACGCTGCCGTATTTCTAACCTCTCTTCTCCGATCTTGATATTCCACCGCGTCAGATCACCGCGCCATTGGGTAGAAATATCCCCAGTGATATCGTCACCTTGTAAGCGCCAAGATTCCCAGTCAGTTCTTAGGGGCCAAACCTGAGACAACTCTATCGCATTCTCCTCACCTTCTGGATCATAGTACAACACCTCCCACGCGTCCAATCTATCGTCCCACTGCGCAGATAGACCGAGGAACTCCGATTGGCCAAAACAAAACGATATCGACATCAAGAAAATCGTGAATAGCACCACTCGCATGGTCACACGAACGTGAGTTATGGAGAACAAATTCCAATAGGCGTCAAGTAGTTGACATGAACTCGTCTCGGTCTGGATGTGAGATCTGGACATCCATTCGACTTGAATAGGCAAGGTCCCCATACCTCCTTGCAAAACCTGAGATGAAAACTACCTGGACGACAGTCTTCCTGTACATGGTTGTATGGTTCGTTGTCGAATCTACAGTCCAAGGACAATCATCGGCAGCCACTTGCCAGACAGTAGCAGGGACTCAGTACAAGCATACCTCTCCTTTTAAATCCAATACCTCCACTCATATTCGACCTGTGCAGATAACATTTGTAGTTGATCGCGATCTATTCGAGATTCTACATCAGTCTGAAAATGAAGTATTGGAATATCGACATGTATTGTGGACTCAAATCAAGAGTATCTACGAACAGGAAAGAATATGAGTGGAGGTATTGGATTTAAAAGGAGAGGTATGCTTGTACTGAGTCCCTGCT
>JBCBIX010000021.1:0-31813 GCA_038523965.1 Bacteroidota bacterium
AAATGCCGTCAAATTCTGGATTTTCAATGAATTCGGTTTTGCCGTCTTCTTCCTCACCCTCTTCTTCTTCCTCATCGACACGGATGCCCATCGTCACTTTGAGTACGTAAAACACAAGGAATGCAAATACAAAAGTGAAGACACCCATTGCTAATATGCCAATGAGTTGATCGCTGAACTGACCCACATTTGGATCATCGAATTTTCCAAATATGGCTACCGCCAATGTCCCCCAGATTCCACATACTAAGTGGACGGAGGTCGCACCAACAGGATCGTCCAATTTCATTTTGTCGAACATGGTCACTGATAGTGGGATGATACATCCGGCGATTAGGCCTATGATAATGGCCGAGTTTACACTGACGCTATCCGCGCTGGCTGTGATACCCACAAGACCTCCAAGAATGCCATTGAGCACCATAGAGAGATCATGTGTTTTGGTCATGATATTGTTCACCACAAAAGCTCCTACGGCACCAGCAGCAGCTGCCAATGATGTTGTCGTGAATACTAAAGAGACCAGATTTGGATCTGCACTTAGTACGGATCCGCCATTAAATCCGAACCAACCAAACCAAAGCAAAAACACACCAAGCGCCGCTAACGGCATGCTATGTCCAGTAATTGGGCGGATTCCTTTGTCAGTATACTTGCCTGCGCGTGGTCCCAGTAAAATGATACCTGCTAATGCTGCCCATCCACCTACAGAGTGAACGATCGTGGATCCAGCAAAATCATAGAAGCCCATGGTGTCTAACCATCCCGCTCCCCACTTCCACATTCCGGTTATCGGATAAGAGATGGCCACAAACAATGTTGCAAAAATGAGAAATGGCCCCAGCTTAATGCGCTCGGCTACAGCTCCAGAAACTATCGTCGCACAAGTTGCTGCGAACATTCCCTGGAAGATGAAATCAGCATAGTATGTATAGGCACCATCAGTATAGGCGGCAGTCTGACCATCCTCGCCAGGATTCAATCCAAATCCAGCAAAACCAAAGAATTCTCCTCCGCCCGGATACATAAGATTAAATCCGCACAACCAATAGGTGAGCAGACCAATGGCGATGATCATCGAATTTTTGAAAAGGATGTTTACAACATTTTTCTTGCGGACAAATCCAGCTTCAAGTGTTGCAAAGCCCAGGTGCATGATGAATACAAGGCATGTCGCTACAAGTATCCACAGGTTGTTAGTCGTGAACAGTGCGTTGCCAGCTGCATCCATGGCAGCGGCGGCATCCGCCTGATAAAATATCGTTGCTATATTATAATGCATGTCAGTCTTAGTTTGAAATCAAAATTTTATTTGCAATCGTCGTGATGAGTTACCACTTATAAAGCTTCAGCATCACGTTCTCCCGTCCTAATTCGGACGAATTGCTCGATCGGTGAAACAATGATTTTTCCATCTCCGATGCTTCCTGATCGCCCATGAGTGACGATCGTATCGATGAGTTGATCGACTTTGGCATCTGGAATAACGATTTCAAGTTTAAGTCTTGGGATATCACCTGAATCATAGACTGCTCCACGGTAGGTCACAACATCACCTTTTTGCTTTCCGTGGCCGCTGACCTCGAGATAGGTAAAGAAGTTGACCCCGATCGCTTCGAGCGCTTCCTTGACATCCTCGAATTTGGAAAGTCGGATAATCGCTTCGACTTTTTTCATAGGGTTAGATTGATAGTTTGAGTAATTTCTTCTCGACAATGATATCGATGGTCCTACGACAACCCCATTGTTATCTATATTCGTAATGTCATCGTTAAGAAAGTGTAAACAGTTTGTAATCTGCTGATTTTCAGATAGTTACAGCACACGCCGTTGTTATGCCAATATCGAATTCAGCATCTCTGTTCAGCTTAGTCAAGTCCTTGACAAAGGCAGACAAGCGTAATTTTAAGCTATACGCCAAGCGAATCCAGAGCGATGATGACATGATGTTCCTCAAGCTTTTTGACGTCTTGGACCGCATGAAGGAGATGGATGAGGACGAGATCGTCACACGTCTCAGACTCACCGACAAAGGACAACTCTCCAATCTCAAGCGGCATCTCTACAAGCAGGTTCTGACCAGCCTGAGGATGATCTCTACCAGCCGTATCAAGTCAATCGAGATCCGCGAACACATCGATTATGCCCATGTCCTATACGCCAAGGGGCTCTATCGACAGAGCCTCAAGATCCTACAGCGTGCTAAAAAATTAGCCTCTAAAGAGGAGCTCGACCTTCTTCAATTAGAAATTATTGAATTTCAAAAACGGATCGAATCACGCCATATTACCAATACTGGCCCGATCAAAAATGAGGCGCTCACAAAAGAAGCAGAAGAAGTAGCCAAAGTGGTGCAGCAGTCTGTAAACATGAGCAACCTCAGCGTATTGCTACACGGTTTTTACATCAAGAATAGCCACGTCAAATCCGAGAAAGAGAAATTAGAATTCAAGACTTCGTTCGAGTCAAGACTATCCAATGTCAACCTGTCAAACATGGGATATGGCGAGCGGATTTACTTCTTCCAGTGTCGAGTATGGTATCACTATGTACTACTCGACTTTGATGCCTGCTATGAGTACGCGCTCAAATGGATCGGGGTATTCGAGGACTCTCCAGAGCTAAAGATGTTAGACACAGACCTCTACATGCGTGGCTACCACTATCTGCTAACGGCAGCCTTCAATGCTCAAAAGCGAGACCTTCTCGTGCAACATCTTAATGAACTGCAAGCGTTTCGCAAGACCAACTATGCCAAGTTCAACGAGACCTCCAAGATTTTCTCCTTCATCTATGTCCACTGGGCGCGACTGAATATTCACTTTTTAGATGGATCCTACATCGAGGGTGTAGACATCATCCCAAGAACACTACGCCGTATCAAACGCTACAAAAACCGCATGGCTACACATCGCGTGATGGTCTTCTACTACAAGATCGCATGGATGCATCTGGGCGCAGGAGATCCCGGAAAGACAGTATCCTATGTATCTATGATCATCAATGATGACAAGGAGGACTTCAGAGAAGATATCCAGTCCTATAGTCGTCTACTCTATTTGATGGCTCACTATGACTTGGACAATTTAGAACTTCTGCCCTACCTGGTTCGAATGGTAGATGCATTTTTCAAAAAGATAAAGACCTCCAATCGTCTGCAAGAGCGATCGATCAGATTTTTCAAAAAGGTCCATACTGTGCCTATCACGGAGCGACATGAAGTAATTGTAGAATTCGCTCAGGATCTTAAGGAGATTAGAAAAGATCCGTTTGAAAAAAGGGCCTATCTCTATCTCGACATCTATAACTGGGCACAAGCAAAGATCAGCAAGCTATCACAGCTTCCTGGCATGATCTCTCGTGATGCTGTGAGTCATGAATCCTAATTAAGATCGTGCGGATACACTAACTTTCGAACTAAGAATCCTACTCTTAATCGAGGACGATCATACGACGAGTGGATCTGTAGACACCACTCTCTACCTCAAAGTACCATACACCACCTGCTCCAAGGTCGGATCGCCGAATCTCTACTTCGTTTCGGCCGCGATCGAAATCACCAGTCATCTCAAACCCTACTCTTCCAGTGATATCCATAATCCTTACAGTGGCTTCAGCTGACTCTCCAAGGACAAATGCGATCGTTGTCTCATCATCCCATGGATTTGGTGAATTCTGCAATAACTGTAGGCTTACAGATTCTTTCACCTCAGCCGCATTAATACTTATAGATAATTCTTGTTCGGCTGAATTATAGGCCATGGAATGCGTCACACTATTGTCAATACGTACGGCATCTGAGACACTTATCGGCACATCTACACTGATCACAATCGTATAGAGTATATCTCCAGTGGTCACTGCCGATGGGCTATACCATGCCATGGTCACTGTGTGCTCATCTAAGATCGCGAACGCATCATCTACGCTCAAGACTCCTGATTCGACATTAAGAATGGAGGCCTCATCAGCTTTCATTGTGAGTTGAAGCGCCAGGATATCATGAAATCCTGACGACCTGACTGGTATACGATGAACTCCAGGCTGAAGCAATCGTTGCTCAATTTCTAAATCTACCCTCTGCTCACTACGTCCACCTGGACCAACCAGGCTGTTGGCTATAGCATTCCCAGAGACATCTCCGATCTTGATACCGATAAAGTCTTCGTCATTGCGATCTGACTGTAGTGGATCTACAGTGATCACTTCAGTAAATGGCCATGGCGTCAGCGGGCGCTCGAATGATTGCCGCGCATCTACAAATCGCCAACTTTGGTTAGACGGAAACTCCAATGATCGACCCAACAAAAGTTGTCTCAATTGCACCAGATCCACAGCACTTACTCGTTGATCTCCGTTAACATCTGCTGCAATGACTCGATACGGACTATCTAATAACCGGATACCCAAAATATGCTGCTGCATCTGAACCAAATCAAGCGTTGAGACACCATTCAGCGGTGCATCATTTCTTTCTGAGCGCAGCTCATAGGTCTCTTCTGTGATTAGCTGCTGGAAGGCATAGCTTCCATCAACCGTTGTTACATTGGTACGTCCAGTACCGACTACTTCTACACGGGCATCCTCTATCATCACGCCTTGCTCGGTACGGATAGCTCCCGCTATTGATGCCTGTACGACATCTACATCTGTACAGACATCAGCATTGTCATCAACTCGTAGCTGAGCATGGCAGAAGCTCTCGTTACCATTGTCATCTGCGACAAACATCTGGACATCAAACATTGCAGTCACTCCATTGGCCAGATCACTACAGTCGAACATGAGAGAAGGAACCGCATTACCCAGCGAATCCTTAAAGTAGACTTCTACCTCAGTACAATTGTCGAATGAACCTAAATCATAGTCTGCGGCCCAAATCAGCGCCTGACCGTTTTCGACATTCATCGTAGCTGTGCTGATACGCTCGATACAGACCGCTACTGGTTTCTTCACATCGGTGAATGTGACGATCGTCTCTCGTGTAGTGCGATTACCACAGTCATCAGTTGCTCTCCATATGATCTTATGAATATCGCCTGGAGCGCCAAGGCCAGTTGTCATGATAGCCTCTTCGCCAGTCACTCGTTTCGGACCAGCGATAAGGTTACCGTCCAGATCATATACTTCAATCGACCATCGTATCGTCGCAGGATCCAATATCAATGCCCCACAAACATCAGAGGCTGTAGCCGTTACAAATTCGCTCTGTTCACATCCGATTGGAGCGTCTTTGCGATCTGCCCCTTCAAAAATCTCTACTTCAATCGAATCAACCACCGCTATCTCTGGATTCACGTCATCACTGATGCGTATGATCTGTCGGAAATCATAGTATCCGTCAACATCCACGTTGGTATATCTGAAGTAGATCTTTTCACTTGATTGTTTATGACAATTGGGGCATGGACTGTTATCGTTGATCCATTCGTCATTCACTGCTTCAAAAGTATCTGAGGCATCCTCTCCGTCCACACTGTTCGGCGTCCATGTACACCAGTCGATGACCACCCAACTTCGGATAATCTGTTTGCAAGATTCAGATGACTCAACCACCTTATCCTCGAAACTCGCCAATACGTTACCACAGGGTCCCTCACACCAGATGGGCTCCACATTGACATCACCTCCACACTCGAGAGAGAACCCCATAGAAACAGGCTCCTCTGTCTCAACGATGGCATAGATGTCGTTCCCTTCGCTATCCTCTGCGATAACCTCGCATTCGCGACGTACACCTGCTACCTCGCGATCATTGTAATGCTGTGGCCATCTGATTGTATTAGGATCAAAGGCATCATCAGGCACAACATTAATTTGGCTGCGACAGACTTCTTCACCTTCCAGGGTCCAAACCACTGTGATTAGACCGACTCCACAAGTATTCACTTCTCTAACGGCCACGTACTCCAGGGCCTCCTCCGCACAGACCGCCCCAAGGACTGTCGGGCGTGGAATCACAATATCCTCGTCTGCACAAGTCACCGTAATCGGGGCAGGACATTCGATCTGAGGGACGAGTTTGTCTTCGACCCTGACGATGGTCCATCCAATAGACCGATTGGCGTTGTCGCTCATGTCTTCTACCAAGAGCGCCACTTCGTTATCCCCCAGATCAGTGCAGCAGAACTTCACCTCCTCCTTGCAAATCACAAAGGGTATCTCAGTTATGGTAGTATCCTTTCCATTGGTATCAATGATTTCTAACACTCCATCAGTCTTGCACTGAACAGCGTGGTAGATTGGATTCCCATTCTCGTCTGTGCGTTGCATGCCCGTAGTTGGGTCGATAATGGGATTGTCTAATTCTTCTTTGAGAAGGACACATCGAGTCACCTCTCCGCATCCGACGTCGGACGATCCTGCATCTATCGCGTCAACTGGTACTGTAGCGCCGCCCTCGACATCCAATCCAGTTAATGTGACATAGATAGTGTCCTCGGTCTGAACGATAGGAGCAATGGCATCTATCGGAGTTATGACAAATGTGTCACGAGAGACATTTCCACAGGCATCTTCGGCGCGCAGATAGATTTCGGTTGGGCCATCGATGATCTCGATACCTGTGACAATAGAATCACCGATGATATTTCCAAATTGGGTTCTCCAGGTTAGATCAAAATCACCACAGATCTCGGTCACATCAGCACTGAGAGGCAGGGCCACAAAACACTTCCATGGGTCGATACTGATCGTTGTATCAGGCAGCGGAGTGATCACAGGTCCTTCACGATCATCAATAATGATCCATTGGAGGCACTCTTTTTGTTCGCCTGTACACCAGTCCAAGATAGACCAGGTCCGACGCACCTTCTGATTAGGACCATTGCACCCTTCGAACAGATCATCTCTGTAGACCACGGACATATTACATGTCTCTCCAGGAATCAGAGGAAGTATGATCCTTATGGTAGTAACTGACGTATCCAACAGTTGAATAGTATCCTTTACCAATACATCAATCGACGTCCAGATGTCATTAACCAGTATCAGTTCCGCGATGGTGTCCACAACAATCACAGAATCTCTCATTGTGATCGTGGTATCCATGCGAACGCCTTTGTCGACATGTGGGTAAGCTGAAGTATCACCAAGCATCATCTCCACTTCTGCTGGTGTAGGCGGTCCATCGATATCCTGACAAGCGAAATAGATGGTGTTTTCGTCATCACCACGTGGACATTCGATCATGTCAATCGTAAGTGGTAACTCATAAATCGTGTCGATATGCAGCGTGATTCGTCTTGGTAGTCCTTCCAGGTTTACGGAACCAGTGATGGCTCTTATTGTCTCCAGCGTGTCACAGCGCTCTCCTGTTGTGGTTATTTCCTCTCGGATGTTGGTCACATTGGCAATACATCGATCACTGAGACCTTCGGTTATTTCTTCAATAGAAATCAAATCCAGCGATCCGTAGTCTAAACCGCACATGATTGTATCCGAATCCGTGGTGGTACGTGGAGTTCTCTTTAACTCGACTAATAGCCGCCCCCAACACATCGCACCGGTGCTTGTGTCGATAGCTTCGTAGGTCAAGTCACTGTTGATATGCTGTATCCGAACTGTATCAATTAGATTTCCCTCCTCGTCTTTCACTTGGACAATGACGGGGACTCCGTTCTGCTCACTAAGTAATGTGGGATCCAAGACCAGGGTGCAGTCTGATCCGAGAGTTGCGTTAAGCTGCTCAATGCACGATAGAGAAGGTGCCTGAGCCTGTAGGTAATAATTGCTAAGTAGGCAGCAGAGGGTGATAATGATAGAATAGACTCTCATGGATTGAGATTTGGCGTAAACAGGGGAGTACGCACATATGTATGTACAGACTACCCTTGGATTGAGGTACTTGTGGTATGGACAATGATCTCAGGAAAGAAAAACAGCCTGCTTACTGTCTATCTCAAGCGTGGGCTTGGGTTGGGATGATGATGGACGAGAGAGCCAAAGAATAAATCCTTCTCCCTCGCTATGCGCAAAGATGTCACATTTGGTTGAAAATGTGCGTTATACAAATTGCTTTTTTTGATAATATGTTAAAAATAATCTCCAGTTCAGACCCTCGGACTGACGTGATGAGCCAGCACTCATTTTTGCAGGACGTACTGAGCAGTGCGCATTAGCGGAATGTTGTTCTCGTGAACTCAGCTCAAAAGATCATCATGAAAGGTCTTCCTTCCAGGTGCTGTTACTCAGGAAGAGAAATGAATACATGGAGGTGATACTAACAGGTCAGGTCCGAGTCTTCTCAGATAGGCGAGAATCAATGTGAGACAGTGATAGAGTGGATACTTGAGTCAACCGGCTTCCCAAAAAAGGCCCCATCAACTACTTGTCAATGAGGCCTATCCATGTTTCTTCTTCTGCCGCTCGTGGCGGTACTACTATTCGATAATCAACATTCGGCGTGTCGCCACCTGTGATGATGACTCGATCTGGTAGTACAATACTCCACTTGATACACCCAACTCATCCTTGTCGATCGTCACGGTATGTCGTCCCACGCTATAATTACCTGTCTCATCATATAGCATCTTACCTGCCATATCAAATACAGTCAACGTCGCCTCTCCTGCCTGTGGCAACTCAAAGCTGATATCTGTCGCATCTCGGAATGGATTCGGCTTGTTCTGCTCCAGCTGTAGCTGATCACTGAGGACAAATGGTACGTCGAAGGCTACATTCACCTCAAAGGCAGTAGTCGCAGTATCATAGGCCTTCGCCTTTGTAATCGCTGAACTGATGATGATCGCTTCACTAATCGTCATCTCTCGTGCTACCTCAAAGTAAAGTGTGAATGCCGTCTCACCTGCTGTAGGTGCGCTCACATTGTGGTAGGCGATTGTCACCGTCTCTTCATCGATCACTCCGATGTGTTCGGCTCTGATCTCAAGGGTTCCAGACTCCACTCCACTGTAGCGTAGGCCGCGAGTTTCCATCGTCATCTGTAGTCCTACGATGTCATCACGATCGATGCGAATCGGGACTGCTATTCGTTCGCCAGCCTGAACTCGTCGGTCTTCGATCTCCAGTGTTAGCACTTGTTGGGACCGTCCTCCGGCCGCAATTGCGCTATTCGCAATCGCATCTCCACTGACATCTCCCACCTTAATTCCAATGAAGTCTTCTGATCGCCGATTCGTGCTCAGGTTCTCGATGCTGATCACCTCTGTGAATGGCCAGATCACTCCATCTCCAAAGTCCTCACTCGCATCCACAAATCTCCAACTCGTATTCGAACGGAAGCCATCTGTGATGCCCAGAAGTACCTTACGCAGTTCGATCATGTCGATCGCGCTAATGCGCTCATCGCCACTCACATCCGCAGCTATCATCTGGTATGGACTATCCAGGCGCTTCAGACCAAGGATATGACGCTGGATCATCACCAAATCAAGCGTCGTTACCCCGTTCAGATAATCGCCGTCTTTCGTCGGAGCCACCTCATAGTCATTGCCCAATACACTATTACTAAAGCCATACTTACCATCTACTTCTGTAAGCATCATCTTAGATGTTCCTGACAACGTCACTTCAGCAGCCTCGACCATGTCGCCCGCCGCAGTTCGAAGTTCTCCAGCGATCAACGCCGCCTCCAGATTACCATCTGGACACGCATCTACTTCAGGATTATCATCTATGCGTAGTCGGACATTGCAGAAGTCACTGTTTCCAAAGTCATCGATCACATACATACGCAGGTTCACTGTGCCACTCTGACCCGCTGTCAGATCATCACAATCAAAGTCCACTGACGGTACAAATAAGCCTTCGTCAAGATCATCAGTCAACTCGCCATTCGCATCCACCAGGAAGCCAAACTTCACCTCGCTACAGTTATCAAAACTGCCTCGATCAAAGTCCTCCGCCCAGATGCTCGTCGTTCCATCCACATTCATCGCAGATGTGCTCAAGTCTTGGATGCACACTGGCGTTGGATTCTTCCCATCTATGAAATGAATACGCGTCTCCGCCGTACCTACATTTCCACAGCCATCACTCGCCTGCCATCTGATCAGATGCTCATCTCCAGGTTGACCCGGTCCTGTACCCATCTCGAAGACCATACCCGTGCCTCCTCGACTACTCACAAAGACTGCCCGCCCATCATCAGCGATGCGGAATAACTCTACCCACCACTGCACACTCGCACTGTCGGACATTAGATCTGCACAGAGATCAGTCGCTGTGGCAACTACTCGATCCATACCAACACAGTCCTCAAAGGCCTCACCGCTCGCTGCATCGTAATCTGCTGGAAGCTTAGCATCATTGCCTTCGATGATCACAATATCGAACTCTGCAGGTGCCTCCACTTCAGGAGCATCCAGATCATCGATCTTGATCACCTGATCATATGTGTAGTAGCCGTCTCGATCTACTGCTGTATACCTTAAGTATACATCCGCCGCAGCTCCACTCGGCTTATCGCAGTCCTTGCATTCTTCATGTTCAGCTACATTGGCAGCGACTCGGTTTGGCAACCACTTATCGTTCACCGCTTCGAATTGATCAGCCCTGCGATCATTCTCATCGTCGATATTACTACCATTAGCCTCCCAAGTACACCAGTCTATGATCGTCCATCGTCGGATGATCTTCTGACAGAAGTCTGATCCATTGGCTTCAGCTACAACATCCTCGAAGCTCAGACCGACCAGTGTGCAACTTGGGTTACACCACACCGGCTCTCCGATCGGTGATCCGCCGCACTCCAGGGCGGATGGCATCGTAATGTCTTCAGCGATCTCTCTGATCACGCTTTTGTCATCCTTCGCCTCGCACTCGCGACGGACTCCAGATAGGGTCGTACCATCCTGATGCGCTGGCCACTTGATACTGTATGGGTCAAAGTCGCTACCTCCCTCAGGATCACTTCCTATCGATCTGATGCGCTGTACACACACGATCTTGCCTTCGAAGGTGAATGTGCGCTCGATCACTCCGTTTCCACATGCATCTATATCTCCGTCTACAGGGCCTACTTCCAAGTCTACAGGACCACATACTCCCCATGCCTTAGGTGCTGGGAAGTCTAACTCTGCATATGGGTCGCCGGCAGCACATTCGATCACAATGTCCTCGCACTCAACGAATATGCCCAGCTTATCCTCTACTCGAACTTGTGTCCAACCATAGTTCACATTGTCCATCACTGGATGAGCGATCGGATCAGGGGTCAATGCACTACCTGCATTGTCGCTTACTACAAGGGCCACCTCCACAAACGACTCTTCCAGATCGTAGAGATCCTCACAACAGAACTTCACAAACTCCTTACACAAGACATATGGTACGGTCACCTCGCGACTACCCTTACCATCGATCACTCGATAGGTGAAGTAGCCATCGATCGAACACTCTGTGGATGGCTCGTAAGCCAATAGCTTAATACCCTCCACGCCATAAGCGATCTCAATCTGCTCTCCTCGCTTGAAGCTGCCATCGATAGCATCACTTTCATAGCGTAATGGATTATCGATCTCATCCTTACGAAGTAGGCATCTATTGATCTTTCCGCAGCCGGCATCATGACTACCTGCATCCACATCATCGACGTATACCTTGGCGATGCCTTCGTCACTATTCGCATGATCTCCTGTAAGCGTGATGTTCAGTTGATCCTTAGCAATAGCCACTGGAGGCGTGTCATCCTTCACATAGATCTCAAAGGTGTCGCGCGTCTCATTACCGCACCAGTCGCGGATCGTCGCTATCGCTTCAACAGGACTGGCCTCTAACCATAATCCACTGATGATAGCTGTCGTCTGATCAGCATTATAGTCGATCACTCCTTCGTCGATACTGATGCTCACCTTGTAACCAGACCAATCCTTTACCTCTGGTGCGTATGTGTAGCTCGCTACACAGGTCCATGGCTCGATACTCACCCACACATCATCCAATCGATCCTCGATCTCAGGTGCCGTGCGATCCACAACTTTCACATACGTAATGCTATCCATCACGCTCTTTGTCGGATCACACCAGTCCAGAATCTCCCACTTACGCATGATCACTGGTAGTCGCTCACACTGACCATCCAGTACCCACTCCGTACACTTCACATTCATATTGCACGTCGTACCCTTGTCCAATGTCTTGTAAGCAGGTACCGTGAAGCGCGTCGCACCTAAACAGATCGGATACTGATCACAATCCCCGTATCGACCTTCAAACGTGTTATCGCTCAAGCTCAAGCGTTCTTTCTCAGGAGCTTTGAAGAAACCACAGTCGGCTACAACGGCTGTATCCAAGTCAACACACTCGTATTCGAATACATCCACTGAGGTCCATACATAGGCACCGTCCTTCGTCTCCACTTGGACTAACGTATCGCGACCCGTGTCAAACTTCCGCTCGGCAACACAGTAGATGATGCGATCTAACTCGACAGTCTCTTCCTTCTTGATATACGGCTGAAGCAAGGTATCTCCAGCTGTATTACCTCTCTCTTCAAACCACGTCTTGACATTGTCGATGCTCAAGATCTCTCTGATCTCAACGTGATCATCTTCGTCCAATACATCCAAGTCATAATCTTCTCCGAGAATCTCACAATCCACCTCTACCCACTGTGGTGGATAACAAATCTCCTCCTTGGTCAACGGTACGACGATGATCGTATCGCGACGCATTACCACTGAACGCTTACGCTTATCAAGTGCGAAATCCACCGCTATCTCCCGGATGTACTCGATCGTGTCACATAGCTCTCCACTATCCGTAATTGTTACACGAGGTTCACTATCCTCAACAGGCCATGCATAGCATCCACCATTCAGTGTTCCAAAAAGATTAAAGCGTGGCCATGGTAAGTCTGCCTTCTCAATACCACAGTGGACCGTATCGATGATTCCTACTGTTGGTGGAAGTGCTTTTTGCTCGATATTGACAGTTCCCCAGCAACTTAGACCTTCACAGAAGATACTTTCTACTGTGACTGAGAAGCTTTCACCTTTGTCACTGGCATCAAATTGATTCGGATGTGGCCTTCCGTGCTGATCAGTGATCGTGATCTCGTAGAACGCATCCGGGAAGATGAGCCCATTGCCAAAGATCATTCGAGGAGTCACTATAGCGTTACACTCTCCATCCATGTTCAGATTGAACTCGGCAATACATGCGAGCGACTCACAGATGATAGGGAATGCCTGATCATTATCGTCTTCATCCCCTCCGAGTCGACCATTTTGGTCAAGTACATCATCTAATGGAGAATATGGCTCACTACCAGTATCGTCATTCACATTGTCTGGTACACTATCATAGTCATCCGGATTCACGTATTGCGTTCCATCAGGTGCCTCTGCCAATGCGACCGCTGATATCTCAGCGACATTAACAAGATCATTTGCATCCATAACCTCCAAGATTCGAAGGTTGATCTCAAAGACTATCGATTCACCTGGTCTAATTCTCTCTGGACTGGACAGCTCATAGGTGTTGTTTCCTGTAAAGCTCCAATCATCATTAATTCCCTCCACAAAAGCCAGGCCTGCCGGGATGTAGTCTGTTATGACGAAACCAATGGCATCAAGATTTCCCTGATTGTATACCTCAATCTCGAAGGTGACGATATCAAGACCGGCCCTTGGCTGGTCTTGAGCCAATCGCTTCTGAATAGCCAAATCAAAGATTGGAGTGACCGCTGGATCGGCATCATCCTGAGACTCTCCATCATTGGAGTTCGTATCTGGATTATCATCATCTGGAGTACCCACCTGAGTGACAGCATTCTCATTGTCATCCCCAGGAGTACTATCGATATCAAATATTCCGACCTCATTGCCACTCGTATCCACGACGCTTACCACCTCGGCCGTATTAGTAGTGTTCGATATCGTCGCACCGTCACGAAGTGTCAAAATGAGGTTCAGAGTCCGCACTCCTCCTCCTTCAACAGGACCTACTACCACGGTAGAGGCGGTTGTGCCATCTGGACTAACTGTCCACCCAAGCGCATCACTCAATGGGCTGTACATGTATCCTTCCGGTATGAAGTCAATCACATCAATTGAATCAAGGACCACATTTCCTTGATTGAACACTGAGATCTGGAACGTAACATCGCTTCCAGTGATCACGGGCCCAGTTGGGGAGCTGATGGTTTTGATCAGCGCAACATCAACTAAGCTTACAGTCGCAGGATCTGAATCATCCTCATCTGAAATTGATACTCCATCACCTGCAGTTCCGCCACCGTTTTTACCATCTCCACTTATAAAGTTGTCGGCATCACTAAAGATCTGTCCACCTGGATCATTTGTCGAATCAGCATCACCCTGTGAGTCGATATCCTCATTAGTTCGATCCATGCCATCCACTCCTTGGAATGAAGTGATCTCGGCTACATTGATCAGGTTAGTCGCTTGTGCCTGACTATTGACACGTAGCATGATCGATGTCACTACAGATGTTCTAAATGGTATCACATCCGTAATCGTGCGCTGAGCGACTCCAGGGCTTACCTCCATCCATGCTGGATCAATCAGATCATATCCCGCCGGGATATAGTCTGACACAACTAAGTTCTGTACATCGATTAACCCTTGGTTAATGAGTTCAATGTCAAACGTAACGACATCTCCTACACTCACTGGTGTTGTTGGAGAGGACAGCGTCTTGCGTAAAGCAACATCGAAATATGCCAATTGGAGTGGATCATGATCGTCCTCATCCAAGGTCGGATCTGATCCGCCAGGTAGTCCATCCCCATTCTTTCCAATGCCGTCAACAGCATCATCCGAAGTCGTGGCGACACCACCTCCTGCATCATTAGACTCATCACGGTCTGGTGTGCTATCTGCGTCGAATAGCGTGCCACCACCGATGGTATTGCCCTCGTCATCACCAGCATCGCTGATCTCAGCGATATTAATGAAATCACTCTGCTGCCCACCTCCTGGTGGGATCTGGAACTGACCAAAGAGCTTGATCGTATCACGCTGACCTGGGGCCAATGGTCCAGTATAGCTGAAGGACGGGGTTGTACCTGAGGTATTCATCCATCCGATACTTGTATTCTGCGAGATGTCGACGTTGATCGAAGCAGGCACATACTCAGTGACCTCTACTGTGTTGGCCACAACATTACCCTGATTGATGATCTCAATATTCATCTCAATGATTTCGCCAGCCAGGTAAATGCTGTCTGGGAACTCAAACTGCTTGGTCAGGGCCAAGTCAAAGACACGGAACAATTCACGATCGTGATCATCCTCATCTGTCATTGCACTGACGTCTCCAGGTGCTCCGCCACCGTTCAGTCCGTCACCCGATAGAATATCATCACTACCAGGGAACATACCGCCCTCAGCATCTGGAGTAGCGTTACCCCCTGGGTCGTTAGCGAAGTCCATATCTGGACGTGAATCTCGATCCATCAGATTCGGATCATCGCTAATCGGATTATCGTCAGTAATCTCAATGGTTGGTGTCCAAGCATCCATCGCTGATGATGGTTGGGCTATCAAATTCAACGAGAGAAGCTGTACTTCACCTGCGCTGAGGGTATCTGTCAACGTAAACGAAGCCAATCCAGTCATTTCATCAAATGTCCAACCCATATTCATCCCGAACATGAACCCATCTGGAACTTGGACAGTCACTGTTGGACGGTCACTGTCGACATTCCCTTGATTCGCCAGCGTGATACTAAATGGTATCACGTCTCCGAATGCAGTCAATTGATTGATATCATCATCGATGATCACCGCTAAGTCAAAGACCTCTTCCCCGGCTGGATCATGATCATCCTCACTACCCGTATCATTGATACCGGTACTTACGATATCGTTATCTCCCTGCATACCCGGTCTGATGCGATTCTCATCAGGGGTGTCAGATCCAGGTGTACTATCTGCATCATCCAGGGTGATCACATTACCGCTGGTGTCAGACACAGCTCCGATCTCTGCATAGTTGATATAACTCAATGGTCCACCAGCACTCGCCTCGAGTATGAGGAATATGGTATCCGTGGCCGACTCACCAAGAGCAAGTGTATCCTCTAAGATTTTGTAAACACTGGTTGGCCCACTGGCATCTTCGCCAATCCATCCTTGGCCGACATTGTTAGCAGCCTCGTATCTAAATCCTGACGGGATGTATTCGTTTACGGCGATGTCCGTAGCCACTACGTTACCCTGATTAGTGGTAGTCATTACAAAAGGAATGACATCTCCGTAATCATATGTGCCAGGTACTTTAACCTTGATTAAAGCAAGGTCAACGACTCTGATGATGGCTCCATCTTGGTCATCTTCATCGTCACCTGGGACATTTTTACCGTCCTCATCTATTTCATCATCATCGTCTGATTCCGGGCCATCACCACCATCGTTATCAGGATCATCATCTGGTGTACTGTCGATGTCTTCAGTCGGATTGCCTTCCTCATCTAAAGCCCTACTGATCTCTGCAATGTTAGTGTAGTCGTCTTGTCCTGTGGCGCCAGTCAACACTTCTAAAGTGATCATCACAGAAGTGGAATCTCCTGGCGCTAATGGGGCCGTGATTGTAGTCACAAAAGCGTTAGCTCCAGAAGCAGTCCATCCAGTGTTATCAGACGTATTAAAGCGAAGGCCTGCTGGTATTGTCTCGCGCACTTCAATGCTATCAGCAGTCACTGTTCCTTGATTGAAGACAGTGATGACGTACGGGATGCGATCTCCATAACGTACCGGACTCGGTGCAGTAGGCGCAATAGTTTTACGCAGCGCTAAGTCAAAGAAGACTGGTCCTGCTGGATCGTGATCATCTTCGCTACCGATACTATCTCGACTGATGCTCATCAAATCATTGTCGCCAGCATCCCCAGGCATCGTCTCACGCTCATCTGCACTATCACTACTCGGTTCGCTATCCACATCCTGTCCGCTTACATCGATTCCAAGCGTATCCTTCATAGAGCCAATCTCGCCGTAGTTGATGTAGTCAGATGTAGGTCCACCAGTCTGCATTAGGATCACTGAGATCGTATCCATTCTGCTCGCTCCAGGCTCAAGACGCATGGTCACTGTCTTACTCACTGTAACTGGACCTACTCCATCAGTACCGGCCCAACCCTGGGCAGCATTAAGTGCTCCACTGTAGACAAAGCCTGCCGGGATGTAGTCATTCACAACTACCTCTGACATCGGAACATTTCCTTGGTTAGTTGTCGTGATGACATAGTCCAAAGTGTCTCCATTGTTGACATCTGTAGATATCAACTCTTTCACCAAGGCCAGATCGATGATTCGTACGAATTCAGGATCATGATCATCCTCATCGCTCAGCGCTGAAATGTCTCCTGGTGATCCACCTCCATTCAATCCATCTCCAGTTAAAATATCATCACTTCCTGGGAACATACCTCCTTCTGCATCTGGTACTGGGTTTCCTCCAGCATCATTGCGGAAATCATCATCTATACGGCTATCGATGTCCATCAGTCCCATGACTGTAGGATTGTCCGCTGTAATCTCAACTATCGGAGTCCATCCCATCGGATCATCACTCGGCCGCGCTGTCAACACCAGGTTAAACATGCTATCAACTCCTGGCTGAAGCGTGTCCGCCAATGTGTAGGTTACCGTACTATCGCTTGTCATCATCCAGCCAGGATTGGCTGTCATATCAAACACAAACCCATCCGGCACAAGAACAGTCGCTGTCGGCTGATCACTCGGTACAGTACCCTGATTCACTATCGTTACTGGGAAGGTGATCTCCTGTCCATACATCGTGATCTGATCATCACTGTTCTCGATCTTGATCGCTAAATCGAATATCTCAAAGGCCGCTGGGTCATGATCATCTTCACTACCGATACTATCTCGGCTCGTGCTCATGGTATCGTTGTCTCCGGGCTGATCTGTCATCGTCATTCGCTCATCTTCTGTATCACTGTTCGGCTCACTGTCGATATCCTGACTACTGATGTCAAGACCAATAGTATCCGACATCATGGCGATCTCAGAATAGTTAACATAGGCATCGGCGACTCCAGGATTAGCTTCCACGATAAGTCGTATTGTATCCATACGTGTGTCACCCATGGATAGTCGATCCATCGTCTGACGGCTTACAGTAGGCGCACTACCTGACCAACCGTCATTAAGTCCCGATTCAAATCGTAGTCCTACTGGCAAGTAGTCATTCACGACTACATTCTGCACAGGAACCGTTCCTTGATTCGTCGTCAAAATGACGTAAGAAACAGTGTCCCCATAGGTGATCATGGTAGGATCTTCGATCAGCATCTTGGTCAAGGCCAGATCAACAATCGGTATCGTAGCTGGATCCACGTTGTCCTGATCTGTACTATCGATAGCATCTGGCATCATAGATGATCCATCACCGTCGAGGACGTCATCAGAAGGTGTATTCACGAGACTACCACCGTTGTCATTTGGATTATTATTCAGCTGACTATCGATGTCATCCATGCTGCGATCATCACCATCATCATCAATCATCTGACTGATCTCAGCGACATTGATATAGTCATTTCCACCTGTCTCCAAGATCAAGGTGATACATACACTATCACTCTCGCCAGCGGCTAAGTCCTCTACAATTGTAGTGGCGACCCCACCCATCTCGGACCATTCAGTATTCATCGCAGAAGGGAAACTGAATCCATCTGGGATGAAGTCACTAACCTCGACTGTATCAGCGTTGACATTACCTTGATTTACGACAGTAATCAAGAACTTAACTGGATCGCCATAACTAATCGTCATAGGATCGACCGACGGATCTAACTGCTTGATCAAGGCGAGATCTACAATCTCTGGAGCCGCAGGATCCTGGTCATCTTCGTCTGTGCTCGGATTTTCATCTCCTGGCATTCCTGTTCCATTACCATCGATAGGATCATCTGAATCAGTAAAGACATGACCACCTGAGTCATTCGTTGGATCGTCATCTGGTGTACTGTCTTGGTCTTGATCATCAAGTACCATGGTGCTATCCGCACTTTCGAATCTGGATATCTCGGCGATATTTACCCAGTCTGTAGAAGGATTCGCAGTAGGATCAAGTACGAGCCTGATTAGAGTGGTCGTACTATCACCCGCAGTCAGAACTCCAGATAAGGTGTCCCTGACGGTTGGTGCGGCGCCGTTCCAATTGGTATTTAGAGACGGGATATAGGTATATCCGGCTGGTATTGTTTCAGTGACTACTGGTCGAGATACATCTTGATTTCCTTGGTTGAACACTTCGATCTCGAAGTCAAGTGTATCGCCATAGTTATATTCTGTCGTGACTAAGGTTTTGCGCAGGGCAAGATCATAGATAGGTACCAGAGCAGGGTCCGCATCGTCTTCATCACTTTCAGCTATACCATCATCTGGCATACCTGTTAATGGATCTAAACCATTACCAGCAATCACATCATCGGCGTCATTGCCTGCACTCGATGCATCTGCACCGTCATCATTAGTTGGATCATTATCCGGAGTGCTATCTACATCAAATAGTGTAATGTCATCTCCAGGTTCGATCAATGCCCCTGTTTGTACCGGTCCACCTTCGGCTGCACGAACACTGTTGATCTCAGCATGATTCGTATAATCGACAACATCGTTACTTCCACCTGTGATAATTAATCTTATCGTTAGGCTATCCGTTTCTCCTGCGGCTAATGGACCTGCAAGAGTATTCGTGACTAATGGCGAACTACCAGTCCATCCTAAACCAGTATTCAGCGAAGCATCATAGATTAGGTTAGCAGGGATATAGTCATTGATCTCAATCATCTGACCGGGGACATTGCCTTGGTTAATGACTTCGATCAAGAAGTCTACAGTATCACCAATGCGATAAGGTGTGGATTGAGTAGCAGCGATTGCTTTGCGAAGAGCAAAATCAACGACAGGAACACGCTCTGGATCCATGCTATCATCATCCGTAGTTGAAGTACTGTCACCTGGCATACCTGAGCCATCACCGTTTATCTCATCATCGCTATCTGTATCTGGGGCACCTCCGGCATCATTATTCGGATTAGTATCAAAGTCACTATCGTTATCAGAAGTAGTAAAGAACACTGTATCACGTCCAGTTACTGGATCTGTGAAAATGATCTCTGCACCATTGATCTCTGCAAAATCTACATAGCTCGAAGCCCCGGGGACCACAGTAAGGTTAATATCAACGCAGACAGAATCACCAAACATCAAGGTGTCTCCGACGATCTGCTCCATACCGATCTTAAACTCTGCAAGTCTCGTAATGGTGTCAAATGTCCATCCAGGGTTAAGCAAGCTATCGAAGGCTAATCCGTCAGGTACATTGTCCGAAATCAAGACGCTATCCACGCGCACATTTGCCTGATCGAAAACACAAATCTCGAATCGAGCAGTATCTCCAGCTCTAAATGGCACGTCGCTACGCAGTCGTTTGTTAAGGGCAATGTCAAATACCTGAAGATTTGCCGGGTCGGCATCATCTTCGCTTCCAACCTGTCCATTGCCGCTACTTGTGACATTGTTGTCACCAGGTTCATTAGGGAATGTTGAGTATTCTTCTGGTGTATCTGAGTTCGGATTGGAATCAACATCTGGGATAAACGAACCACCTGGTGCATCGCGCTGGTCTGTGATCTCAGCATAATTCGTAAACGGTCGTCCTGCAACAACGGTAGGTACGCCCATTGTACAGCGTGCATCATCAACTGTGAAGTCAATTCCAAGTCTTATCGTCTGTCCCGGCAGAATTGAGTCTATCATGTTCGTAGCACTCAATACATTGGCACCCATCATACCAGCTGCAGTCCATCCCTTTCCTGCATTTGTAGCAGCATTGTAGACGAGTCCACAAGGGATCGTATCAGTAACCTCCACATCGTAGCCAGTGATTGTACCCTGATTGGTCACATCGATGAAGAATGTCACCACATCTGAGGCTGTAAAGACAGGGGGATTAGGTATTGACGCGACATCAACGCGCTTAGAAAGTGCTAAGTCAAACAAATCAATGATTGCCGGATCGGCATCATCTTCATCAGTGATGGATGATGTGTCACCAGGCATTCCAGTACCATCTCCATCTACGCTATTGTCACTACTTGTATTGACCTCGCCACCCGCATCGTTGCTAAAGTTATCGTCTGGGGTACTATCTACATCACTGTTCGTTCGATCTTCACCAGCACCATTCTTTGCACTGGTGATCTCTGCTCTATTGATATAGGCATCTGGTGCACCTATTGTCGGATTGAGCACAAAGGATACTGTATCACAGATCGATTGACCAGGCAATAGCGGTGTTGTCATCGCCAATGTATCTCCTGGAAGGGTACGACTGTTCACTACTGGACATGGACCTCCTCCAAGATTAACTGTACGAACAGATAAATCGGATAACGCAAAGTCGGGTCCTATTGCATTGAAGCGAAGGCTGACAAGATTATTCGCAAGTGGTGCTGATACTGGTATATCAATCACAACTGGTGTGAACACAGTACTACTGTTGCATACCACATCAAAACTCGTAACATCTACAGATGCTCCATTCATCGCCCTCACAGTTACACTGTCAGGGTTAGTAAATGCTCCACACGTACCATTAAAGTTAGCCGCGGCTGGAACCTTAGTTAGAGTCGCAAAGACGGTATCACCAAACAACAGCTCTAACGTACCCGTGTTTATATCTCTTTCCCGATTACTCGAGTTGTTCGCACGCACGTTCAGTTGAACCCGAAGAACGGTATTGCCATCCTCGCAGACCTCAAGGTTCGAGAGGTCCTGGCTCAGTGTTAGGTTCGAATTTTCATCGTTGGCGATAGCGGCGACGCCTCCAGATGCTGCCCATCCTCCTGTTGACGTATAATTTGTGAGGCCGTCATCAAAGCTTGAATTAACTACCTCTTCTACTATGGGACTATACCCTGGTGGGATGCTATCCGCATAGGTGATCATCGTGGCCGACTCTGTGCCTTGATTGGTCACAGTGATTTTGAAGTCTACGATTTGTCCATACTCGTATGGGCCGGCAGTGATTAGTTCTTTCTTAAGTGCTAAGTCAAATACGGAAATACCTGCTGGATCGTGATCATCCTCGTCATCGCCAGGATTGTTTTTACCATCCTCTCCAGTCTCATCATCATCCACCATATCATTATCAAACATGTCATCTGGAGTGCTATCCACGTCATCTCTGACCATATTAGCTGTGTCCCTGGCCTCGCTGATCTCAGCGATGTTGGTATATGTATCAGAAGTCGAGCCGTCGACCTGAGTGAATCGAAGGTTAAGCGTAAGTGTGACGCTATCACCGGGAGCGATCGGACCAGCTATTGTCTGCGTAGCAATATTACTTGAGTGCGACCATCCTAAGGCGTCACTACTGGAGTCGTAAGGTGTTCCAGCAGGAATCGTATCACGAATCACTATCTGAGTCGCTGGAACATTCCCTTGATTAAAGACTGTAATCTCAAATGGAACAATGGTGTTCTCCGTAAACGTAGCAGGAGCACTTGGACTTAGCACTTTGCGTAGTGCCAGGTCAAATATCTCGATCAGCGCAGGATCCACATTGTCCTGGTCGGTGCTGTCAACACCATCCATCATCGTCGAGCTACCATCTCCATCCACAAAGTCATCCGCAGGAGTATCTGGATTACTTCCTCCGTTATCATCAGGATTCTTATTCAGCTCGCTATCGATGTCATCCATGCTGCGATCCATACCTGCTGTATCAATCGCCATGCTGATCTCCGCAAAATTCACATAGGCATCGTCCATCGCAGAACTCGCCTGGATCAACCGTCCGTACAGACAGACCGTATCCGTCTCCCCTGGATTGAGCACATCGCCACTTATCGTAAATGTTGGATTGCTCGCATCTGCAGCATTCCACCCACTGTTGATCATGCCACTTGCTGTAACGAACTCGATACCGGCTGGCAGATAATCGGTCACCGTAACTGAGTTCATTGGAACATTACCCTGATTGATCACCTCGATCTGATACTTGATCGTATCTCCCAGGCTTAAGTCTCCCGAAAGCGTATCAACGATCGTCTTGCGTAGGGCCAGATCAACGATCTCAACTGTCGCTGGATCGTTATCATCTTCATCCTCCATCGGATTGTTCTTACCATCCTCATCTATGACATCATCGTCCGTCGGATCATCGGTGAACATATCATCTGGATCACTATCGATATCCTCGCGCATCATGCCAGACGTATCTCGCGCATCCGAAATCTCTGCAATGTTCGTGTATGCTCCCGTCGAGCTCATCGATACTTGCGATAACTCCAGTGCCAAAACAACTGTGATGCTGTCTCCGGCTGCAAGTGGACCTGATATGGTACGTGTCGCAACCGAACCAGCCAAACTCCATCCATTCGCATCATTGGAACTCAAGTAGGTGAACCCTGCTGGAATCGAATCTTTCACTTCGATATCCTGGGCGATCACATTGCCTTGGTTATACACTGTGATGTTGAACGGTACTGTCGAACCATATGTCAATGGACTTGGCGCACTCGGGCTTATCACTTTGCGTAAGGCCAGATCAAATACCTCAATGATGGCAGGGTCAGCATTATCCTGATCGGTGCTGTCGATACCATTCATCATCGTGGCTGTACCATCACCATCTACGAAGTCGTCGGCGGATGTATTCACATTTCCACCCACATTATCTCCAGGCATAGAGTTGAGCTCGCTATCGATATCATCCATGCGAACCACTCCACTTGTGTCAGTTGCTGAGCTGATCTCAGAGACATTGAGATAAGTCATAGCGTCTGTCATCATGACACGTTCGAATAGACCGTATAAGCAGATCGTATCAGAATCACCCGCATTCAGGACTTTCTCCGTGTAGGAGAACATGGCTATACCGCCGGACTCCGACCAACCCTGATTGATCATACCTGATGGGGTCACAAAACTGATACCTGCCGGTAGATAGTCTACCACATCCACTTGCTGGACCGGGACATTACCTTGATTAATGATCTCAATGTTGTATTTGATCGTGTCGCCATATGTAAGCGAACCACTTAGCGTATCTGCTATCGTCTTTCGCAGCGCCATATCAAAGATCTCCACGACTGCAGGATCATTATCATCCTCATCCTCCATCGGATTGTTCTTACCATCCTCATCAATGACATCATCGTCCATAGGATCATCAGTAAACATGTCATCAGGATCACTATCGACATCCTCGCGCATCATGCCAGAGGTATCTCGCGCATCTGAGATCTCTGCGATGTTCGTATATGCTCCTGGCGATGTCATTATGGTTTGATTGACTTCCAGGGCTAAGACGACAGTGACGCTATCTCCCACGGCCAAAGGACCAGGAACCATAATCGTAGCTACATCGCCTGCGAGAGACCATCCATTAGCATCATTAGAGCTGAGGTAACCAAGCCCTGCCGGAATCGAATCTTTGACCTCGATGTCTTGAGCGATGACATTGCCTTGGTTATATACTGTGATATTGAATGGTACTGTAGACCCATACATCAATGGGCTTGGTGCACTTGGGCTAATGACCTTACGTAAGGCCAAATCAAATACCTCGATGAGTGCCGGATCCACATTATCCTGGTCTGTGGAGGCTACACCATCCATCATCATCGATGTTCCATCGCCGTCTACGAAGTCATCTGCTGGTGTATTAGGCTCTCCACCACCGTTATCATCTGGGTTGTTATTGAGCTCGCTATCGCGATCATCCATGCTACGATCCATGCCCAGTGTGTCTTTGGCCATCGAGATCTCCGCCACATTGATGTAAGACGTATCGGCCACCGGAGACACTCGAGTCAATATGGCATGAGTGCAGATACGTACGCTATCTCCTGCTCGTAATACTGCATCATCATATAGGAAGGTTGGATTACTTGGATCAGTCCCATTCCATCCTTCATTAAGCTGACCTACACCAGTCGCATTCAAGAAAGTTAAGCCCGCTGGCAGGTAGTCCGTGACAACGACTGTATCCATGGTGACTTCACCTTGGTTGAAGATGTCAATGTTGTACTTGATGGTATCTCCATAACTCAATGTCCCTGAGAGGGTATCCGCTATTGTCTTACGCAGCGCCAAGTCTACCTGTCCTGCCACCGGCTTGAAGCCAATATCAAAATCATGGTTTGTCTCTTGGATGCTATCCGACTCAACACAAATAATAGGTAGGTTTCCTACACCAGGTACATTGAGCGTCTCAGCGTCAGAGTCATTTTGATCAGGGGCCAATCCTTCGCCAGTATTCGCTGTAGTCAGGCAGTAGGTCGCATTACCAAGTGTCATGCTGTTTGTCGTCGGATCAAAACTGTCACCACAATATGCGAGGTAGTAATCCTGATCGGAGTCGAGCGTATCCGACACGATCCAATTCGCATCATCTATACCATCTCCACTGAAGTAGTAGTTGCCATTCTCATCGGTAGTATCAGTTGCAAGGAGAAGTGGTGCACCATTGTTCTTGGTGTAGAGCTTAACGATCAACCCTTCAAGTGGCGGATCACAAGCGTCTTGGACGCCGTCCTGATCCTCATCGATGAAGGCATAGTTGCCGATTTGAATCGTTACGAGCCCGCAGGGACTGTATACTTCAATGTCACCACCGACACCCTTGAAGTCGTTCGTTGTGAAATTAGTGAAGTAAGGTATGGCCGCAGCAGGGCGAAGGATAAACTCCGATGTACCGTTACCTGTTTGAGTGAAATCACTCGGGAAAAGCATAATTCCGTGCGGACCTAACTCCGATCGAATATCCGAAGAGGAAACCGCATAAGTAAAGTCTGCGTCATGAGTATCCCAGATACCTACCCCTCCGTAAACATCGTTATTACCTGTCCCACCTGAACTACCGTCGTCTCCCGCATAGCGGGTTTCTACAGTAAGCAAGCTACCATTGTCCAGGTCGTAAATCAGGTAACTCGCACCGTGGTTATGCGAGGAAGCAAAGTTAGGATTCGTCCCGTCTCCGCATCCAGTCCGGTGACCAATAACTAATTCACCTTCGGGATTAAATTCCAGGTCTGATACCGATATCCAACCAGGGTCAGCACCAAAAGCATTAAAACCACTGGCAGGGTTAAAGTTAATCGTTGGGTCAGGTACAGTATTAACCACAAACTGTTCCGTACCAACGAAACTACCGTCGGTGGCCAACGCTACGTAGTACACCCCCGCCTCCTCTAAGGAGGTCGTCGGATCATTATCCACCGGATGAACGCCAAAGTACAAACGGTTGCCTTCGGGTGATACTGCTAAACCATAAGGCTTAAAGTCATTAGCTAATCCAGCCGTTCCATCGTCCTCAGCAAAGCCAGGTAAGGTCTGCGGGTCAAAAGAATCGATAATAGTTCCGTCTGGCTCTAAACGGTAAATCTGACCATCTTCGAAATTCGACACAAAGAATTGGTCGTTTATCTCGTCGTAAGTGATGTTACCTAAGCCAGGGCCTGAGGTTCTATTGAATACAGCACCATTTTCGCAGGAGATGTGCGTAAAGGCAAAGCTCTGCTGCGGTAATACGGCAAAGACTACTGGTGCGCCAGTGACGGCGTCCATTTTGTAGATCGTCCCTGCAGCGTTGATGTCATTATCGCCGCCTCCGATGTCGCCGTAACGAATTATTGCTGTTATTAAGTTACTGTTATTTCCTCCAGACCTGTAACCAAAGGTTGCGCCGTAATGGGATGACGCTGTAGCATAAAAGTTACCACTGTTATCGGTGGCGGTACCGAACAAATTACCAACCTGTGTGACCGTCCAGTCTGAACGATGGAAATCAATTGGGCTACTTTGGGGGCGATCATTAGCTACATTAACGTTACGAAGGTCAAGTAAGCCCAGTGTGTACTGCTGATTCGCAGGGATACTCGGATCTTCGATGGCACCACAAGTTACAACAGCAATACCTGAGCTTAACAGAGTTCCGTCTTGCGAAAGGCTGCCTATGGCATGGGCCTCTACAACTACTGGTGGGCAGACCGTTGACGGGTCTAAAAGGCCGAAGTCTACATCACAACTCGGCCCATCGACAAACTGTGTATTAGTACCATTATCTGGGCCTGCTGCTGCAGGATCGAGGTAACTCAGCTCTTCTGGGATCTCAAACTCTACCCGATAGGGATAATTGGCTAATGGTCCTTGGACACTCCAACCACCATCTTTATTAGTGAATGTGCTGTCCACTGGAACTGGATTATCACATTCATAGATGTAGACCTTGATATTCGCCTGACCAGAGTCAGCCACGGTCATCATCCCGTCATTGTCCATATCCATAAATACCATACCACCGATATCATCCGTGTTCGTATCACAGGGATCTGTACAGGCGATAAGATCTACCAAAAAGGAAGTCATACATGACTCCTCGCCATCATAGGAGACGACGACCTGATGGTTCATGCTGGGACCGTCAGGGAGATTGACATTGTTGAACAGTGTCGTACCTGAAGCATCTGGTAGAGATCTTCCGATCTCTGTGCCATCGTAAGTGATGACCAATTCTTTGTTAGCATTCGTCCGAGCTGCCTCTACTGCGAGATTTAACTGGAACGAACTCACACCGGTCCCCTCATCATAGGTGCAGACCACCTGGGGAGTAACGTCTGGCTCATCCAAGGAGCATACATTGACAACGATACTAAATGGATCACATTGGGATAATGGAAGACCTGGAGAACGTAATCTGAACGTCCCGCAGGCAGAGGTGCTGGTGATCGTAAGACTATTGTCACAAGGCTCATACGTGATACCAACATTGGTATCATCTGCGGTCCAGGCCCCTTCGCAGATACCTCCTTTGCATCCGATGATATCTTGTAGAAGGATTCGTTGGCCGACCATTGGTTCGCAGAGTAACGTGTCAATTGTGGCATACGAGTTCTCTGGACAGCAGCTTTCGACAATCCCAATTCCTTTGGCTCTTGTATTCTGCGGATTTCCTATGCTTAGTGCATTCTGCTGCTGTAGGTCCGTATTAAATGCTGCGATGCAGTTGTCTCGAGCTGAGACATATAACAAGCCCGTCTCTTGACTGTAGACGATGCCACGAGCACCCCAGAAGCCGCCCAGGCCATCTGTGGCATTCGTCGCTTGTGTGTTATCAGAAATAGTGGTTATAAGCGTCCCCGTGGGAGAAAACTTGCGAATCGTAGTTGTCGATGCCCCTCCACTAAAGTCGTTCCCGACGATATAGTAATTACCATCAGGATCACGGGTGATACCCATCATGCCCAGGTTGACGAAACCTGTTCGACCTTCGCCGGTATCAAAGAGCTCGAGACCAGTATTGGTACCCGTCGCATCATACAATGTCGTATCCAAAGAGCCAGAGAAAATCTTACCTGTCCTTCTATCCGGGAAATACCAACTATCCTCATCGACATAGAATCCCCAGCCAACGACATTGCTTCCCCCATTGACCTGAATCTGACCTATCAACGAACCATCACAAAGACTAAATGCACGCACTACATTTGAAGCATTGTCAGGTACATAGAGTACACCATCCTTCGCTGCAAAATTGTAACTACCTCCTTCGAATGGAGCGAGAAAATCCATATCCAAAACCTCGTTTGTACATGACAATTGAAAAACGGGGCCATCAACACCTCCTCCTGTTTGGCTGTTTAACTGACCGATGTAAACCCGACCATTCAAGTCTATGGCAAGGCCGTGAGGCTTACTTATGATATTGGTATCTAACCATGGAGTTCCTATCTCACTAAGCTCTCCGCTCATATTATCCACGGAGAACTTGTGGACGACATTATCTTGCTCATCATTGAGATATATGTCTTCGCGACAGTTACACCCCACTTCAGTGGCGCACTCAGCCGGATCGACAGTTACATAATAGTAGAAGGTATGTGGACAGTCCATGCCGAGATCATTAGGAACGAATCGCCCTCTGATCTCCAGGTCAGTCGCTGTGGCGTAGCTACTGGGTTCAAACACTGACGCATTAAAGAGAGTGTCGTTTGTATTCGTATTGATAATGTCGAATGTGAATGTCCCGGTATTGCTCACATCCACACCTGTGGCCGGATCGACAGCAGTAACTACGTCCATGAAGACCACATCTGGAGCGGTATTACACAGAGGTTCTATCAATAGATCAGGAAGAGAGATAACGGTCTTAAAACAAACGTCTGACACCGATAGCGTGTCTGTGCCATTAGATAGTCGGGCACGATATCCTACTGCGTCGGTATGAGCAAATGCTCCGATGTATCGTCCTGATCCTGCTGGACTTTCAGTCAACATCCGAGGTACAGTAACAGGAATATTGAGCAGTGTGTCAATCTCTTCTAATCCCGTCTGGTCAACGATATTCCACGTTTCTCCAGTCTGAGAAATAACGATGATGGTATCGATGAACTCGTAAGGATCGACCTCAGGAGCATCGTACTCAACATCAAAACAAGTACATGATCCCCCCAATGATACAGTAGGTGGTGGATCCATAGGTCCACAGAATTCTAATGTGGTGAATAGACGACATGTCGCCTGGTCACGATCTTGTAGCTGGATGACGATACTTTCATTTTCCATCAATGCAGGAGAAATGGTAAATGTGGTAGTCATCCCGTACTGTCCTGATGTTGGAGAAACTGTATAGCCATCAGGCACGGTTACATTATAAACTACCCCTGTCTCTGACTGTGTAGGGTTGAGACTAAAGGATGTAGCAGATAAGCATGTCTGTCCTGCATCAGCAATAAGGCATGATGGATTAAGTACGCCTATCTCGACATCACCCAGTCCAAGGCCCTTGTCACCAGTCTGGAAGGCATTACCAGCAGCAGTACCAAAGAGGATGTCCTGATTATCAATCATAGTACCACTGGCGTTAGGACCACCATTTGTACATACGGTTGGATCAGTGTTGTCTGGAAGACCTATAACACTGACGCCATTACTGTTCGCATTAACCGGGTCGACACTGACAGAAATGAATTCATCCGTGCCATAAAGCGCGGCTATACCTCCCAGTGAGGCGGCGTTCTCTTTACAGGAGAGGTCGTCACCATAATCTTGGACGGGAGTTCCATTCCATCTGCATGAACCAGAACTGGTCAACCTTAATATATCACCTGAACTACGACCACGCTCTGATATAGCATCGGTGCCACCACCAGTGCCATCTGGGCGGAAGGTATTCGTACCTGTCTGTAGTCCCCAGCGATCCATAACTGAGACGATCATCTCACCATTAGAGAGAATCTCAAGGTCTGCGATGATCGGTTGTGGATTTACATCATAATATTGGTCAAATGCGGGCGTGTAGGTATCATCCCAGATGACCCAATCGGCCTGCGAGGTACCCACTCCAGTATTCCCTCGATCGTAATCAAGGTCTATCTGGGTAGCGATCTCAATCGAACAGCCATCTGGATCTAATTTCAGTACATATCCGTCCAAATCCGCGAGGGTGGCACCAGGTCCAGTTGCATCACAGACGATACCTACGTAGACATCACCAGTGGCCTGGTCGATCGTAATACCCCAGGGTCGTAGTTCACCATTACAATTGATACCTGTCGTAGTCGGGGTAAAACTACAATGCCCTTTTACTGAGGGATTGTTTGGGTTGGTATAATCTATTATTACCAACTCTGATCCACCTCCATCATCGAAGATGTTCATGACATACATATCTTGTTTGTCGAGACTCAACTCGAGATCTCCTAAGCCAACCTTACCTACAGCACTGAAGGCTGGAGCATCGATATTTGGATCGTTTCTGCCAGCCATACCCGTGTAGTCGTGTGGGTCGGCGCCGGTATTTACGGTTCCTCCATCATTGTCAGACATGCCGTTAATATCGAGAAGTAAGCTTGGTGAAGATGCCCCAGTGAGGTCGGCAGGTATTCTGAATATGGTTCCTGTGCTGGCAGGAGTGGCGTTGGAACCTCCAAGAAGACCTACGTGACGCTTGATAACAGTTGCAGATATAAACTCGTTGGTCGCTTGGCTGTATACAGTACCCCATAGCGGACCAACTTCTTGGGCTTCAGCTAACGCATAGATGTCGCCTGGTCCACCGAGTGCGTCGCTACCTTGCTCAGGATCGTAAGTGACGGCAATGAACGCTTCCGTTGTTGAGCCAGTCTGCTGACCATTCACATAACATGGCACACCGATGATAGGAATGTTCGTTGGTGGGGGCGTAGGAACCGCACAGGCACTACCCATCGGAGCCACTACTTCGATGAAAGTAGTCCCCGTGTTAGGACAGGCTCCCGAATAATTCGTTAGTGGTATCTGAATCGGATCTGGACCGGTGCGATTCAATTCGATATAGATCGGAGTGGTCGCCGGTATAGACTGATTGACAGGGACACCAGAATTGGCGTTGAAGATGAGTCCGTTCGATGAGTTGGCGCTGTGAAATGCAGCATTGCCGCAGCCTACAGCCGATAACTGAGCGGCAGTCAGAGTAATCTCAAGTCGATTACCATTGGCCGTATTACAGACCCCCGTAATCTGGGCCTGGATGATATCAGGTGCAAAGAACACCTGAATAGACAGCGCACTTAGGAGAACCAACAATCGTCGACTCCAAATGGACTTGACAACAGTGGTTTTCGAAAGACTACATGATAAACGAAAGAATCGGTCAAAAATGAGTCGAGCTACTACATTCATTAGGATCTGTTCTAACTATTGATATCCAGAAGGGCAAGGTTAGACCAACATCTGGATTAGATATTATCGAATTGAAGATAGAACCTGTTAGTGATATTCAAGCATTCAGGTATAGAGCTCTTCAAAACTTAACATATAGTCAAAATGATCTCTTGTAATCAATTGATAATGAATAGTTTACG
>JBCBIX010000022.1:0-31032 GCA_038523965.1 Bacteroidota bacterium
CTTGACATCTTCCGTACCACTCTTAACGAAGATGTCAAGGCCTCCTAACCCAGGAAAGTGATCCGAACTGTAGTAAAGACTCTCTCCATCCCATGTCGGAAACCTTTCATCACCTATACTATTGAGATAAGCAGGCATCAACTCAGGTATGTCCCAAGTACCATCATCTAACATGAACGAATAGTAGAGATCAGAGCCTCCTACTCCTGTTGGATCATCGCTGATGAAGATGAGAACACTATCATTTTCGATCAGCACAGGCTCGCTGTAGTTCACACGGGGCTTCATCTGAAATGCTGGGTCACCCAAGCTCCAGGCGCCACCCCTAAGTTCGGAACGATAGATTTGGCAATATTCATCACCTACTTCGCTGTAACAACGAGTGAAGTACATGATATCACCTTCTTGAGTAAAGGTAGCAGTGCCCTCGTTATGGCGAGTATTCGGTCCTTTCATCGGAATGGCACCGTAAACATCGATATCGCTGACATATAGATCCGAAAAAGCATTTCCGGTCCAGTTGTAGGTATCATCATTACTATCTAAGTATCGATCAGAACTAAAGACCAGCTGATCTCCCCGGAGTGTCGGAGCATAATCTGAAGCATCAGAATTGAGTGCTATGGGTTCAAGGATGTAGGTCTCTCCAGCAGCTAACTGTGACCACTCCTGAGCCTTCCGACACTTCTGAATTTCTTCACGGATCAGATCTTGGCGATCTGTTAGTTTAGCAAGGCGCCTGAAGCTAAGTACTGCATCTGCGTAGCGCTCTTGCTTTTTGAGGGCATAGGCCATTTCCCAGTATGCATCAGCTCCATAATCATTCTTAGCAGCCTCGATGAACCAATTCAGACTATTCGGTGAATCATTGAGTCGCTTATAGGAATCACCGAGCAGATAAGCGAGTCGTGCATACTCTTCTCCTCCTTCGAGACCTTTGATTTCCTCGGTGAGCTTGTCGATGGCAACGGCATACTGCTTTTGTTGGTAGGCCGTGGCACCATCCTTTATCTTTTTCGATGTGCTACAGCCAAGTAGGGCGATAGATAGGAAAACTAATAGGAGATATGGGCTTCGTATCATAAGTGGATCCAATCGTAAGAATAACGATTAGATCCACAAATTGATTGGCGATGTAATCTATTGCTTGCTCAGCAGGTCTCTGATTTGCGCAAGTAGTTCCTCCTGCGTTGGTCCTGCTGGAGGTGCCTCAGCTGGTGGCTCCTTAGTCTTGTTATAAGCCTTTACCATCATGAAAAGCACAAATCCCACAATGATCAAATTGATAAGTGCATTGATCCACGATCCATACCGAATCGCATTCTCGGCCTTCAGGACAGAACCATCGGCGGCTACTTCTGCTGGCGATAAGATGACACGGAGATCCGCGAAATCTGCTCCGCCCACAAAATGACCAACGATAGGCATCATGATATCTGAGACAAAGCCATTGACAACCAAACCAACGGCTCCAGCAAGGATTACTGCGACCGCGAGATCAATGACATTACCTGTCATGATGAAGTTCTTGAATTCTTTAAGCATTGTGTAGAGTTGAATTGTTTAGAAAAAAGGATTGCCGGAAATATAGGTAATCGTCCCCCTGGTTAGGTCCAAGGTCAGCGGAGATTAACATAAAGGCCCACGAGGGAAGACCAGATAAACGAGCTATGAACTGATCACAACTATTCGGAGTTTTACGGTCAAAAAGAGGAATAGTAGTGATCGAATTACCCATTGTCAGTACCGCCCCAGAAACCAAAACGCGAAAAAAACGCCCAGACTGGCTTCGGGTCAAACTCCCAATCGGTGAGGACTACAAACGAGTGCGACGCCTCGTCGATGAATATCAGCTGCACACCATCTGTCAAAGCGGAAACTGCCCCAACATGGGCGAGTGCTGGGGAGCAGGCACTGCGACCTTCATGATCTTGGGGAATGTCTGTACGCGATCTTGTTCGTTTTGTGCAGTCAAAACAGGGCGCCCCCCTGAGTACGACACAGACGAACCACGTCGAGTTGCTGAGGCGATCATGCTTATGGAGGTCAAGCACGCGGTGATCACCTCCGTGAATCGTGATGAACTCAAAGATCGTGGTGCTGAAATCTGGTATGAGACAGTCCGCCTTACGAAAGAGCTTTCGCCGAGTACGACTATAGAAACATTGATCCCTGATACCAAAGGCAATTGGATGGCACTCGAGCGGATGATATCAGCCGGACAAGAAGTGGTTTCTCACAATATGGAAACCGTCTCCAGACTCTATCGTCTCGTCCGCCCACAAGCGAAATACAACCGATCCCTCGAACAGATCAAACGAACCAAAGAATATGGAAAACGCACGAAGTCGGGCTTCATGGTTGGTTTAGGCGAAACCAGAGACGAGGTACTCCACATTTTGGATGATCTACGAGAACATGATTGCGATGTGGTCACGATCGGCCAATATCTCCAACCGACTAAAATGCATCTTGAAGTGGCTGATTTTATCACTCCTGAAACTTTTGACTACTACCGGGAAGAGGGTCTGGCTCGTGGCTTTGATTTTGTAGAAAGCGGTCCCTTGGTCAGAAGTAGCTACCACGCTGAACGCCACCTCTAACTCTGGAGATCAAACAAGTTTACATATTACTATTCTGACAATAAGTTGATCGAGACTTAACACTGGCTTCATGTCTCTGTGGTGTTGTGGCGATACGTTTGCAGCAAACACTCAACAGCATGAAAAAGGAATTCAACCGTCGCCTATTTCTCAAAAACTCCATCGCGGCGACAGGTGGTATTTTTCTAACGGCCAATGTCATCAGCTGCTCCGACGATGATGATCCAGGCATCGAGGTCCCATCCGATCTGACGAATATCAACTTCGACCAGGGGGTTGCGAGTTTTGATCCAACGACATCGTCTGTCATCATATGGACTCGATACAGTGCAGCGATGGAAGCTAACCTCCTCTGGCAGATTTCGGATACGCCAACTTTTACGAATGTTCTGAGAAGCGGCGAAATCATGGCGACGGCAGCACGCGACCACACCGTATCGATAGAAATCACCCAACTCGACGCCGGAAGTAAACTCTACTATCGGTTCATCCAAGTGGACAGCAGTGCAGTCTCGGTGACTGGTGAAACCATCACACTGCCATCTGAGGATCCGTCACAGTTTAAGATTGCCGTGGCCTCATGCGCGAATCTCCCCACGGGTCTATTCAATGTTTACAATGCCATGGCCAATTCCGATGCTGACGTCATCATCCACCTCGGTGACTACATCTATGAATATGCGCTGGGCCAATATGGTACTACAGACTTCACTGTATCCTCAGGTCGTGCTCCCGAGCCAAATGCAGAAATACTCTCCTTAGATGATTACAGAGCTCGATATCGTCAGTATCGGTCAGACGCTGACCTACAGTTAGCCCATCAACTCAAGCCATTTATCTGTGTCTGGGATGATCATGAGATCACCAATGATGCTTTTCGAGATGGCGCAGAGAATCACCAGCCAGATGAAGGAGACTTTGAGACTCGCAAACAAAATGCACTTCAGGCCTACAGCGAGTACATGCCGCTGATGACGAGTGATATCAATCTGATCTATCGCAGCTTCCAGGTGGGCGATTTGGTTAATCTTATGATGTTGGATACGCGTCTAATCGGACGTGATGAACAGCTAAATCTCAATAGCTATGCTGACGCAAACTTTAACATTGATTTTGCCGCCTTCCAGGCCGATCTGACAAGTCCGACCAGAACCTTACTCGGATCTACACAGAGAGATTGGTTACTCGGCCAAATCAACGGTAGCAACGCTGAATGGCAAGTTCTGGGGCAGCAGGTACTCATGGGTCGCATGAATATCCCCGTTGAACTACTCACCTTATTTGGCGTAATCGTCCAAGAGGTTACTACGACAGGCTCGGTATCTCCAGCTACATTCGGTGTGTTCCAAGCAACGTTAACAGAGCTGGTGACGCTGAAAGCCCGTTCATTGCAAGGAGATCCGACCTTAACAGCAGCAGAGATAGCACGTGTGAATACGATCATCCCCTACAACCTGGACGCATGGGATGGATACCCTGCCGAAAGAGAAGTTATTCTATCAGCATTGGCCAGCAAGAAGACCGTAGTCTTAGCAGGTGACACTCATAATGCGTGGTTCAATCAGATTACAGATCTCGCAGGCAACGTGGTTGCTAATGAATTTGCCACATCATCGGTGACCTCACCGGGATTCGAGGGATTCTTAGGCGATGACCCCGCCGCAATAGGTGCATTCGAAGCAGCAATAACATTATTGATTGACGGGCTTCAATATTTCGACGCCTCACAACGGGGATTCCTATCTGTGACCTTCCAAGCTGGATCAGCGGATGCAGAATGGACGTTTGTGGACACAATTACTTCATCGACGTTTGCTACTTCTGTCGGGAACAACGTGACCATCTAAGCTGCATTCTTCTATACAATAAAGTAAATAGGGAGCGGCGACAAATCTGGGCTGCTCCCTTTCTTGACTAATCACTGGCTTACGCCTCGATATCTTTCTCCCAATTCATCGTTCTCTTCACCGCGACCTTCCATCTGTTGTAAAGCGTTTCCTTTTCGGTGGTTTCCATTTGTGGTTCGAAAAGGCGATCAAGTTGCCATTTATGAGTGAGATCACTTTGTTGCCAAAAGCCTGTAGCTAACCCCGCCAAATAGGCCGCCCCAAGTGCTGTCGTCTCAGTAATCTTTGGTCGTTCCACAGGCACACCAAGAATATCAGACTGAAACTGCATAAGTAGGTTGTTCGCGGATGCACCACCATCGACTTTAAGTGTGGCCAGCTTTATACCACTATCACTGTTCATAGCATCCAGAACATCACGAGTTTGGAATGCCAAGGATTCCAGAGTTGCACGAATGACATGATTATTCGTGCTTCCACGGGTTAGCCCAAAAATGGCCCCACGTGCATACATATCCCAATATGGTGCTCCAAGCCCAGCAAATGCAGGGACAACAACTACCCCTTCGGATGATGGAATCTTGGATGCGAAGTATTCCGAATCTGGACTTTCATCGATCATCTTCATACTATCTCGAAGCCATTGTACTGCGGCACCAGCGATAAATATCGACCCCTCAAGGGCATAATTCACCCCGCCATCTGGACCCACGGCTAACGTTGTCAGCAGACCAGCAGTTGAAGTCACTTTCTCAGTTCCAGTATTCATCAACATGAAGCATCCTGTACCGTACGTATTCTTGGCCATACCAGGTGAAGTACATGCCTGACCAAAAAGTGCCGCCTGCTGATCTCCTGCAATACCGGCGATTGGAATCCTACCACCAAGAAGAGTGGTATGCCCATAAACTTCACTGGACGACTTCACTTCTGGAAGTACGTTACTTGGAACTTCTAACTCCTCAAGCATGCGATCGTCCCATTTGAGATCACCTATATTATACAGCATAGTACGGGATGCATTTGTATAGTCAGTGATGTGTACTTCTCCCTGCGTAAGCTTCCAGACTAACCATGAGTCTATGGTCCCAGCTAACAGCTCGCCTCTCTCCGCCCGGTCTCGTGCACCATCTACATGATCGAGTAGCCATTTCACCTTAGTACCCGAGAAGTAGGCGTCTATGACCAATCCTGTATTTTCTCTGACGTAAGATTCGAGTCCGCGGGCTTTAAGATCATCACATATTGATGCAGTTCGACGATCTTGCCAGACAATGGCATTGTGGATTGGCTGTCCAGTGGATTTATCCCAGATCAAAGTTGTTTCACGTTGATTAGTTATGCCTATGGCCGAGACATCCGATACGTTGACAGCGGAATGATGGAGTACTTCTTTAGTAACTGCTAATTGTGTCTCCCAAATCTCATTGGCGTCATGCTCAACCCACCCTGGTTGAGGAAAGTGTTGCGTGAATTCGCGCTGACTTACTGCGTGAATGTTTCCATTCTGATCGAATAAGATGGCTCGCGAACTGGTTGTGCCTTGGTCCAGCGAAAGGATAAATCTGGGCATACTTCTATTGCTATTTCAGAACATAATAAGGTGTCACCGCCATAGCGCAAAATGAAAATTGCCCTATCGTTCTGATCTACAATAATCCAGGCAGCAAATAATATTTTTCGTTGGTTCATTGAACCAAAGTATGATTGGAAATGAGCGAGTTACGCAGTATCTCCTGTGCTTTATTTAGAGCGCTGACTATGTTTATTTAGTAAAACGTTAAACACTATTGAAGTGAATGAAGTTACACGCCCAGAAATCTATTGATCAACAAAACAATTAATCATGATTCTTGCTGATGTCGTTGCGATTCCTAAGGACGACCCAATCGCATTCACATTTTTCACGGGTTACATGGCGATGATGGCCGCGTCCGTGTTTTTCTTCTTTGAGCGTGGTTCCGTCGACGGAAAGTGGAAGCTCTCATTGCTCATCAGTGGTCTCATTACTGGTATTGCAGCAGTGCACTACTACTACATGAGAGACTATTACATGGCTACCGGAGAGAATCCAACTGCTCTTCGGTACATTGACTGGACACTAACAGTTCCTTTGATGTGTGTTGAGTTCTACCTATTGACCCGTGCTGCTGGGGCCAAGCTAAGCTTACTCTGGAAACTCATTCTGGCGTCTGTTTGGATGTTGGTAGCTGGTTACATCGGAGAGGCATTTAATCCTCCAGGTGGTAGTACAGGACACTCTGTACTCTGGGGTGTATTATCAACAGTAGGTTACCTGTACATCCTTTACACGGCATGGGCAGGTGAGGTTGCGCAATTAGCATCTAACTCTAACAGCCCAACAGTCAAAAAAGGTGTTCGCACGCTGGCGTGGTTTGTGTTGGCAGGATGGGCTATCTACCCTATCGGCTACATGTGTATGCCTGGTGGATGGTTAAACACAGCCCTTGGATGGGAGTCAAGCAATGTTGATTTATTCTACAACATCGCTGATGCCATCAACAAAATCGGCTTTGGTCTTGTGGTCTACAGCATCGCCACAACGGAGAGTAGCAAACTGGCTACCGCGACTGCCTAAGAGAATATTACTTTTTGCATAGTGAAGTGACCGGAGGCATCGTAAATGATGTCTCCGTCATTTTTAGCTAATTCATAGAAAAACCACTTCTATTTTGGATCGTTTCGGATTCATATTCTTAGCTGCTGCCTACGTGATGGTGAGTATCGTTGGCTACTTGGGGTCCATTCCTATGGATGTCCAGGTCACAATAACACTCCTTATGGTGGGTGTACTTGGTCTTCCTCATGGAGCAATAGACCATATTCTGTTTCTGGATGAATCCAACATCTCCCCTCTTCGATTTTATGGTTTTTACATCGGCTTAATCCTTTTGTATATCGGAGGATGGTTACTACTACCTCAAGTAGGGTTAGGGCTATTTCTGATTCTATCTGCTTATCACTTTGGCGAATCACAGTTCAGTGATTTCAACTTAGGAAAAGTTCTAAATCCCCTACTCAGGTTAAGTTGGGGCATTAGTGTCATTAGTGGACTTGTTTACTACAATTATTCAGACTTGGCTCCATTGATGGGTCAGGCCACCGAGGCAAGTCGCTTTAGTTTGGTTTTTCACCCTTCGATTCACAAAGCGTTACTGGCTGTATCTACGACAGCGACACTTGGCATCCTCGGGGTACAAGCATGGAAGTCAGAAGACGAACGGGAAAGTATGCTTCGAGAGATTTATCTCCTTGGATTGATTCAGGCAACGTTCTATGTCCTCCCGCTCCTTATCGGCTTTACCCTATTTTTCACCATCATTCATTCCTTCCGTGTTCTTCATCAGGAGTTCCATTACTTGAAGAGAAAAATAACCTCGTTCGACCTTAGTAGATTCATTAGCCTATTGCTTCCATATACTCTTATCAGCGTAGTCGGAGGAGGAGTATTGATCTATTTGGCATTGGAGGATGTCCTCCAAGTTTCGCTTTTTGTCATGCTATTGATGCTCATCTCGGCGCTTACACTACCACATAGCATCGTCATGTCTGGGTTTTATAAAAAGAGCAGCCACCAAGGCTGATTAGAGTCTGAGTTCAGCATTTAAGTATGCCAAAAGAAGCGCTCCTTGGTCTTCCGAACGCCACCTAAACGCTCATAAAACCGAATCGCATCCACGTTAAATTCAGGGGTCTGCCATTGCATCGAATTAATCCCCTTGTTTACCAAGGCTGATTTTACAGCATGCATGAGTTGCCCTCCGATACCTCTATTTCGAGCCTCTTCATCCAGATATAGGCAATCCAGATAACCATATTGATCGGCATCCCACGTTGAGAACTGAATAGTATAAGTGGCGTATCCGATCAGCCCAAATTGCCCTTCGACAACGAGACAATTGATCGCAGGTGCATCACCAAATAGAAGTCCTGCCAGCTGTTCAGCCTTGCCGTATGTTTGGTAATCACTTCGCTCATAGGCAGCATGATCCGCACAAAGTCTGATGATTTGTGGCAAATCTGAGAAAACAGCTGGTCGAATGAAAGGTGGCGGTGTATCCATGACCCAAACATAGAAAAGGCCCTGACTCAATAAGCCAAGGCCTCAACTTCATACGACTCGAAATAAATCTCTCTACCGCCCTCCTAATTCACTTATGCGGTAGTCAGCTTGTTTCTTGTATTTGTCATCGGTAATCTTCTTGTACGCTGCAATCGCTTCGGTACTCTTTCCAAGTTTCTCGAGCTGAGAACCATGAGCATAGTAATACTTGTCTGGAGAACTCGCCCCAGCTAATTCGATCGCTTTTGAAATATGGGTTACTGCAGTCTCTGTATCACCTTTCTCAGCTAATGACTTTGACAAATAGTAATGGACATCGGCATCATTAGCATTCACCTTGGCGAATTCTTGGGCTGCTGCAATAGCATTGTCATAATCCTTGGCGACATACATCTTTCCGATCATGGTACGGGCCTTTTTGTAGCGAGAGGCGGCACGATCCTCTTTCCCCTCTGCAGTTGCACGTTGGGCTGCATCGACGTACTGCGCCACTGCTTCGAGCTTCTTGCCCTGTGCCTCTAATGTACGTGCGATACCCTCATAACTTGATGAGTAATCTGGGTTAAGTGCGATCGCCTTACTGTAGTAGGTCATGGCTTCATCGAGCGCTTTGGCCTTACGCTTGGCATTCCCGATGTTGTAGGCTGCAACCGCGCCGTTCTTTTTAGCCAGCTTCGTTACTTCTTCGTTACCATCGGCTTCTGCCTTTACTAAAGCTTCTTCTAATAAGACCAATCCTTCTTCGTATGACTTTGCCTTGAGAAGGGCAAAACCTTCGTTATATAGGCCTGCTGCGGTTTTTTCTTGCGCCAATAGCGTACTTGATCCCGTAACCAAAACGGCCAAAGTAAGCAGGGATAGCATAGATGTCTTGAACATGTATATAGTGTTTATGTGAGCTAAATCTGATGAATGAAGGTCAGTAGGATTATGGTCTGCAGGTAGCGATTGTTACTGATCTCAAGATTTTGAACGCCTAATATAGACACGATGCTTCCTTATTCAGGTGCATTCATTCGATGGATTCTTCTCTATTGTTAATCTGGCGTGATGATTTGATTAACCTTCAGTGAGTTTAAGTACTTCAAGAAATGCCTTCTGCGGCACCTGGACACTACCGATCTGGCGCATCTTTTTCTTCCCCTTTTTCTGTTTTTCAAGCAGTTTACGTTTTCTGGTGATATCACCACCATAGCACTTGGCTGTGACGTCCTTGCGTAGTGCGCTGATTGTCTCCCGAGCTAAAATTTTGGCTCCTACGGCAGCCTGGATCGCAATCATAAATTGCTGACGTGGCAAGAGCTCTTTCAGTCGTTTGCAGATCTGTCGACCGAAAGCATCGGCTTTATCTCGATGCACCAAGGATGATAAGGCATCGACGGGGTCACCGTTAAGTTTGATGTCCAGTTTCACCAGATCCGAAGCGCGATACTCGATGGGTGCATAGTCAAATGATGCGTAGCCCCTTGAAATGCTCTTCAGTCTATCGTAAAAATCAAAAACGATCTCAGCCAACGGCAACTCAAAGGTTAACTCGACGCGCTCTGTCGTGAGATAGGTCTGGTTCGTCAACACTCCGCGCTTGTCCATACACAGATTCATAATGGCGCCGATGTACTCAGGTTTTGAGATGATCTGAGCACGTATATATGGCTCCTCTACTCGATCCAGTTTTGTTGGATCTGGGAGGTCGGAAGGCGTGTTGACGACATAATTACCGTCCCGCTTGGTATAGGCCATGTAGGACACATTGGGCACAGTAGTGATTACCTCCTGGTCAAACTCACGTGACAATCTCTCTTGGATAATCTCCAAGTGCAACATGCCGAGAAACCCACACCGGAAACCGAATCCAAGCGCTATCGAAGTCTCAGGTTCGAAGACTAACGAGGCATCGTTCAGTTGTAACTTCTCGAGTGAATCTCGCAGATCCTCGAAATCATCATTGTCTATCGGATAAATTCCTGCGAACACCATCGGTTTTACATCCTCAAATCCTTGGATGGCAGACTCGCATGGGTTTTCCTTAAGCGTAATAGTATCACCAACCTTGACTTCTTTGGACTCCTTGATACCTGTAATGATGTATCCAACGTTTCCGGCTGTCAGCTCTTTTTTAGGAATCTGATTCATCTGCAGCACCCCGATCTCGTCAGCATCATACTCACCACCGGTATTGTAGAATCTTACTTTGTCCCCCTTTCGCAGTACACCATTAAGAATGCGGAAGTAAGCAATCACTCCTCGAAATGAATTGAACATCGAGTCGAAGATCAGTGCCTGAAGAGGTCCTTCAGGCTCTCCTTCAGGGGCGGGAATGCGATCGGCTACTGCCTCTAAAATATCTGTGATACCGATGCCTGTCTTTCCACTTGCTAAGATGATCTCCTCGCGATCGCATCCTATGAGGTCTATGATTTGGTCAGATACCTCGTCGATCATCGCACTCTCCATATCCACCTTATTCAGAATAGGGATGATCTCCAGATCGTGACCAATAGCGAGATAAAGGTTAGAGATAGTCTGTGCCTGAATACCCTGCGAAGCATCTACGAGTAAGAGCGCACCTTCACAAGCGGCGATGGACCGAGATACTTCATAAGAGAAGTCAACGTGTCCCGGGGTATCGATGAGGTTGTACGTATAGTCTTCACCATCGCTATGAGAGTAGTACATCTGAATAGCATGACTTTTGATCGTGATACCACGCTCTCGCTCGAGGTCCATATCATCAAGAGCCTGATTCTTCATCTCTCGTTCGGAGATCGTCTTAGTTGCTTCCAGAAGTCGATCTGATAATGTACTCTTGCCGTGGTCAATGTGGGCAATCACGCAGAAATTTCGGATGTTAGTCATCTTCATACTCGCAAAGATACGCGGGGAATCGTCGAGCGTTTGTGGCGTATGTGCGATTTGTATTCTCGATAGTTGACCATAACAATTCTGAATTAAGTTCAGAGAAGTCACCTTTAACAGGTTATGAAGATCTACTCCTGTAGTGTTATTCTTCCTGCTCCATTGGATATCTCTTGGGAGTACCTCACTGATCCAAAGCTCTGGTTTTGTTGGCACCCAGATATATTGAGCTACCAAGCGTTAGAAGGCAACCAAGGCGAATTCGGTGGGCGTAGAGGTCTTCGTTTTAAACAGGATCAGCATAGAGAGTGGTTCGAGACCATCATGGAAACCTCGCGATTACAGTATCATCATATATCTCTCGACACAGACAACTTGCATCATATCGCTCGTCACTCATTGAGGTCAGTCACCGATCATGCCACCCAATGGACATCTATTAATGAGCTCTACACCGATAAATGGCAATGGAAAGTACTTATGAAGTATCGCCCTAAGGTTTATCTGAACTACACCATGAATCAAATGAATGCCTTAGTCTCTTTTCTTCAGGACCGAACATCAGAAGTGAACAGTAAGGCTTAGGTATCTTGCAGAGTGATGGGGGATATCGATCGAATCCAGCTGGAACGACTGTCTAAGCGCTACACGGCGCACTGGATTGTGAAAAATCTCACGCATGAGTTCACAGCAGGGACTATTCACGGAGTAATGGGGGCAAATGGATCTGGAAAGTCCACACTTCTCAAGATGATTTCAGGTTTCTTGTCTCCTACAGCCGGTTCAATCACTTATTCGACTGGTGGACGTACCATCGATCGTGATGAAATCTATCGGCATGTCTCTTTTTGGGCTCCATATCTCTCCTTAGTAGGTGATCTTACTGTGAGAGAGATGATCAATTACGTCGGCAAATTCAAAGGACTCAGAACCTCAACGCTAACAGCCTTTTTGGATCGAATTGAGTGGCCGATTAGTGCCAATGCTCAGATCAAGTCACTTTCCTCAGGTCAAAACCAGCGTCTCGGATTGGGTCTTGTCGTATTAAGTACATCAAGCATCCTGCTGCTGGATGAGCCAAGCTCATTCTTAGATGAGACGTCAAAAACCTGGATGCACGATCTCATCGATGAAAACACGACTGGACGCATCCTCATTATCGCGTCAAACGATCCATCAGATCTGATCTCTACTACAGCTCAGATTCGAATGGGCAATGCGGCCAGCGGCGTTTAGTATGCCCACCGCAAGAACAATGAGCCCCAAGTAAATCCACCACCGAATGCAGTTAACATGATGCCATCGCCTTTCTTCATCTGGTCCTCATATTCCCATAAACAGAGTGGAATTGTACCCGCAGAAGTATTGCCATATTTCTCAATGTTTACCATAATGCGCTCCATTGGAAAGTCGACTTGGTCAGCCACTGACTTGATGATGCGGAGATTCGCCTGATGAGGCACTAACCACCGGATGTCATCAGGCGCCAATGCATTTCTCTCCATGACAGCCTGAATAGTCTCAGTCATTCCCTTGACAGCTCTCTTAAAGACACTCTTGCCATCCTGAAAAAGGTATTGTTCATTACGAGATAATGTATCCTCTGTGGTTGGGACAAGACTTCCTCCTGAAGTTATGCGTAGGTGATTCACCCCATCTCCATCTCCGCACAGTACGGCATCCATGATACCCAACTCATCATCATCAGATGGCTCGAGCAATACACCGCCACCACCATCCCCAAAAATGATTGACGTCGTTCTATCGGCGTAATTCATGTACGAAGTCAGTTTCTCTGCTCCGATCACCAAGACGCGACGATAAGCTCCTGTCTGCACGAACTGGGATCCCGTGTAAAGTGCATAGACAAACCCACTGCAGGCGGCATTAAGATCAAAGCCAAATGCCTTCTTTAAACCAGCACGCTTGCATATGCCATTGGCACTATCTGGTAGGATATAATCGGCAGTGCATGTGGCACATATCACCAGATCTATAGAACTGGGATCTACACCACTTTTCGCTAAGATGTCCTCAGTCACCCTCACCCCTATCTCTGTAACTGCTTGATCTGATGGCATAACCCGCCGCTCCTCTATACCCGTGCGAGTGCGTATCCACTCATCTGAAGTATCCATGATCTTCTCTAAGTCCAGATTGGACAGTATCTGTTCAGGGACATATCCACTTACAGCAGTGATAATCGCATTTGGCATGAGATCTCTATTTGGCTCTTCAAAAAAACGCCCGAAGGTATCATATCCCCCTATCCAAAACTGTACTCAGAGGAAAGCTCCGGGCGTCGCCAATAGGATGCTCTCCTATCGAAATATGGGTATGGGACATTGGCACCATCCTTGTAATATGTCAGGAGACTATAGATGAGCTGCCGCGTCGCACTCTTCTCACTGTTAACCACAAGGACTAAAGAACAACCCATGAGAATGATCCCACAACTTGTTATGATGGCCTTACTGCTATCTACTCTTTCTGCAAGTGCCAACACCGACTTCTACGACGGAAACTTCGAATCTGCCCGCGTCAAAGCACAATTAGAAGGCAAGATGCTACTTATTGACTTTTATGCTACGTGGTGCGCACCATGCAAATGGATGGACGAGACCACCTTTAGCGACGGCGAGGTCGGACGACTCATAAATGAAAAATTTATCCCGATTAAAATAGACATTGACAACTTTGATGGCTACGCACTCAAGGAGCACTATGACGTCAGCGTACTCCCTACCCTATTAATCTTTAATGAAGATGGCAAGGTGGTGGAACGCATAGAAGAAACACTATCACCGTCTAAGATGACCAATGTCTTGAATCGCAGCCTTGCGTCATTCACACCACGTGTGCATAATACCAACATGTCTCCATCCGAACTAATCGAATCTACACCAGCGACAAAAACCGAATTCAAAATGACCGAGGTGCAACCCAACTACAAGTTACAGCTGGGACTATTCTCGAGTTACGAGCGCACCCTTAGATACTACAATCAAGTATCGGCTATCCTCGAGGAGCCGATTATTATCATGCATGATTACAAGGCTGGCAACGTCGTTTACAGAGTCTTAATCGGACAGTTCGCCACTACCGAGGAAGCGCATTACTATCAGACTGACCTCCAATCCAGATTCAACATCGAATCCCATATCTACATGTAGGATATTCTCTTGCTAACACATCCCAAAAACTCAAAAGGGACGCCGATCATCCGGTGTCCCTTTTTTTATGGTTGACAGACGGATCGTGTATTCTTCAGATTCTATACGCTTTCGGAAACTCGAGTCGTTCTCTCCTTCGATCGAATGATTTTTTCCTATGAAATACACGTCACTGCTATTTTTTCTTCTTTGTCTTGGTACCATTTCGGAAGCGCAAATCGCCCTACGTGGGGGAGTGAATTACTCCGATGTTTCGATCGAAGGGACCAATGTTATGACCGAAAGTAAAATCGGGTTTCACGCAGGTCTTCAGGGAAACATTGGTATTGGTACTGTGCTTGGACTACGACCAGCGCTGTTATATAATATTAAAGGCGCAAAAGTGGATGATACAGGCGCCTCCACTTCGTCCAGCCTTCACTACATCGAGGTCCCACTGAACTTGGCGTTTCGATTTGGCTTGGATGACCTGGCTCTTATACTGGAGGGAGGGCCTTACTTCGGGTATCTTCTAAACAGTTCTGAGGGATTATTCAATGATATTGATAAGTCCGACTGGGGTGTCAACTTTGGAGCCGTGATTGATCTCTCCTCGATCGGTATCGGTGTGAATTATAGCAATAGCCTGATCGATGTCGAAGGTGGTGAACGACTAAACCAAGCCTTCCAATTGACGAATGGCAACTTCTCTGCGTTTCTATATTTCAAGTTTTAGCAGTCAGTGTTTGCCTCTTAATCAGGGGACACTGCTCTCCTCTTATTCTTTTATATATTAGGTTATTCTCTAATATATAACTGAATCTGTGTCAGTACATTTGCATCATTCTCAAGAACATAATCCCAAGTTATCATCATGCTTCACGGAAGTAAAATCACAAAATCGTATGGCGATCTGACTGTCCTGGATGGCCTGGATATCACTATTCACAAAAATGAAATCGCCGCTATCGTCGGCAAGAGTGGGAGTGGCAAATCAACACTCCTCCATATCCTGGGTACTCTTGACACTGCTGATCAAGGTTCCATAACTATAGGAGACACCGATGTGACCCGACTTGATCAGAGACAATTGGCCAGATTTCGTAACGAGCGAATCGGCTTTATTTTCCAGTTCCATCATTTGTTAGCTGAGTTCACAGCATTAGAAAATGTATGTCTTCCCGCGTACATCAATGGCGCTAAACGAGAGCCCACAGAAGCTTATGCCAAGGAGTACCTGGCCTATCTTGGACTTTCGGAGCGACTTCATCACAAGCCAAATCAGCTCTCTGGAGGTGAACAACAACGTGTTGCCATTGCACGCTCACTCATCAATGAGCCGGACATCATCTTCGCTGATGAACCCACTGGTAACCTTGATGATCATACCTCTGAAGACTTGTTTCAGCTGCTCTTGCGTCTTCGCAAGGACTACAACCAGACGTTTGTATTAGTGACACACAGCAATGACATCGCTGCTCGATGTGACCGAACGCTATCTCTGAGTGACAAGAAACTTAAGCAGGTAGCGTAAGGAATTTTGGTTTTAGACATCTTTGCCCATGACGAGAGAGTAGTCATGTCGCAGTCTACACCCCCACCAGTTTCACCCGTACAAGAGGATAAAGTCTCCTTTGTCGAGGCTATAAGACAATACATTTCTGGAGTAGTTGACCTACGACAGGGTGTGAATGTCTTGGCCACGATTAGAGAGATCAAGCAACGTAAGTCAATGGAAGGGGCGAATGCATGGATGCTCATGTGCTCTATCGTCATCGCCTCTATCGGTCTGAGTCAGAACAGCCAGGCCGTGATCATCGGTGCCATGCTAATTAGTCCACTTATGTCTCCCATCTTGGGTATCGGACTTAGTGTGGGTATCAATGATATGGAGACCCTGCGCAGCAGTGCTATCCACTTTGGGATTGCCATTCTCATAGCGGTGTTTACCAGCACGATTTACTTTGCTCTTACACCATTTGACTCGCTGACACCGGAAATCGAGGCACGAACTGCCCCAACATTCTTGGATATCTTCATTGCAGTATTTGGGGGCCTTGCGGGGATCATTAGTGTAGCGCGCAAGGACGTCTCCACCACCCTACCAGGAGTGGCTATTGCCACGGCATTGATGCCCCCGCTGTGCGTTACAGGATTTGGTATCGCTACTGGAAGCTGGGAAGTCGCTACAAGATCATTCTACTTGTTTTTTCTGAACACATTCTTCGTTGCCTTGGCTACCTATGTCATCGTCCGAATGTTGAAATTTCCGCAGAAGCGGTACGTCGATCAGAAACGCGCACGCTCAGGCCATATTTATGTCATTCTCTTTGCGCTGGCCTTGACAATACCAAGCTTCTTCATCTTTCGAGGAGTGATCAAAGATCTCCGAACCAAGCTAAGTCTTCAGCGATTCGTTACCACCTGCTTACAAGAAGACAAAGTTTATCTCGACAACTATCAACTCGAAAACAATCCCGATGGGACATCCACACTTCTTTTAAAAGTCTATGGCAATGTGATCTCTGAAGAGAATCTATCTGAATATGAATCCTGTTTGGCTAATCTTGGAGTCGAACAGTGCTCGATCAGGTTAATCTCGACAACAGATGTGGATATCGATGATGTCACGCTCCTTCAGAAAGACATTTCAGCAATCGAAGCTCAAATCTCTAAGGCCAAAGAAGTCGAAAAACGAAATGCTCTTGACATCGCCTACTTGCGTCGATCACATATCGACACGACACTGTTTGCCGCCGTTTCTCAAGAATTGAGGGATATTTTTCCTAAAATCAATGGAGTGATGCTGTCCAAAGCACATGTCACAGATTACGACACCGTCGGTTACGATATCTCCACAGTGGTCCTCTCATGGGATAGACTGGGTAAGAGGGAGCAGGAAGAGAGAGGCCTGAGGGCTTCTAACTTTCTTAAATCCAGATTAAAAGTGGATTCTGTCATCGTAGTACATCGTTAGGCCTCGATCAAAGGTCCTACATTGGAGCAGTACATGAATCACCTCATTTTCTCCTTTACCATACTACTCAGCCTCCTGGCGCTAACTCCTTCCCTGCATGCACAGATAGGGCTTCCTGACTTAGAGAAAGATCGAATCTCATATCGATCCTTTGTCAAAAAATTGAATGAAAACGACAAGATTGGCTTGTTGGTACTCTACACCGAGGCACTGCCTGCAACGACTCTTCCGAGAATCACCAATATGGCTGGTATTATATCGGAGTATGATCTAATTACTGATGTGGTTGATCCTTATGACCAGGTAACTCATCCCATTTTTAGACGCGCAAGACCCAAAGCGGTCAGTGATCTTGGTACTTACACTCCAGGATTGGGTAATCCCACATGGCTGACGATAGATCGAAACAACATTGTCATCGACCTTGCTACAAACCTAACTACAGACTCGTTGCTCACCGACTTCGTGCGCGAGTCTATGGCCAAGTCAAAAAACTATCATCAAGCATTGGATGCTTACGAGGCCAACGATAAGGATGTGACTGTTCTTACTGATCTCATCTTCGCTACTACCGCCCTTCACGAAGGTGATCAAGCCAGGAAGTACATCAATCGCTACCTCAAGACCATTCCTCAACGTCCGAACGATCAACAATTAGAGTACGCCATGCGTATGGCAGAGGAGTGCAACTGCGGTGGGCGTATCACAGGATTTATCTTAGACCATGAGGAACAGATCAAAGAACGTATTTCAGAAGAGCGCTTCCTCCAAGTACGCAGACGACTCATCCATGCTGACCTTCTCGAAAAGGGGCAATTAGGACCCTACTACGTCTGGAGAGAATATGAGCGTCATCTTGGTACGAAGGCAGACAGCTTGTACCGGATGTATGCCATCGTCCATTTTGCACAGTCACCACTCACTAAAAAAGAACTGTATGACGAATGCCTCGACTACGTCATCAACTATCCGCATACAGCATGGGAACAGCAGGATCCGATTTACAACTTGCTCATCCAGGCTGCCGAATCACCTACTGACCAAGAGCTACTTCTTGACCTGATCTCTGGACAACTCTTCAGAGGAGAACATTATAAGAAACTCGACTATCGTGCCTATCTACTGTATAAGTTAGGGCAGAAAACAAGAGCCCTGGAGCTGATTGCAACAGTGAATGAATTGGCGCTAAAGGAGGGAGTGAAGTATACATCCCTCATGTCTACTTTTAATTCGGATCGATGAACAAAGCAAGGGCCTATGCCAAGGTGCTTTTCGTAGTTGTTGGGACAGCTTACGAGATGCTATTGCTGTGGATCCATAGCCTCATCAAAGGCCAAAGTCAATCCATTAATTTCTATCATCGTCGTAGATGGTCACGCAGGGCTGTGAGGGCATGTGGCATTCAGATCGAGGAGATACGAGGAGAGATCACAGAACCATGTGCCCTTGTGGTAAGTAATCATCGGACCATGCTTGATCCTGCTGTGCAGACTGGCTACATCGATGCACATATCATCGCCAAGGCCAGTGTGGGTAACATACCTATCGTGGGAAAAGGAGCAGCTATGACGGGTCTCGTACTTGTCAAACGGGATAAATTAAGAAGTCGCTTGGCAGCTCGAGAGGCCACTAAGGAACTACTCGAAGCTGGCAAAAGTGTGTTGGTCTATGCCGAAGGGACAACAGGGACAACACAAACATCAGGTCCTTTCAAAATAGGAACCTTTGGCATCGCCGCTGAACTTGGATTACCTGTGATCCCCGTAGCCATAGAATATCCTGAAGAAAAAGACTATTGGTACGTTGGTGAATTAGATGAACAAATCATCCGACAGATTGGCGTGGGCCCTACACGAGTGAAACTGCGAATAGGTGATCCTATCAGAGGGAACGATGCATCTGAACTTCGTGAACAAGTACAAGCATGGATAGACCAGAATCTCCTCGAGATGCAACATAACTGGAGTGAGATCTTTGTCAATGATGAGATTAAGTCTTGATAAGATCTACAGTGATCCTGCTTCACGGTGGATCAATCATCACCACACTAATTTTCGGGGATGTTTGATGATGTCTTGAATTTTGAATTTCTGGAACGGGATTATACTGTACCCGGTCATTTCCTGTATCTGTTCTTCATGTTTTCTCTGATCATCTTCATCAGGTACATCCTACTATCCACTACGTACCAGAAGTTGATCTATGACCGCCTCTACCGACTCATCCCTAATCGAATCATAAGCCCGAAGTATCCAGTCGAACAGCAGAAAAAGGAGATTATTTGGTCAGGCATTAGCTCCGTTTTGTTCGGGTTGATCGGTGTATTGATGATCATGGCTTGGCAAAGAGACTGGACAGCCATATATATCGAATGGACAGCATATCCGATGTGGTACATTCCTTTGAGTTTTTTTGGGGCGCTATTGGTACATGAGACTTATTACTATTGGTTGCACAGGGCACTTCATCATCCTCGACTGTATCGATGGATTCATCAAGTACATCACGATAGCGTGAGTACCTCAGTGTGGACATCGTTCAGCTTTCATCCGATCGAGAGTGTACTCCAGGCGATCGTGATTCCTTTATTGGTACTGATTGTGCCGATGCACATAGGAGTACTCTTGGTGCTCTTACTTTGGATGACCATATCAGCGATCATCAATCATGCGGGAGTCGAGATCTTTCCAGCCTCTTGGCACGGCCATCCGATATGGAAATACCTCATTGGGTCGACCCATCACGACCTACATCATCGTCGTTTTACGAAGAACTTTGGACTGTATTTTACCTTTTGGGATCGTTGGATGAATACAGAGAGTGAGGAGTATGATGAACGCTATATCAAGGCGACGACAAGTGCTCTGCCTACGAGCTCATAGGCCACCAAGTCTGTAATCATTCTGAGTTCTGTGTAACACCTCACGCGACTGCTCCAAGAGGACGTTTTAGCTACCTTTCAGCTTGATAGAAACACACGACCGGGTGATCCAAATGGTACCTATATGGTTTCTATGAAGAACTCAATTATCAAAAGCAATTAAGCTACAGCCGCAGTTTTATGGGATATTTTGATGAAGAACATGATCTGTTCCGCGAAGGCTTGAAGGCCTTTTTGGCAAAAGAAGTGGTGCCTCATGTAGACGAATGGGAGCGTACTGGAACGATCGATCGAAGCATCTGGAAAAAGATGGGTGAGATGGGCTATCTCGGCATTAATTATCCAGAGCAATATGGAGGACTTGATCTTGGTCTCAAGTATATGATCATCCTGTGCGAAGAGCTTCAGAAGGTCAACTCTGGAGGTTTCGCCGCGGCAGTCTGGGCGCACGCCTATCTGGCGATGACACATCTCAACTCAGAGGGTAGCGAAGAAATTAAAGACACATATCTACGGGACAGTATCGATGGTACCAAGGTGGGATGTTTATGCATCACAGAGCCTTTTGGTGGTTCGGATGTGGCCGCGATTCGTACTACGGCCATTCGTGAAGGAGATGAGATCGTAATCAATGGTTCAAAGACTTTTATCACTAACGGGGTCTACTCTGATTACCTCATTGTAGTTGCTCGATCCAGTACTACCGATGACAGAGCTATGGGTATCTACCTCGTAGATCGAGATACTCCAGGGGTAAGCGCAAACAAATTGGACAAACTCGGCTGGCGAGCCTCTGATACGGGCGAGATCGCATTTGATAATGTCCGGATTCCCGCTTCTCGACTAATGGGCCAAGAAGGCAGTGGATTTTACTACGTCATGCAGCACTTTGCACTCGAGAGGCTCATCATGGGTATTAATGCTCATGCACGTGCGGAGTATGCCATCGAGTACACTCTCCAATACATGTCTGAGAGACACGCTTTTGGGCAGTCTATCGATCGATTTCAGGCGCTGCGTCATCGTATCGCAGACATGATTACCGAAGTGCAAGTCGTAAAGACGTTCAACTACGATACCGCGGTCAGACTCGACCAAGGAGAATACGTTGTCAAAGAAGCGACCATGTCTAAACTCAAAGGAACAAAGGTTGCCGATGATGTCATCTATGACTGCCTGCAGATGCTCGGTGGGTATGGATATATGGAGGAGTATCCCCTGGCCAGAATGCTGAGAGACAGTCGATTAGGACCTATAGGCGGAGGTACATCTGAAATCCTACGAGAGATTATCGCCAAGATTGTCATTGACAAAAAGGACTACAAGGCAAAGCTATAGCCGTACTTTCGGGCTATGGCGAAAATCAATATCGAGCATAGCAAAAACGAAGATCACATGAAGTTGGCGCTGTCCGATCTACAGCGCAAATTAGCTGTCATCCAAGACGGTGGTGGGAAGAAAAAACTTGAAAAGCAGCGTGCGAAAGGGAAGCTAACAGCACGAGAGCGCATTTCATATCTGATAGATGATGATCGTCCTGTTTTTGAATTCGGATCATTTGCAGGATACGAGATGTACGAAGATCATGGGGGCTGCCCATGTGCAGGAGTGGTGGCCGTCATCGCCTATATCTCTGGGCGTCAGTGTATCGTAGTCGCGAACGATGCGACTGTGAAGGCCGGAGCCTGGTTTCCAATTACTGCCAAAAAGAACCTTCGTGCACAAGAGATAGCCATCGAAAATCGTCTTCCGATAGTGTATCTGGTAGATAGTGCGGGAGCCTATCTTCCGATGCAAGATGAAGTCTTCCCTGACAAAGAAAACTTCGGGCGCACCTTCAGAAATAATGCTGTCATGTCCAGCATGGGAATACCCCAAATCGCTGCTATAATGGGTAGTTGTGTCGCTGGCGGTGCCTATCTCCCTATCATGTCAGATGAATCGCTGATCGTCGAAGGAACAGGGTCAATTTTCTTAGCAGGTCCCTATCTGGTCAAAGCTGCCATCGGTGAATCAGTGGACGAAGAGACCCTCGGAGGTGCGGTGACGCAAACCTCAATCTCCGGTGTAGTTGACTACAAATGTGAGGATGACAAATCTTGCTTGGACACGATCAAAAATCTCATCAACAAGCTGGGTCATGAACCCAAAACAGGCTACGATCGCATAGCGTCAGTGGATCCTTCAGGATCTATAGATGAGCTATATCAGCTGTTTCCTTCTGACAGAACTAAGACTTATGACACGAGAGAAATCCTACGATGTTTAGTCGACGGTGGCGAATGGACAGAATACAAGGAGGACTACGGCAAAACCATGATCTGTGCCTATGCACGAATTGATGGCTGGTCAGTTGGTATTGTTGCTAATCATCGTGAAGTCGTAAAAAGTGGCAAGGGAGAGATGCAGTTCGGAGGTGTCATCTATTCTGATGGAGCTGATAAAGCGGCTCGATTTATCATGAATTGCAATCAGAAAAAAATTCCACTGGTGTTCTTGCACGATGTGTCCGGCTTCATGGTCGGTAGTCGCTCTGAACATGGCGGGATCATCAAGGACGGTGCGAAGATGGTCAGCGCAGTAAGCAATAGTACTGTTCCAAAGTTTTCAATCATCATCGGCAACTCGTATGGCGCAGGCAACTATGCTATGTGTGGTAAGGCATATGATCCAAGGTTGATCGTGGCATGGCCGTCAGCAAGGATCGCTGTGATGGGTGGAAATCAGGCAGCCAAAGTCCTCATGCAAATTCAGGTTGCTTCTCTCAAAAAGCAAGGCAAAGAACCAAACGAGAAAGAGCAACAAAAGCTACATCAAGAGATAAAGGACAAGTATGATCGATGTACGAGTCCGTATTATGCAGCAGCGAGACTTTGGGTGGATGAGATCATTGATCCAGCAGATACGCGCGAGGTAATCTCGATGGGCATCGAAGCCGCAGATCATGCTCCCATGCAGAAGTTCAATGTCGGCGTCATTCAGACCTAATCACTCCAGATCGTAACTATGGCAGCAATGAATCCTGCGATGAACGAAAAGACGTTCACAAATCCTGATGCAGCAGGTCTCTACAATGACATTATGACCTTGGAAGGCACCGTAAGCAAATCCATCTATTTGCTTGGTATTTTACTCACCGCAGGCGTGCTCGGGTGGAAGGTGGCGATTTCTCCATCACTCAGCCAATACGCACATCAAATTTTAGTTGGAGGTGGGTTCTTGGCTCTTGTGGTGGCCCTGGTCACCATCTTCAAGAAAGAAATGGCTCCAACAACAGCCCCGGCATACGCACTTCTTGAAGGACTCAGTCTGGGAGTTCTATCTCAGGTGTATGACCAGCAGTACTCAGGAATTGTTTTGCAAGCTATACTGCTGACTGTAGCGGTATTCTTCTCCTTACTCATGTGCTATCGGTCGGGCCTAATAAATCCTACGGAAAACTTTAAGCTTGGAGTGATCTCAGCCACGATGGGCATCTTGATCCTTTACATCATCAATTTCATAGGGCGATTTTTTGGATGGTCACTACCCTATCTACACGACTCTGGACCAATAGGTATCGGCATATCACTCGTCATTGTGGTGGTAGCCGCGCTGAATCTCGTGATCGACTTCGATTTTATCGAACGTGGATCAGAGCGATCCCTCCCCAAATACATGGAATGGTATGGTGCATTTGGATTGTTGATCACTCTGGTCTGGCTCTATGTTGAAATCTTGCGACTTCTCGGGAAACTCAGATCACAAGACTAAGATCACAGTGGACTACTGCCCGTCCCAACCATCTGGACGCTTCCATCTGATCGGAGCCTCGGGTTCCGGCTGTGGTTCGAACCTCTGAGTTTTCAGTAGTTCGAGTGCCTCGGATACTGCTCGTTCTAACTGAGGGTCTTTCCCATCTAATTGAGCTTTGGGATCCTGAATGACTTCGATGTCGGGAGCTATCCCTTCACCTTCGACTGCCCAATTCCCATCATTATCATAAAATCCACCTCGAGGTGCAATCATATACCCTCCATCGATAAATCGTGGTGTATCCCAAGTTCCTACGAGGCCTCCCCAGGTGCGAGTGCCGACTAACGGACCTAAGTTCTTCAGTTTGAACATGTATGGCAGAAGATCTCCACCTGATCCAGCTCTCTCATTGATGATCATCACCTTAGGTCCATAAATACCCGCCATAGGAGTGGTCCATGGTCGATTATCATTGGCCTTACTGTTGAAATAACCCATTACCTCTCTGGCCATGATATCGATCATATAATCAGCCGCGGAGCCACCACCATTATTTCGTTCATCCAGAATTACTCCTTTGCGATCTTGCTGAGCAAAATAGTAGCGATTAAAATTCGTGAATCCCCCGCCTCCAGTGTTGGGTATGTAGACATAGGCCAATTGGCCATCTGACATCTCGGAAACAGCACGACGATTTGATTCTATCCAGTCAGCTGTGCGCAGCCTATACTCACTTGAGACAGGTTTAACAAGTATATCCTCACCTCCAGTTGCTGCAGAACTGTTGATGGTAAGTGTGATTACTTGCCCAGCCGTTTGCTCTAACCTCTGGTAGATATTGTCTTCCGACGTTAAGGGCTGGCCATTGATCGCCGTAATGTAGTCTCCTACAGAGACCCCCAAGCCAGGAGTTGCTAACGGTCCAGTGAGATATGGATTCCAACTTTCTCCAGAATATATTTTTTCAATTTTATAAAATCCATTCTCTAATTGTAAATCCACTCCCAACAAGCCGACAGGGACATAATCAAGGTCTGGCATATCACCACCACCAACATAACTGTGACCTACGGCTACCTCTCCACTTAGCAGATCAATTACATAGTTTAGATCAGTGCGATGTCTAATGTGCTTCACCATAGGTGAATACCACTCATACACTTGATCCCACGGAGCTCCATGCACATTATCGACATAGAGGAAGTCCCGCATATGTCGCCATCCTTCCTTGAGGATCTGGGCATATTCGGCCTGTGGATTCACTTTGACCTTGGCTGCTGTCGAGATCCCATCCTCATCTGATGGCTTACCTGATGCGGCACTCAGACTCCAACTACCTCCTTTCCGCCATAGGATGTGTTCTCCGTTTGACGAGGCAACTGCTTCATTAATACCCTTAGCGTAGACCGTAGCTTCGTTGTCTTCGACATTCATCTTTTGGATGGTGACGCCAGGTTGATCAGCTACTAACTCAGCGACAAAAACAGTATTCTCAGGACCTTTCACTAAGTCCACATATTCACCATCAGTGAGGTCAAGAGGAATGATCCGCTGTGCCAAGCCTTCTTCATCAATGGTGATAACGAGTTCCTCCTCATCGTCTTCAGACTCCTTACCATCTTCGCCGCCATTACCATCTTCATTGTCTTTGGAGTCATCATCACTTTCATCTTCAACCTCTTCTTCATCACTTTTAAGTAAAGTCGGAGCGGGGGTGTCCTTGGATAGAATTGCACAGTATAACGTTCGATTTAAGGCAGGATCGTAGGAACTCATGTCCAACCACCCGCTATTCAACCCATAATCAGTACTTGCCAAAAAGTACAAGTACTCACCACTCTGATCCCAAATCGGTGCTATTGCATCAGCCATACCATCGGTTATCTGGATTGTCTTCTTGGTGTCAATCTGATAGGCAAAAACCACCTTGTAATGACTTTGTAATTGCTTTGCATAGGCGATCCACTTGCTGTCAGGAGACCAGACTGGATTCATCGATCGATTTGGATGCGCGTAGCTATCGGTAGCTACCTTGGTGACCTTGCCAGAGCTTAGCGTGATCATCCATAGGTTATAATCAGTATCAGTATAGGATATATGCTGACCATCAGGAGACCAATCGGGTTTGTAGTAGAACGTCGGATTCTCCAATGGATAACTCTTGGGATCTGCACCGGTCTGACTTGCGACAACGAGTTGATACTCCCCAGATGCATCACTAAACCAAGCGATTTTATCACCTTCTGGTGACCAAATGGGATAGCGGTCTGCTACTCCTGGAGTGTTTGTGATATTTCTCCAACTACCTTCCTCTTTTGGAAATGTAAAGATCTCACCACGATGCTCGAAAATGGCTCGTTTCCCGTTTGGAGAGACATTGGGATTAGCCAAATCTGAACCTGTAATACTTTCCCATCTCGGCCTTGCAAAGTTCATGTCACCAGCGACATTGATTGAAATCGTTGAGCTTTCGCCAGTGTTGGGCTCCAAAAGATGTAAGTACCCACCTTTCTCAAAAATGATCGCATCAGTCGTCGCATCTAATGACATGACATCATATGTCTTGAAGAAGGTAATCTGCTTCTCCTCCTTGGTAGTAGGGTCAAACGACCAAATGTTCTTGAGATAATCTCTCTCTGATAGATAATATACCTTCCCATCATACCATACTGGATCGAGATGTCTCTCATCATCCAACTGCGGAGTACGCACCAGGTCTTTGGTTTCCATATCCAGAATCCAGATCGGCTGGGCCTGTCCTCCACGATAATTCCTCCATCCTGGATCCCAATACGTGATGGTCTCATAAGCGGCATAGCGTCCATCAGGAGATAGTTCTCCTCTTGCAACACGAGGGATGTCTATAATGGTAGGAAGACCTCCGTCTCTACTGATGCTGAACCATCGATTCAACCTCGTGGGATGAGCCTTTCGATTAGATCTGAATAGGACCTCCCCTTCAGGTGTCCATCCCTGAACCACATCTGGACCTGGATGATAGGTTAATCTCTTTGGAGATCCACCTGAGGCAGGAATGACATATACGTCAGTATTACCATCATACTGGGCAGTGAATGCAATCCACTTCTCGTCAGGCGAAAAATGTGGCGCCGATTCTGATCCCTCATTAGTTGTAAGCCTGATGGCATCACCACCCTGACGATCAGCTTTCCAGAGATCATTTGCATAGACGAAGACCACTGCGTCGGACGAGACAGTAGGCTGTCGGAGTAGCTGCGTTCCCTGCGCATGTAGTGTTATACCGAGGATGGCTATTAAAAAAAGAAGAGGTAGTTTTTTCATTGATGCAATCCAATTAATGTTAGATCGTAAAGTACATATCGACCGTGGGTTCCGGCGGTCAAACAGGGTTTCCATTGAGAAAAGTTTAACAGTCTTGCCGTTTAGAAATCAATCGAGAATAGGGTCCAACCGGTCTCCCGATTAGTCCGCAATGAAAACTTAGCATCATGATTCAACAGGATATCACGAGTTAGAATCAGACCTATGCCCTGTCCCGTTGGTTTTGTGGAGTAAAAGGGAGAGAATAGCTTCTCCTCTGCCTCAAGGCTAATCCCTGGACCATTATCTGCAACTACGATTTGTGGTCCGACATCAGATACGGTGATGACGATGTTCCCTCCCTGATCGATCGATTCGATCGCATTCTTGATCACATTCACCAAGACTTGTCGAATCTGTGAGGGGTCCATGTTCAGGTGATGAGATGAAATCTCGTTCTTCAAGACGATTCGGATTCCTCGCGCTTCAGCAGGGCCTCGCATAAGTTGGGCAGTATTCGCGACAAACTGGACTATTTCAACTTCGCGTTTCATCGGTGGAGGCAATCGAATAACCTCTGCAAAATTCTTCATGAATTTGGCCAACTCTTCGTTTCGATCTCGAGCCAGAGCAAGGGACTCTGTAAACTCGTTTTCATCTTCAAATCCAAAATCAATTACAGATTGTAAAATAGAATTTATAGCACCCATGCTATTATTGACTTCATGGGCCATCATCCTAATAACCTTGCCATATGCTTTCTTCTCATTTTCTAATAACTCTTGTGAGAGCTCTTCGATCATCACAAATCGTCGATCGAAACCCTTATGAATTACTGAATTCACATGACAGCGAAATCGCTGCACCCCATCCAAATTGATAACCTTTGAGACTCCAGTTTCTAATTGTGCTATACTCTGCGCCAAGGGGGAAGACAACTGCCTTAATCCAACAAGCACTTTGTCATCATTACCAACTTGAAAGTATGATCGCGCCCGAGGATTCATCATAGCGATGTGATCGTCATAATCCAATAAGACCATACCGATAGGAGCAGCTCGCACTATATTTTCTAAAAAATAGGCTTGTTCCTGAGTTCGAAGACGTTCCTCGCTAAGTCGATCCAACATAATATTGAAGACTTCGATGAGCGTATTCATCTCCTCGCTCTTCGTCTGTGCGAACCTGACATTGACATCACCTTCCTTAACAGCGGTGATACCAGTATACATAAGATTGATAGGCTTAGTCAGTGATTTAAAAACCTGATACCCGATAACCCCAGAGGCAATTAGAAATAATTCAGAGCCTAAAAAATACCATTTGTACTTATCCTTTAGAATCCAGTAAAGGAGTCCAGCGATGACAAGGTGCAGAACCAGCAGGTACAAAGCGTATAAAAACCGAAGCTTCATGGCACGTCAAGGTACCTTTAGTTCAGGCGATGCTTGTCCATCCGCCGATACAGACTACTACGCGTGAGTCCAAGTGATCTCGCCGTCTTGCTTACGCTATGATTATGAAATCGTAGTGCCTTCTCGATCATCCTACGCTCCAACTCCTCTAAGGTAATCTGACCGATCTCTGGCAATGATACTGATGATCCTGGTTTGGGAGCAGTGACCATATTGTACTGAAAGTCTCGGATATCGATTTCTCTTTTGTCGACTGACAGCAGTGTAGTTCGTTCTACGATATTGCGTAATTGACGAATGTTACCTGGATATGTCTGTCGCTGAAGCCAATCCATAGCCTCATCTGTCACCATGGGAGGCTCGAGCTCATAAGATGTTCCCACTTGATTAACAAAGTGACGAACCAACAACGGAATGTCCTCTTTCCTCTCCGCCAATGATGGGAGAGTAATGGTAATCAAGTTGATGCGATAGTAAAGGTCTTCACGAAATCGACCTTCGGCTACAAACTCTTGCAACGCTCGATGAGTAGCACATACGACCCGAACATCTGTTTTGACAGTGTTACTGGAGCCGAGAACTTCGTACGATTTCTCCTGCAGAACCCGCAACAACTTTACCTGACTTTCCAGGGCAAGATCACCGATCTCATCCAAAAAGATCGTACCTCCATCTGCCTTTGTAAATCGACCTTCTCGATCATTACTGGCATCTGTGAATGCCCCGCGGACATGACCAAACATCTCACTCTCGAATAAACTGGTTGATATCCCGCCAAGGTTCACCTTTACAAATGGTTGGTCCCACCTCTTACTGCCAGCGTGAATAGCCTCTGCCACCATCTCCTTGCCTGTACCTGATTCACCAGTGATCAGTATGCTGGCATCCGTGCCTGCCACCCTATGGATCATTTCTACAACACGTGACCAGGCCTTGGACTCTCCGATCATGCGATGATCTGAGCTCGCGGGAGATGCCTTTTGGCTTTGCTGATCAGTGAGTGTAAGGATCGTAGAGACAGAATTAAGTAAATGCTTGTTATCCCATGGCTTGGCCAAAAAGTCTTTGGCACCTCTCTTCATGCCTTCGACAGCAAGCTGTAATGTCGCCCAACCCGTGATCAAAATGACAGATAGCGACCTATCGATACCAAGCACCTTATCGAGCATTCGGAGCCCCTGGCGCCCTGACGTATCTATGGTAAAATTCATATCCAAGATGATCAGATCAGGCCTATTCTGATGTAGATAGGTCTCTACATCTTGCGGTAGATGAATAGAATGTACCTGATGATCATAGCGACGCAATAGAAGTTCGAGACTCTTGCATACTGTTCTATCGTCGTCTATGATGAGAATGTCAGCCACCGTGCTAAACTATTACGTGTCTTTTACAATGATGGTTAATCCTCGTGCAAAGCAATGGCAGGGTGAATCTTAGAAGCCCGCATACTTGGATACAAAGCACAGATCAATACCACAAGCAAGATGATTACACCTGATGTGATGAGTGCGCGGTAGAATATACTGCCATCTATATCCATCAAATTCAATAAAGGCACCTGCACGCCAAAAAATGACCCAATCAGGATCGCTATGACTGCCAAAAAGATAACTTCTGCGGTGAATTGGCTGGTAATCGCAAATCCATCTGCACCAAGCGCGCGCCGTAAACCTACCTCAGATTTGCGCTTTCGTATGGTGTAGGATAGCACTCCGAAAAGACCTAAAGCGACATTCAAACACAAAAATCCGCAGATCGATAAGAGTGCTACAATAGGAATCCATGTTTCCAGATTCGATCGGGTACGCAGAAGCGGAGCGTCTTGGATGACAAATTGACTCGTCTTGAGTACGCTTTCTACGATCTCCGATATCTTCTCCTCGTACGTAATATCAGCAGCTGGGTCAAGTCGCACATAAGCCTGGGTCATGCGAACCCAGTGGGCATTACGAGGAGAAAAAAGAGTCAAAAGCCGATTCTCGTTGCTCTCGAACTCCCCATTATACTTAAAGGCATCCATAACCCCGACTATCCTGTGTTCCTCGCCTTGCCAGATAATAAGACTATCAAGCATGTCTTTCTCTCCAAATGACTCTTCCATGAACCGTTCATTAGGGATAAGTACTGGATAGGTTCCAGTAAGGTCTGCTTCTGTAAAGTTGCGACCAGCGACGATATTCATGCTATTCGTCTCAAC
>JBCBIX010000023.1:0-30826 GCA_038523965.1 Bacteroidota bacterium
CAGGAGATGTAATAACGGAAGTGACTAAAAGTATAGACTCACAGATGGGCCAATGAGGCACAAAAAAAAGGGACTCAATTGAGTCCCTTTTTTTATATCGGCTAAGTAGTTTGACTTAGAGTCCCAACATAGCGTTGGCATAATCCAACTTCAACTTCTCGATTGCGCTTTCGTGCTCTTTAATTTTTGCCACAATAGCTGCTGCTCCGCTTAATGGAGCTGTTCTTGTAGCCGGTCTTGCTGCTGCTACTTTCGGCTTGTTTTTGCTACCTGGCTTGCGACCTCTTTTCTTAGGTGCAGGCTTTGGAGAGCTTGCTTTAGCAGCGGGAGCGGCTTTAGGTGCTGCAGATGCTGTTTTAGTTGCTCCACCTGGAAGACCGTACTTGTTCTTCCAATTGTAGAAAGAACCAAGACTGAAACCGTGCTTCTTTGAAAGGTCAGTTGGTTTTGCGCCATTAGCCACTTCCTGAAGGATCGCTAAGACGTCTTTTTCAGATAATCTCTTTTTTGCCATTACTTTGATTTTGTGCAAAGTTGAATTAATGTTTTCAATTTTGGAAGTATTTGAACAGAAAGAGAATATTTTTCTGTCCTACTTCCGACAGTAGAGAAATACAAACATTAGTCCAATTTGTTCTACGTCCCCCGATTTTATGGGCTTTTTTCTGAAATGTAGCTCATCACTCATCGCTTTGCACTTATCATTAGAATACCACAGAAGTGGTAGATTTAGAAATGAGGCTTTCTGGAATCGCAAATAGTTTTTGTAGACACCTGTATCATAAATCACTGATTAGCAATATGTTATAAGTCGTATCGGATTTTTTCAATCAGCTGACACTTCAGAGTTGGTGGTGTTTCGTTGACTAATCTTTCGCTTCTTGAAAGCTTTGCTTTGTATACGGGTAAGCAGCCCTTAATTGTATGCGAAATTGTTCATCTCTCCAGTCTATTTAGCGCAGTATGGTGACGGAAATTATTTTGTTAAAGGTTGGCTTTGAGTATCAGATCAGTCTTTGAACATCCATAAATCCTAATAAATGGCTCATTTGAGCAATGAATTGGACGCGATGTAGAGTCATATCATTGACGTTCTATTGACTTATTTCTGATTAGGTAATGTCAGAATGATGTAGACCTTTGGAGTTTTGGTTCTTTTTTACACCTTATGAAACGATCCTTATCTCTATTGGTAGTCTTGTTTTGGACGATTCGAGCTGTGATCTGTCAGGATGTTCAGGCTATTCATTTGCAAGATGAATATCAAGTACAGATTCAACGATCTACTTCTCCTATAGTCGTAGACGGAGTATTAGAAGAGGAGCATTGGAAGATTGCTGACCAGGCACATGATTTTTGGATGTCGGCACCAATAGATGGTCGGCATGTTGATCAAGATTTGCAGACGGAAGTAATGCTTACATACGATGATAACTATCTCTATGTGGCAGCTATCTGTCATGGTGCATCGCCTTACATTATGCCATCACTGAAGCGTGATGCAGGTGTATTCTGGCGAGGAGATGTCTTTGCAATCGTAATAGATCCCGTCAATGAGCAGACAAATGCCTTTACCTTTGGAGTAAACACAGCTGGTGTCCAATTTGAGGCACTCGTATCTGGCCAGACGGGTAGACGTGGATCTGGAGGGACTTCGGGGATCAATGTGGCTTGGGATAATATTTGGATTAGTGAAGTCACGACGTACAACGATTATTGGACTGCCGAGTTGGCCATTCCTTTTAAATCAATTCGATACACAGAAAAGGAAAAATGGGGGATCAACTTTATTCGTGGCCATCCAGAGACAAATGCATTCCATACTTGGTCGCCGGTGCCAGTACAATTTAGAGGTGTAGACCTGGGATATACAGGTGCTCTTGTCTGGGATGAGATAGCACCACAGTCCAAAAGTAATATTGCGGTGGTGCCCTATGTCCTGGGTTCTTCGTTCAAGGATTTTGAGGAGGGCACACCACCTGATAACAATCTACAACTGGGAGGAGATGCAAAGGTGGCTGTTACCTCTACGCTCAATTTAGACCTGACATTCAATCCTGACTTTTCGCAAGTGGATGTGGATGAACAAGTGACGAACTTGTCCACTGTAAACATTCGATTTCCAGAGCGACGTCTGTTCTTTTTAGAGAACAGTGATTTGTTCTCAGACTTTGGAATTCCTCCCATGCGACCGTTTTTTTCAAGACGTATCGGTCTGGATGATGATGGGAATGCCATTCCGATCATTTATGGAGCGAGGTTGAGTGGAAATATCAATAAAGATCTACGCATCGGTGTGATGAACCTTCAGACCGAAGCTAAAGATGAATTTAAAGGCCAGAATTATACTTCAGTTGCTGTTCATCAGCAAGTCTTCGAGCGCTCTATCGTAAAAGGATATTTGCACAATCGTCAGGCATTCGATCAAGGGAGCATTGCAGATGCAGATTATAATCGTAACGCAGGATTGGAGTTCTTGTATCGGAGTGAAGATGGAAGATGGCAAGCATTCTCTGGATATGGAAAGTCTTTTAGTCCTGAGCTAAGCGGAGATGATTACTTCTACAATGTTGCGGTAGGATTTGACAACAGAGAGTTTGGTTTTTACACCAATGTTGCGGGAGTTGGTAATAATTATAGGGCGGACATGGGCTTTTTGCCTCGGTTTGCTCATCGTGATGCGCTAAGAGATACGACGGTGTTGATAGGATTCAACCACGGATTCACACGTGTCAATTACAATATCTACCCAGAGGATAATTCGGTGGTTAATTCTCATAATTTCTCGGTGCGGAATGTACTGGACTACACCAGGGATGGATTTAACCTGATTCAGAATGTCACCACATTGCAGTATCGATTGAATCTGGCTAATTCGAGCTCGTTCAACATCTTCGGCACCCATGAAGAGCAGGGGCTTTTGTTTCCTTTTGACTTTACCGATGAAGAACCGCTGCCGGCTGGTAAGTACGCTTTTAATTATTTCGGTATCGGCTACGAGTCTGATCGAAGGAGTCCTTTTGGTGTGAACGCCAGGGTAGAACGGGGCCAATTCTATAATGGTGATCGCATTGGGTACACCTTGGACCTTCGATATCGGGCACAACCGTGGGGTAACTTTAGCTTACGGTTCGTGCAGAACGACCTAAAGTTTCCAGATGAATTTGGTGAGATCCAATTGTTTCTGATCGGTCCTCGTGCTGAGATCAATTTTTCGCGACAATTGTTTTGGACGACCTTCTTGCAATACAACACACAACGCGAAAATTTTAATATCAATAGTCGAATACAGTGGCGCTACAAGCCGATGTCCGATCTTTTTATCGTCTACTCGGATAATTATGCCACAGATATCTTCGGATCAAAGAATCGCGGCATTGTAGTTAAGTTGAATTATTGGTTGAATCTCTAATCGGGATTCTCTCTAAACGTTTCGTCAGCTTTTTTCACCAAAAAAAAGGGCTTCCCATCAATGGAAAGCCCCGTTCACAAGGGAAAGTCAAATAACCAATATGTACTATCGGACTTTACTCATACACTACTGTGCTGAGATTTTGACAAATGTTTCGCGTGCTCTGAGCTCGCCTTCTTGAGTGGTCATCTGAACGAAATAGCTGCCCTCTGACAACTCAGATATGTTCACACGTTGGAGCAGTGATCCAGGTGCAATATTTTGTCTGGATATCAACTGGCCTTTTGTATCAATTATCTGTAGCTCTGATGCGGTCTCGCCAGCTTCGAAGGCCACATTGATAATCTCAGTTGCTGGGTTGGGATATACATTCATGAATTCGGTGATCTCGATCGCGTTGGCCAAGACTTCGATGTCATCGGCACTTAGTTTTGTGTTGTTAGCGAGAGACTTAGTGTCGCCGATCTCAAATGTTTCGCTGAACGGTGATATACTTCCATCGGCACATACTGTAGCGACAGAAACCACTAACCTTCGATTACGAGGGATACCAATGAAGATTCTCCTTCCACGGACTGGAATGTCAAAACTGACGCTTGGTCGATCGGCGAGTGAGATGCGTAAGATGAAGTTGCGAGCACCACTGACAGGACTCCATCTCATCGAGAAGCGGCGAGAATTAATCTCTTGTACGGAAACGTTCGTTGGCGTTTGGCAGCCAGTTGGGTTACAGATCTCTGCATCCTCTCGGGTGACAACGATCGGGTTCGATAGATCAAAGCATCCCATCAGCTCATTGATATTCCCGCCTATGACTGGGATCATTACATCTGCGTTGTGGCTGATATGGTAGATGTTACATATACCTGGTCCAGCACCTTCGAGATCAAATGGAGGTGCCATCGGGAGGCCCAAAATCTCACCGGTAGCAGCATCTGTGATGATCCAACTCATTTCTTCTCCCATGGCTCCAGATACGACAACATCTATGGGATCAGGGTTGCCATCTCCAGCACAGATTGTTTCCTCTGTACCACCATTGCTGAGGATCATACCACCCTCGGCCTCACAGTCGGGAGCAATGAAATTGTCTTTTGTAAAGAAGATCGCTGAAGCTCCAGCGAAGAGCTCATTATAAAATGGTGCATCACTACCGCTCGAAGTCGGAGTCTCAAATCCAAGGACTCGTCCTCCTCCATTAGCTCGTTCTGCGATATAGATCCGACCACTTGTTGGATCGTAGGCGATATCGACAGGATTTCCCAGATCTGTTCCATCTCCGGCGACACGGACTTGTTCTGACAAGGAGACGACGCCGTCCGCGGCCGCATCCATCCAGGCACTGATCACAGAGAATGCGCCATCATCATCAACCATACCACTGCCTACATCGGTGAGTACCATGATATCTGAGACAGCGTCGTACGTGATACCATGGGTGCGGACGATACCTTCGATCTGAATGATTCGGTCGGCCTCAAGGATACCAGCTGGGCGATTCAAGAAATCGTCATACACAGCTAATTCATCAGAGTTGTCGACGATCGCAAATAGACGTTCGCCATCCAGGTGGATACCCCAGAGGTTAATGTCTACATCGTAAGTCTTATTGAGTGTGATAGATGTCGCAGATGCGTCATAGACGATCAGACGATTACCGCCATTTGTATCATTCGCATCCTGGGTTACGATGAGCTTCCCATTCGCAAATGCGATCTCTCGTCCATTTGTAAAGTCACTGCTCGAAGTTGCTGTCAGGATTGGATTAGTACTCACATTGCTATATGCGTTAACGACGTTATCGCTGCGATTCAGTTGGTATAGCACATCGGTTGAGGCTTCATAATGGATACCATCTGCATCCATGGCCTCTGAGGTGATGGTGCTCATGCTAATCATGCCTGATGCATCGATATCGTAGACGCCGATCTCGCCTGAATTGTTAGAAGAGACATAGAACTGTCCCTGAGTATCTCCTGCACCTTCGACGATCACGCCGCTACAATCACCAGTACCACTCGCGGGCATGGCGACATAGGGGAATGATGATAGGAATGGTCTATCATTCTCTTCTACACCTGTTGTGTAGGTAAGGACATTGAGAAGTTGCTCGGTAACTGGACTTTCGGATGTCGCGGGATCAAAATCATCATACCACAGTCCAACGGCTGCCAGAACAGCACCGGCTACCGCTTGTAGTTCGATTCGCGTCACATCATCTTCAAGTCGGCGACCATTCGGAAAGCCGTCCATATTAGGGATGAACTCGAGATCGGGAGAAGTATTAAATGGGGCTACGGTCAGACCAATCGCTGCAGCTTGGATCAATCCGAGCGAACTGAAGTTGGCGTCGTCCCGTGGTGTCACGGGCACGGCCATGTTAAGCCGCAGCATATCGCCCCCATTTGGCAAGAAGTTGTTGACAAATGGCTTACCTGCCGCAAGTGGATTGCCTTCTTTTCCCGTAGCCAGTTGGTACGGTATCACATTGGGTACTCCTGTATGAAAGGCGGGCCATAGGTCCACGGATCTTGGTTTTCCTGCTTCTGGCAATAGTAAAGTGCCAAAGACTGCATCATCCAAGGCCGTACCCGCGACTGCCTCGGAACCTTTCAATCCAAAGAGACCATCGGCACCGTTAGAGAAGTCAAAAGCGCCTAACGAATTGGTTTGAATGCGAAGTGGGGCGAATGCTGGAACGGCACCGCCAAAGAGATCATCATCCATGTATAGCGCAAGCTCAGGATTGAAAAAATACTCGTCCAGCCGTGTATCTGCTAATTCATCGTACGGCGTGATGCTGTTCCAATAATCCTTGTCACCGATGGCGATTACTGCCTCATTTGTAAGGGGCATACCAAGGCGAGATACTTGTACCCAATCACCGCTATAGGTTGGCTCACCGTCAGTCCGAAGAGTCCGAATAGCAGGTCGACTTGCCGACGCCCAGACACCGATGACATAGTCTGAATCCAGGATCGATGTTGGTTCTGTAGGAGCACCTTCCTTCAGCAATGTTGAGATAGGTACTTGGATCGCGAGCGTATGTACATTGAAGCATTTAAGGCCATCGACAGGTTTCCCAGTCTGGCGAGGAGCGTCCCCGAGGTCAAAGATGCCACCCAGATCAACAAAAAATGGATCGTCAGATGGCCCAGCAAACACTCGCTCCCCTGTTGATGCTGTGGTGATCGCTCCCTCAAAAAGAGACTTGTAATCCGTATCAAGACCTGCTGCTCCAGAAATGGAGCGTGTACCTATGTTGTTAGGTGGTACGAGTCCATCTGTGATGATCGTCTCAAAGGATGCTCCACCATCGATACTTCGTTCGAGTGTATAGAGTGCTTTTTGGTTTTGTAATCCAAGCCGGATATTAAAAAACGTGGAGGGATCCTCATTTACAATGTCGAAGGTGAATCTGTAAATGATCTCATCCCCAGGAGCTCCTGCGTCATTATCGACATGGATCTCATACCTGATGTTCTCACCGAAATTGTAATAGTTCGGACCAGCTTGTGGAAGTTGCAACGGGATGTAAGTAGCAATCAGTGTGACCGTAGAGGGGTCGTCTGGACTGCGAAAAGCGTAGACATCCACATTATCTGCAAGTGGATCATCTGCGATCAGCGGTGCCTCGCGATGGCTCGACGCCATCAATGCACTCGCTGATATCCAAAGGGTCACCAGAAGTAGGCCCAAGGATTTATATATAAATGGAGTTTTCATGTGTTGTAGATTATAAGTTTGATTATTGGTTCACCTCAGTGCCGCTCCATGGAGTAGCGACATATGGGAATGAACTTTTGAAGAGTTTGTCATTAGCATCCACGCCAGTTCTGTAAGTGAGAACTCCAAGAAGGTCATCTGTTACTGGGCTTGGAGATGTGGCTGGATCGTAGTCATCGTACCATAGCCCAACCGCAGCGAGGACCACGCCTGCCACTGCTTGTAATTCGATCACGGTAACATCGTCTTCGAGTCTTCGTCCGTTAGGGAAACCATCCATGTTCGGGATGAACTCGAGATCCGCAGTTGTATTAAATGGAGCTACTGTGAGACCAATCGCTGCTGCCTGGATCAATCCGAGTGGGCTGAAGTTGGCATCATCACGAGGTGTTGGTGGTACGGCCATGTTGAGACGCAGCATATCTCCACCATTTGGCAGGAAGTTATTGACAAAAGGCTTACCCGCCGCGAGTGGGTCCCCCTCCTTGCCTGTCGCTAATTGATATGGGATAACATTAGGCACACCAGTGTGAAATGCTGGCCAGAGATCCACCGAACGTGGTTTGCCCGGAGCTGGTAGAAGAAGTGTTCCGAATACAGCATCATCGAGGGCAGTCCCCGCCACTGCTTCTGAACCTTTCAATCCGAATAACCCATCTGCACCATTGGAAAAATCAAAAGCACCCAACGAATTGGTTTGGACACGTAGAAGAGCAAATGCTGGCACAGCACTCCCAAAGAGATCATCATCCATGTATAGGGCTAATTCTGGATTGTAGAAATACTCATCAAGGGTTGTTTCACTGATCTCATCATAAGGGCTTATGCGATTCCAGAAGTCTTTATCTCCAATTGGAATTACGGCTTCATTAGTTAGTGGCATCCCAATACGTGAGACTTGGATCCAATCACCTTCATATGTTCGATCCTCGGCGGTGCGTAAAGTTTCGATGGCAGGGCGGCTTGCTGAGGCCCAAACACCGATGACGTAGTCGGCATCGAGGATTGATGTCGGTTCTACAGGGGCTCCTTGTTTGAGTAGGGTAGTGATCGGTACTTGGATAGCGATGCTGTGGACATTGTATTGGCCGAGTGCATCTCTTGGCCTGCTATCTTGTCTGGGAAGATCACCTAAGTCAAATACTGCACCCAGATCAACATAAAATGGATCGTCGGCAGGTCCTGCAAAAACACGTTCACCAGTTGTAGTCGTGATGATGGATGATGTGATAAGATCCTCATATGTCGTATTCAGTCCGGCAGCTCCTTCGATGGATCGTTGTCCTATGTTATTCGGTGGTACAGGACCGTTCTCCACAATTACTTGGTAGGACGCGCCACCATCGATACTTCGTTCTAAGGTGTAGGTTGCTTTGATATTTTGCATACCTAAACGGATGTTGAAGAATGTCGTTGGATCTTCATTCTCACGGTTAAATGTGAATCGATATACGATCTCATCTCCTGGTACCGAAGCGTCGTTGTCGACATGTATCTCGTACCTAATATTTTCGCCAAAAGTGTAATAGTTGGGCCCGCCATAAGGGAGCTGGGCCGGTATATAGTTGGCGATGATTGTAATTGTAGATGGGTCATCTGGACTGCGAAAAGCGTACAGATCTGTGTTGTCAGCTAACGGATCGTTAGCGATCAGGGGTGCCTCTCTATGGCTGGAGGCGGTGACAGTGAGAGATTGTAATACCAGGCCTAAGAGTAGGACGAATGGTATAGACATACCTCTACCAGCACCATGAAAAGTAATTTTTTTCATAGGTTAATTATTTCCTGAGTTTTAGATGCTAACCCAGGTTAGATTAGAAAAAGGATTTTAGTATTTTATAATTGAGGTGATTTGTGATACGAGACATCTTGTGATGTCAAGATTTTTTGTAATTGGATTAATACAGGATCTGTAGAGTTGGTAATCGATGCTCGCTTGATGTATGGACGCGCTTCTTCGAGATTATTTTGTTGGACCAACACCTCTGCGACAGCGATATTGACATCGATGTTATTAGGTCGTTTTTCATATTCTGTGAAGGCATAGTTGTATGCCATCTCAAGGTCGGACGCCAATTCCCTGTAGAGATCTGCAAATTCCAAATTCATGTTATGTCCATGTTCTACGTCATCGGCCAGCATCACTTGGATATCTTTTACTAAAGATTCAACACGCTCGGTGTCTCCCTCTCTTTTAGCCAACTCTGCCAAACTGAAGTAGTATCCAACTTCAGGAATGATGGCTGCTGCTTGGTTAAGTTTGACTTTTGCAAGATCATCTTGACCAGTCGCCATAGCAACTTCACCAAGTCCAGCGATGGCAAACGGATAATCTTCTCGCTCAGCCAGAATCATGTCGTACATCTGCCTTGCTTCTTCAGGTCTATCATACGCCAGGTACAAATCACCCAGCGTTTGCATCGCCCAGGCTCTCTCTTCAAATCCGGGAACACCTGCATCTATAGCTAATTCGAGAGCATCAATGGCACCTTCGAGATCGCCGTGAATCTCTCGTAGGTATGAGATCCGAGCATATGACCTGAGATCAGGTTTGATCGAAATCATCTTGTCAGCGAGAGCGACTGCTTCTTTATAGTTTCCAAGTTCAACTGCTGCATCTACGAGAACTCCATAGATCTGTGCATTGTATGGATTGAGTTTGATAGCCTTTGTTGCAGTTTCTTTGGCATCTGCAAATTCGTGTAGTGAAAGCTGAACGCCAGCCTTCATGGTCATCGCTCTGAATCTAAGGTCACGGTCATCAAAATTTTGGATCACCTGCTCCGTCATGTCTAACGCTGCAGGGTAGTAGTGACCATGTTCTCCAGTTACTCGAGCTTCTTTTATGAATATGGTGGCTAATTGTAAAAATGTCTCTCCAGGTACTTCAGTATTCTTTTTTACTATAAGTGCATTTCTTTGATAGGCGTTTTGAATAGTTTCCCATTCATTTCCATAATGAAGTTGTTCCGGTCGATCCAACAATGGAGCGACACTTATAGATGGTGGTTTATGTTGTTGACAAGCAGATAGTCCAACTACCAAAATGAGTAGAGTTAAAATAGAATAATATGACTTCATAATTCCCTTGTGATTTTTGTAAACGAATTCTCTTTGGTTCTGTACAATAAGTGTGACTCTTTAGGTACGAGAGAAGTTCAGGTTTGGATTTTTTGCGACTCAATAAATTATGTGTGGAGCTAAAATTCAGAGTAGTATGACCTTCCTATGAGGTGGGAGGTGTACCTGAAGGTTGGTAACCAACAATTAGTTACATTTCGACTCGATCGTGAATTCGAAGCCAACGGACCATATCAAGGATATCATCACAGGGGTCAAGAACCGTGATGCAGATGCCATGAGTCGGTTGTACAGCTTGTACGGTGGTGCCATCTATGGTATCGTCTATCGCATTATCCAAAGAGAAGACATCGCCAAAGAGGCTCTTCAAGACTGTTTTGTGCGTATCTGGCAGAAGATCGATCTCTACGAAGAGAGTAAAGGGCGACCATTTACGTGGATGGCGCACTTAGCCAGAAACATCGCCTTGGACAAGTTAAAATCCAGTGAAATTTCAAAAGGGAGAAAAACCGATTCTATAGATGTTGTCGTACATCCCCCTGAAGGAAATCAACTGACCGAAACGATCAATACCGATGTCATCGGATTGAATAAAGTGAGCAATCTATTGCGAGAAGAGGAGCGAATGGTCATCGACTACCTCTATTTCCGAGGATTCACTCAACGAGAATTAGCTGACGAAACTGGCATACCATTGGGTACTGTTAAGACCCGACTACGTATGGCTATTAAAAACCTTAGAAAAGCATTGTCTGTAGATCAGTAGTGGACTATAAATCTTACATAGAATCTGGCCTGCTCGAAGCCTATGTCGCTGGGATCCTACCTGAACCTCAGATGGAGGAGGTACGTGTGCTCGCGGAGAAGTATCCAGAGGTTCGTGTCGAGTTGGATAAGATTGAGGAGGCTATGATGCAGCTGGCGATGACCTCAGAGATCACCCCTCCGGAAGGTGCGGAGGCAAAGATCCTGGATCACATCACGAAGCGAAGGCCTTCTTCAGGCGGATCTACTCGAACCACTTCCGCAAGCAGCGGTGGTAGTGGTAGTGGGGATATATGGAAGTGGGTAGTTGCACTATTGGCCGTGGGTCTTATCGGCTTGGGAGTCTATCTGTATTCCTATCGTACCCATTGTGAGCAGATGACAAGTTCGCTTGATGAGATCCGTGCAGAACAACAACAGTTCGCTACCGAATATGCAGGCATTCAATCTCAACTCGACTCTGTTCAGCGAGCTATCGCAGTCATGTCCGATCGTGACTTTACCAAAGTCGTTATGGCAGGAACTGATAATGCTCCTGAATCACATGCCACCATATTTTGGAATGCAAGTACATCCCAGCTTTATCTCATCGTTGGTTCACTTAAGGCCCTGGCGGCTGACCAACAATATCAACTGTGGGCGATCGTCGACGGGAACCCTATCGATGCTGGAGTTTTTGATTTGGATGGAGACTATCTCACGGCGATGAAAGAGATCTCTGGTAATGCCGCCACATTTGCCGTCACTATAGAACCTCTCGGAGGTAGCGAAGGCCCTTCACTGGAGACGATGCAAGTCGCTGGGAATCTGTAGAAGGCTCAGTTTCACACTTTAGACAAGAAGTTGCACGAATCACTACTCTCTAACATGAATCGTCCCTGGTCGAAGCCGCAGTGATCGTCCATCTCGTTGGCGGAAGACAGAGATGATCTCTGAGGTGATTGATATGGCGATTTCTTCGGGTGTCTCGGCCCCGATATCCAGGCCAATTGGATTGAAGAAGTAAGTCAATTGGGGTAGATCTGAAAGAAGCTCTCCGGATTCCTCCATCATTTTTTCTCTCCGACGTCGGGGCCCAAGCATACCAATGTATGAGATAGGTAGTCGGATGAAGTGACGAAGCATCTTGAGATCCTTGTCATAGTCATGAGACATCAAGACTACTGCGGTGTAAGGATCGATTGTAACCTGGTTGATCTGATCATATTCGAGTATTTGCTTAGCAAGTCCGAACAGCACTGGATTCATCTTTCTTCGCAGACCGATGACGGTAATCTTCCAGCCCAATTCGTGAGCGATTCGCACGAGTGTGTCAGCATCATAGTTATCACCGACAAGGACTAAGTGGATTTCTGGTTGGAGAAATTCAATCAGGAGCTTCCTTTGGGTAGACGGAATTGGATAAACCTTCGACTTTTTCTTGTAATGTACCTGTTGAATAATCTCCTCCAATAGGACCGGAGCTACCATCAGTTCGGCCGCGACATCCAGTATCTCTGATGATACCGATGCCAGTAGAGATCTCATCTTCCAGTGATCAGGATCTAAGAGTTGGCAGATGATTGATGGTTGTCGTCTATCTATGATATGACGGAGTTGTTCGATAGGGTTGTCTTGCTCGTCAGGATCGATAGGGCAGAATAAGACATCGATACGTCCATTACAGCCAAGGCCTACTCCGATCTCATGTGCGTCTTCATCTTCGAGTGTATCATAAGTTACGATCGACGGTTTTCCATGGTAGATTGCTTGCTGCGCCTTACTTAGTGCATCGCCCTCCAGACACCCACCACTGATACCACCTATCCAATTTCCAGAACTTTTGACGTACATGCGAGCGCCGATTCGGCGATAAGTGGAAGCCTCGATATCAACGACGGTTGCCAGAGCAGCCTTTTCTGTAGTCCAGTCTGTGGTATCGTACATCTGGATGATTTGACGGATTTCCTTCATATTTCTATTCAGATTTGCCTCGCATCTCAAGGCTACGCAATAATGGACAGTACACAGTTCACGACAGTTGTATCAAATTTTCGATCTACTATTTAGACAAAAATGCCCCTGTAAGCGTTAGGATGGTCCACCCATAAAATGATCGTTGTGAAATATGCATCAACCCTTTTATTCATCGTGCTCCTTTTGTTTGGATGTGGAGATTCTGAAACTACGCAAGACATTTCGCTCAACTTTTCATTGACCTATGATGGTGAGCCACTCGTCATGACGCAGGATTATACCTACCCTGACGGAAAGTTGATCAGATTTAATCGAGTCAGTTTCTTTTTGTCAGATATCGAGTTGGAGGCAGACGGAAAGACAATTCCATTGTCAGAGGTCCAGATGGTCAATCTTACCAGAAGTCATCTTGATGAGGCCTCAGCTCGAGAAGGCTTGACCATCGATTTGGGAGAAGTAGAGGCGACAAATGTGACCGGAATGTCATTTGACCTCGGACTACAGGATAGTCAGAATGCGCAGTCCCCAGATGCCTATCCTACGGATTCTCCATTGGCGAATAGCGCCGAATATTGGGTCGGGTGGCAGAGTTACATCTACTACAAGATCGAGGGATTCGTAGATATGGATGGTGATAATGAACCAGAAGAAACCGTTGCTCTACATATCGGTTCTAATCCAGTCCGACGAGAGATCGTCGTCGATGAACTTGGAGGTTCGGGTCAAGTACAGATGGTAATCGATCTCAAGGATGTCTTCGATAACAATGGGATATTTGACCTCGAGGCAAGTCCTCGTATCCATCATCTTGGTCAGTTGGAGCAGGCTGGTGTGATCGCCGATAATCTGGCGAACGCACTCCGCGTCGCTCGTTAATCCCTCAGACTAAGCTTACTAAAATCCGGCCTAAGTAGAGTCCTATATAGGCAATTGTACCAATGATCACTCCGATCAATACGTAACGTGACACAGAAGGTCGCTGGGGTGTTATGGGAGCCATTGGGCTATCGATGAGCTGAATGATCGGTGTATTCGTTTGTAGCGCATACTCGGCCACAGCAAGATTTTCTTCTACTTTTTGTAGCGCGAGACGCAGACCGATGGCCGTGGCGCTGAGCCGTGAAGATTGGACTGCACTGGCATTGGCAAAGGTATTTGCACTGCGATCTTGAAGTCGAGCAAGGTTGACTTCTGTTAGCTCCAGTTCAGAGGAGATCGAATCCCTCTTGGATTTGATGAGCTCATAAGCGGATTGATACTGTTCAGTGGATTTCTCTGCGTAGAATGACTCTAACTCTTCGTAGATCAATTCCGCTAATTGGATCGATAGTTCAGGGTGACGTGTGCTTGTCGTAATGGACATGACATAGTCAGGATTACCATAGTCCATCCGAACTAATGCTCTATCTCTATCTGCTGGTGTTCCGATCAATTGACGATAGAGCTGTTTTACGGCGAACTGCGCATCTGGGCGGATCATAAGACTATCTGATGCCTCAAATCGGAAGGAAGCCATAGTCGGTATATCTGATGACCATCGTTCGCGGAGACCATAGATATCGATCAAGTGATTACCGATCACATCCGTCCGACCATCTATGTCGGTCTCTCTGAGTAAGGTATAGCCACTAATGCGACGTGATCGAGCGATCTCCAGCAGCTTGTCGATGTTCATGCGCCCTGTGGTGATCGGTATCCCCAATTGTGTCAGAATACCACCGAATCCCCCGATGGACGAAGTATTGTTATCAGAGAGGACGAACGTGAGTGTGGCTGGGTAGATATCCTCCTTAGTAAGTGTATACCCAAGACCGAGGCCACCACCGATGAGCCAACAGATCGCCAGGCCAAGTAGATTACTCTTGGCCCATCGAATAATAACTGCTATCCCACGTAGGAATTCTCCAAGACTAATCTCGTCCGGTTGAATATCAGGATTCGGTTTATCCATTATCGGCGAAGATAGCCAGCAAAGCTCACCACTGGATTCGACTATCGTCTACCATGACAATGCTTATACTTCTTACCACTGCCACAAGGGCAAGGGTCGTTTCGTCCGACTTTCTTGTCATCGCGGACGAATGTCAATGGCCTGGTCCGTGGCGCACTAACTCCTTCAGCAGCGGCTCGCCTTGCTTGCTCTTCGGAGCTCAGACGACTCGTACGGGTTTTGCTAAGGTCAGTTTTTTGACTCTTGGCCTCCTTGAGATTGTCATTTGTATTGATGAGGAGTTTTCCTTTCATGAGATAGGAACTGACATCCTCATTGATGCTGTAGATCAACCTTTCGAAGAGTTCGTAGGCCTCCATCTTGTAGATGACTAACGGGTCTTTTTGTTCGAACGACGCTGACTGAACGCTGTCCTTCAGTTCGTCCATTGATCTCAAGTGTTCCTTCCAGGTATCATCGATGATAGCCAGGCTTACAGCCTTCTCGATGTCTTGGACAACTGAGCGACCTTCAGTTTCGATGCCATTTTCGAGGTTGGCTGCTATGGGAAGTGTCCGTTTGCTGCCATCCGAGAACGGTATGGAGATCCTTTTGAACTTATGTCCCTCATTCTCTTGGACACGCTTGATTACTGGCATAAGGATCTCTACGATACGATCAAATTTAGTATCGTAGAACTCGGTGGTTTGTTGCTGTAGCATCTCCACCAAATCAGCCAGAGGAGCCTCATTAAATGCTGCCTGGTCGATGTCTGGATCATATCCGAGGACGCGAATACATTCATTTCTAAATGCATCGTAGTCATCTATAGCCTTGTAGTCATTGACGATGTTCTCGGTGAGCGAGGAGAAGAGATTGTACAGATCCACTGCAAGTCGATCTCCGGAGAGGGCGTTTTTTCTCTTTTTGTAGATGGCCTCGCGTTGGATGTTCATCACATCATCATATTCGAGGAGGCGTTTTCGGATACCGAAGTTGTTCTCTTCTACCTTTTTCTGAGCGCGCTCGATAGACTTGGTCACCATACCGTGCTGTAGCACTTCGCCCTCTTTGTGCCCGAGCCGATCCATAACCTTCGCCAGCCGCTCGGAATTAAACAATCGCATCAGATTGTCCTCGAGAGAGACATAGAACTGAGAAGATCCAGGATCACCCTGTCGTCCAGCACGACCTCGTAACTGACGGTCTACACGACGTGAATCATGACGCTCGGTGGCGATGATCGCCAGACCTCCAGCATCCTTCACTTCTTGTGTCAGCTTGATATCTGTACCACGGCCAGCCATGTTGGTGGCTATAGTGACGTTGCCTGGTTTTCCGGCTTCGGCGACGATCTCTGCCTCTCGTTGATGTTGTTTTGCATTGAGTACGTTGTGCTTGATGCCCTTGAGTTGGAGCATTCTGCTGAGTTTTTCAGAGATGTCTACGGATGTCGTACCTACCAATACCGGACGCCCCGCTGCAGTCAGTTTATCGATCTCCTCGATGACTGCGTTGTACTTTTCGCGGGCGGTCTTATAGACGAGGTCTTCTCTATCGTCACGGATCACCGGCTTATTAGTAGGGATTACAACTACGTCTAACTTGTAGATGTCCCATAGCTCTTGAGATTCTGTCTCCGCTGTACCTGTCATACCACAGAGCTTGTGGTACATGCGGAAGTAATTCTGAAGTGTAACCGTCGCGTAGGTCTGGGTGATGTCACCGACCTTGACACTTTCCTTGGCTTCAAGAGCTTGATGGAGACCATCAGAGTATCGGCGTCCTTCCATCATCCGTCCTGTCTGCTCATCTACGATCTTGACTTGACCGTCCATGACGACATACTCTTCATCTTTCTCAAACATGGTGTAGGCCTTCAGCAGTTGGCTTACTGCATGCAAGCGGCGCGATTTGACGGAGAAGTCTTGGATAAGCGCAGTACGCTGTTCTCCTCGATCTGTTCCATCTGTTTTCTCTGCATCATCCAAGACCTGCATCTCCGCAGCGAGATCAGGCATCACGAAGAAATTGGTATCTGACTCACCTTTGGATAGGTATTCCGCTCCATTGTCAGTCAGCTCGACATTTCTATTTTTTTCATCGATTGTGAATAGCAATGGAGCATCGACCTTGAACATCTCTTTAGACTGCTCACGCATGTAGATGTTTTCGACCTTTTGTAGGGCCACTTTTACACCTTCCTGACTTAGGAATTTGATGAGGGGGCGATACTTGGGTAGGGCACGATAGGCACGCAATAGGGCCATACCTGCCTGTCCTTCCTCAGCACCTTGATCACCAGCAGCGAATCCCTTTTTGGCTTCTGCCAGGTAGGACATGGCCATCTTGCGCTGTGCGGAGATTAGCTTTTCGATCTTAGGCTTGAGCTCTTGATACTCTTGCTCTTCGGCACCTTTTGGTACAGGTCCAGAGATAATCAAAGGCGTACGTGCATCATCGATAAGCACTGAGTCGACCTCATCAATCATCGCAAAGTGATGCTTTCCCTGTACCATCTCATCTTCTGAGCGCACCATATTATCCCGCAGGTAGTCAAAGCCGAATTCATTATTCGTCCCGTATGTGATGTCACACTGATAGGCGAGTCGCCGCTGCTCTGAGTGGGGCCGATATCGATCGATACAGTCTATGGTCAAAAACAACCACTGGAAGATAGGGCCGACCCACTCGCAATCTCGGCGGGCGAGATAGTCATTGACTGTGATCACATGGACACCTTGGCTGGACAAACCATTGAGGTAGGCGGGAAGTGTCGCTACTAATGTCTTTCCTTCACCTGTTTGCATCTCAGCGACCTTACCATCGTGAAGTACCATACCACCAATCAACTGCACATCGTAATGCACCATGTTCCAGGTGATTTCACTACCTGCAGCGAGCCATGAGTTCTTCCAGATGGCTTTGTCTCCGTCTATCGTAACATAAGCGCTTCGTGCTGCGATTCCTCTGTCGTGCTCCGTGGCCTTGACGACGATCGTCTTGTTTTCAGTGAATCGTCGAGCCGTCTCCTTAACGACTGCAAACGCCTCTGGCAATATCTCTTTGAGGATATCCTCTAAGTGACCATCACGATCCTTGATATGAGAGTCGATCTCGTTATACAGCTCTTCTTTGGCCAGAATATCGGTCTCAGCATCTACCTGTGCTCTTAGCTCAGCGATGTCCTGATTTATACCTTCGAGATGCGCATCGATACGACCTCTTAATTCGATGGTTTTCTCTCTCAGTTCATCATGACTGAGGCCTGCATAACTCTTGAAATGCGAATTGATATCTCCTACTATCGGCGAGTATCCTTTGACATCTCTCTCATGCTTTGTTCCGAATACCTTCTTAAAAATTGAAATCATATCCCTGTCTTGTGGTCTGACTTGCAGATGGCGATTAGTGTGCGATTATCATTCCACACTGGCGTGGACTGTCACACTGGCCATTATTATCAGATTCAAAGGTATGTCCTCATCACACAATTGTGCTGTGTAGAAGTCACCCTTCGTCGTCAAATTTGACAGTTCTATCCCTTGGGCGCTTCCCTTTAGACCTCGTCACGACAAAGCGACACTTCACTCACAGCTCCAGATGGCTCACCTGACATCTTGAACACTGACGCGTTCAAAGGTCTGCCAGATTGACTCAGAACCTTGGATGGCAGATAATTTGATCTTTGCACCCTTTTCTGAACAGAAGTACGCCAACATCGCATGGAGATAGATGACACACGCCAAGAGATAATGGACCAAGAACAAGGGATTGATATCGATGAAAATAACACTGAGGTAGATTCCTCTGCCGAGGAACATGAGGAAGAAAGCGAAGCTTCAGAAAGTCAAATTATCCAGTTGGAAAAAGAGCTTAGTGAAGCCAAGGATAAGTATATCCGCCTCTATGCCGAATTCGACAATTACAAGAAAAGAACGGTCAAGGAAAGAGTTGATCTGATCAGTAACGCAGGTCGCGAGATGATCACGGCTTTGTTGCCAGTGTTAGATGATTTTGACCGAGCGAAGAAGAGTGCAGATGACGATTCGTCGCAAGAGGTGTTTTCTGAAGGAGTATCACTCGTCTACAATAAGCTTCATGGACTCATGAAAAGTAAAGGGGTAGAAGTGATGCAGAGTACAGGAGAAACGTTTGATCCAGAGTTGCACGAGGCAATCACTGAGATTCCTGCACCATCAGAAGAGATGAAAGGAAAGATTATCGATACCATCGAAAATGGCTACACGCTTAACGATAAAATCATCCGGCATGCCAAGGTGGTCGTCGGCAAATAACCTAATGGACAAGCGATCATAGATGGCTGATAAGAGAGATTACTACGAGGTACTCGGTGTACCCAAGAATGCGGAGCAGGATGCCATCAAGAAGGCCTATCGCAAAGTAGCGCTGAAGTACCACCCAGACCGCAATCCCGATAACAAGGAGGCGGAAGAAAAATTCAAGGAGGCCGCCGAAGCCTACGAGATCTTGAGTGATGGTGACAAGCGGGCACGGTACGATAGATTTGGCCATGCCGGTGTATCGGGTAATGCCGGAGGATTCCAGGGTGGTTCCATGAACATGGAGGACATCTTCGAGCACTTCGGAGATATTTTCGGTGATGGGGGAAGTCCTTTTGAGAGCTTCTTTGGTGGAAGTAGATCAGGCTCTCGGACTTCTCGTGGTCAGCGAGGCTCCAACCTGCGGATCAAGGTAGCCTTGACGATGGAGGAAATCTCTAAAGGCATCACCAAGAAAATTAAGGTCAAAAAGCAGATGGTATGTGACCTCTGCGGAGGGACAGGTGCGAAAGACTCCAACTCGGTTACTACTTGTGCGACGTGTAACGGGTCAGGTTATGTAAGACAAGTGCGTAGTACCTTCCTCGGACAGATGCAGACAACCGTGGTATGTCCCACCTGCAATGGATCGGGTAAAACTATATCTGCACCATGTCCTAAGTGCAAAGGAGATGGGCGTATCTACGGCGAAGAAACCATCGAAATTGAAATACCTGCGGGCGTTGGAGAGGGTATGCAATTGTCCATGCGCGGAAAGGGAAATGCCGGTAAAAATGGAGGACCAGCCGGGGACCTCATCATTGTGATCGAAGAGATCCCACATGAGAGCTTCATCCGTGACGGGAACAATATCATTTATGATCTCTTCTTGAACTTCGCAGATGCGGCACTTGGCACCTCTGTACAAGTACCAACCCTTGACGGCAAGGTCAAGGTCAAGATTCCACCAGGTACTCCAGCGGGCAAGATCTTCAGGCTTAAGAGCAAAGGATTCCCCGAGGTACAGGGGTATAGCAAGGGTGATCAACTCATCAATGTCAATCTCTGGACGCCCAAAAAACTAAGTGACAAGGAGCGAAGCCTACTTGAACAGATGCGCGAGATGCCGGGATTCGATCCTGCACCAGATAAGAACGAAAAAGGATTCTTCGAACGCATGAAGGACTTCTTTGAATAGGATTATTTCGGGCACCATTGGCCTTCTCTTAGCCAGTTTACTCTGCATGCAGTGTAGTCTCAACAATGGGTTCAATACAATCTCGGAGCATGAGCTCGGTGATCCCTGGACCTATGATGATCCGATCAAATTAGCTGTCAAAGAGATCAAATCCGCCGACAAACTTGGTATCGCGGTCATCCATGATGAGACCTTCGGATACCAGAACTTGTACATCCGCTTCCGACTCTTGGCAGGAGCGGATACTATGATGATAGAGGATGTATCTATCCCTCTATCTAACGGTAAAGGCCAATGGCTCGGAACTCCATCAGGCACATCATACCGATACAGTCATCTGCTTACCAAAATAGAGTTTGCCTTGGATTCAATACCCTCGTCTTCTATCATGACAATCCATCAGCATTCACGCGAGGAAGCTTTGTCTGGAATCACAGAGATCGCTATTGGCAACTTTCGCTAAATGAACTAAGTAGTCTCCGTACGGATGTGATTGTATTACCCCATTGGGTCCGCTCTGATTCGTCAAAGAATTGGTAGACTGTTAGTCGGAGGGTGAAGTCGAATTGAATTCAGTAGGGATCGTTTGAATCCTTATAATTCTAACCTGCCATGCCTCATTTCTGCGATAATTCGTCCATTGCCAATGCCAGGATGTGACCCTTCCAGATAGATTTCATTGCGGTCGCGATCTCGAACAGACACATCAAGGCCTGATGGATAATCCACCTTGGTATATTCTGCGTCTACAGTAAGTTGATAACCACCGTCAGGACGAATATCATAGCGTGTATGCTCTGAATCGATTATAAATTGATCAAATTCTGCAGCCAAGTGTTTTATTTCAACACTGCCGTGCTGAGTATCAAAGTCTCCTTGATTATGCAGCGTTCCGATCGTGACATGGGTATACTTGGTATCAATGAAGAATCCTTCTGCCTTTTCGATTTGAAATTTGTTGTATTTGCCTTCACTGGTGATGCGACCTGCAGACTGAATATCGAATCTATCATACTTGGCCTCAATCGTCATATCAGTCATATTACCCATCTGATAGATCGAGTATTTGGAGGTCATATCGACTTCTTGTGCATCGCCGATGGACAGGGTACTGTGTTTCGCATTGATGGTCAAGTTGCCGGTAACGTCTCCTGCACTAAATGACTTGACATATCCCAAGTCAAGGAGCAGCTCTCCTCCCACATTTTGAATCTGCCCATTGCCATATTTTAACTCTACACGGAGGTCATTGTCGACATCCGCCAAGGCGATATCACCATACTTGTTTTCTACTCGCACCTTTGACTGCCGAGGGACATGGATTTTATAATTGATTCGGAAGTTTTCGCTCTTTTTCGTCCAATTATTGTTTTGGTTTTGGATGGATGTCTCTGCAGTGAGTCGCGAGCCACCACCAGATAGGTCGATGTCGATACGATTAAATATTTGGTCCGCACGATTTTTCGATTTGGCTTCGACTTTTATCGTGATTTCTACTTTGGCAGTGCTCGTTTCACTCGTTGTCAGTTCGATATTTCCATATCGATTCGTAAGGGTAATGACCGGTTCATCTGTAGTAAAATCGTATGATTCGGTGATCACCTCAGTATAGACCTGCCATTCACCTTGGGTACCATGAGCAGAGCTGTGCCATGCCAGGAGCAGCGCTATTATCAGCACGGTTAGTTTAGTAATAGATCGTGTCATTTGTATTGTCCTTTTGGTCGGTGACCTGTTCTAAGATATGCTGGAGAAGACTCAGCTTGGTTTGTTGGTTCTCGATAAGTGCTTGGAGGATAAACTCACGGTACTCTCCACGAGCATTCAGGTATTCTTCCCGTAGTTGGATATCGATTTCGTCCAGTTCTCGCAGATCCTCTTTTATAAGTTGATCATCGTGTGTTTGATTGATCGCTTCCTGTGTAGCATAGATGGCTGACTGATAGTAGGATTCCACCTCTTCAAATGATTCGATCTCAGCGTACTCCATCGGAGTAGTGCCTTCAGTATGTGGTTTGGCGAAATGGTAGACGGCATATCCTGTAGCTAATATACCTGCAGCGATTAATAGCATTTTAAATCGTCCAAAACCGCTCTGTTCAGGAGTATCTAACTCTTTTTCGATGTTGTGCCAGATGTGGTCTGGAGCGCGCTGATCGTCCCAATCGGAGCGTCGGCTGATGATGTATTTTTCTAATGCGTCCATAGTATTATCTCCTTGAGATCATGGATCTCAGTTTTTTCTTTGCTCTACTGTATTGCGACTTAGATGTAGCTACCGAGATGTCGAGAATGTCGCTGATCTCACCATGATCATAACCATCGATCAGATAGAGAGTCAGGATGGTCCGATATCCATCTGGTAGTTTGGCAATGGCGGATTTTATCGAAGTCATAGACAAGCCCTCCTCATTCATCGGAAGCTCTTCAGCCCGATCAGGTGTTTCGTCGAGGTAGACCATTGCCACACCTTTGCGACGAACAGTCGAGATGCTGTTGTTGATCACTATCCGCTTGATCCAAGCACCTGGTGTTGCGGAGTAGTTGTAACTGTCGATCGCTCTAAACACATCCAAAAAGGAAGTCTGTAATATATCCTCAGCCTTGTGTGTGTCCCCCACGATGCGTAGCGCCACATTGTACATCGCATCACAATAATCCTCATACAGTTGCCGCTGAGCTTGTCGTTCTCCTCTCTTGCATCCCTCGATGAGGTCGCGGCGAAAATCTAATTGTTCAGCAGTCAAATCTTAATGAAGGTCTTTCGACAATCAAAGACGATACTTTTCTCGAGGGGGTTGCAGATGGCAGCCTTTAAAGAATGGATTGTTATTCTTCTCCTGCCCGATAGTGGTCTGTGGCCCATGTCCAGGATAGACGATTGTTGTCTCAGGTAGTGGCATGAGCTTAGCCAGGATGCTACCGATGAGAGTCTGGTGATCTCCTCCAGGTAGGTCAGTCCTTCCGATGCTATTATAGAAAAGGACATCTCCGCCGATCAGCCACCCTTGTGTGGAAGCGTGAAGGCAGATACTACCTGGTGAGTGACCAGGTGTGAGCAGGATGCTGAGAGGGATGCCACCGAGATCTACAGCATGGCCCTCCTCCAGGTAGCTGTGGATGGGTGGAGAACCTGCAAATGGGATACCGTAAGCCTTTGAGACAGCATCGCAGGACGCCAATACTGGTTCTTCGAGCCGATGCGCCTCCAGGTTGAGTCCATAACGATCGGCGACAAAAGCATTACCAAGGACATGATCGATATGACAGTGAGTATTGATCAGTCGTATCGGTGTTAAGGCATTACCATCGATGTAAGAACTAAGGGCTTGCTGCTCAGCCGTGGTCGCACACCCAGGATCAATGATGATGCACTCCTTCGTTATAGAGTGATTGAGAAGATATGTGTTCTCTTGGAAGGCGTTAAACGTGAAGTGATGTACCTGAATCATAGATCGAAGATCAAAGTTGTCAAGTACAAAAACGAAAAAGGGGAGCACATGATCTGTATCACGTGACTCCCCTACAAGTCGTATGAAAAACTAATTAACTATCTCTTAGATCGTAACGTAGTTGTAGAATATCTCACCACCGTTAGAAACGGCGATAGTATACTCTCCAGCTGGTAAGTCAGCCATGTTAAAACGCTTCGATACTGTTGTCTTTCCGATGTAAGACTTACTGTAGACCTCTTCAGAAGTCTCATTGTAGATACTTACGTTCACGTTGTTGCCAAGTGATAGTAGGTTGAAGTCGACAGTCTTGTCTTCGTTCACCCATACAGTTGGCTTAAATGTGATATCAGCCACGGGATTTACAAAGTCAACGCTATTCTCAGTGACAACCAGGTCAAGCTGCTCGACTTTCATCAAATCATTGATGAGGATCGTGTACTCCCCTTGTGGAAGTTGGCTGAGGTCATACTTTTTAGCCGTCTTATTAGCTGTATAGATCTCATCAGAGAAGATTACTGCCCCTGATTCTGTGTAGATCTTGCAAGTCACCTTATCGGCAAACATGTTATCGAGACGGAGAACAATCTTCTTTGCTTCTCCAGCCTTTGACACATAGAGAGAAAATGGATTTTCTACAGCTGCGCTCGCGTTGAATGCGATGAATAACGCCGCTACAACTGTTGCTGTTTTGAATAATACCTTGTTCATGATGTGTGATTTTTTGTTTTAAAATCTGGTACAAAGATGGGGCTGCTTAAATGTTTAGATCTACCATTAAATTATCCATGTATACAACAGAATTACCTCAGTAGGGGTTTACATGTATATTCTGTGTTAACTGAATTGTAATTTACCCTTATGAGGCCAAATTATTGTTTGGTATTACATTAAAAAAACTTTTAATATGATTGCTGAAGAGGAGTTTGCCCAGGTTGCGCAGCGACCATCATTGGAGTTGATACAGCCTTCTTTTGGTAGTTCCATCTCATACCAACGATTTAATGATGAAACCCCTAATGGAGAACCTCTCTGGCACTATCACCCCGAATTCGAATTGGTCTATATCCGCAGTGGACATGGCAAGCGACACGTCGGAAACCATATCTCCTACTACACCTCCGGAGACTTGATTCTAATAGGGAGTAATCTGCCTCATTATGGCTTTAACAATCGACTCACCGCGCGGAACACCGAGGTGGTTATCCAGTTTAGGCGAGACTTCTTAGGATCTAATTGGGATCAGGTGGCGGAGTTAGCCGAGATAAGTGAATTATTGTCTCGATCTCAGCACGGAGTAACGTGGGGTAAGAAGACCAAACTCGCCGTCGGAAAACTGTTAGACGCGATGGACGTCATGAGTCATTTTGATCGATTGCTGCAGACTGTGAGAGTACTACAGTTAATGAGTTCGTCATCTGATTATGAACTACTCAACGTCAGTAAGGCCACTATAGAGGTCAACAAACAAGACAAAGAACGTATCAAGGTGGTCTATGATCATGTGCGTAGACACTTCCAACGTGAGATTCCACTGAGTGAGATCGCAGAAGAAGCATCGATGACCGTGCCGAGTTTTTGCCGTTACTTCAAGAAGCAGTCTGGTAAAACCTTCACACAGTTCGTCAATGAGTTCAGGGTAATTCATGCGTGTAAACTACTCTCGGAGACGGGGCGATCGATTTCCGATATTTGTTTTGATTGTGGGTTCAATAACTTCTCGCACTTCAACAAGCAGTTCAAGGACATCACAGGAAAGAACCCGACGGCATATCGCGGTGAATTCCGAGAGGTCATCGTCTCCTAAACCTTACAGCATGTTACATCATCGCATCTATGGCAAGGGTCAGCCGATTGTCATTTTACATGGCCTCTTTGGGATGCTTGACAATTGGCAAAGTTTTGCCAAAAAGCTATCCGATCGATATCAAGTAATTGCTGTCGACCAGCGAAACCATGGTCGATCCCCCCGATATGATGAATTCAACTATCCAGCCTTGGCGCAAGACTTGGCAGATCTACTTGATCATCTTGGTATCGAGACTGCGTCGGTTTTAGGCCACTCCATGGGTGGCAAATCGGCCATTCAATTTGCTATCGATCACTCGGATCGTGTAGATCGCCTTGTGGTAGTTGATATCAGCACCAGGCACTATCCTGGAGGTCATCATGACATTTTTGATGCTGTATTGTCCTTGAAAGTAGATCAGATCTCATCTCGCAAGGTTGCCGATGACCACCTGTCTGCTCGGATCACTGATCTTGGTGTCAGGCAGTTTCTGCTGAAGAATCTTAGCCGTCGTCAGGAAGGAGGATATCGATGGAAGGCAGATTTCGCCGGTCTGTTGACGAATTATGATCACATCCTCTCAGAGATCGAAGTGGCGACACCAGTGGAGGTACGTACTCTCTTTGTCAGAGGTGCGAAGTCGGATTACATTCGAAACGATGATTTGGATCTACTTCGGTCCCAATTCGTCCATGTCAATCTCACAACCATAGATGCTGGCCATTGGATCCATGCTGAGCGGCCAAGTGAGCTCCTGGAGGCTGTTACACGATTCTTGGCGGGATAGCACGCTTCGCGAGCTGCTATCATAGATTGGCGCCATCTGTGGATACCTTTAGACCGATCACACCCGCTATTATCAAGGCCATGAAAATGTAAGACTGAGCTGTCAACTTGGACTCAAACCAGAGGACATCGATAAGTGTCGAACCTACTAACGCTATGCCAAACCATACTCCAAAGGCGATGCTCATCGGCATGTGCTTCATGGCTAAAGACATGAGATAGACATTGGTTAATCCAAATAGAATGTATCCGATCAGCGGAAGGATGGCTATGAAGCCTGCTTGGTCATCCCAGAAACTTCTCCAGGAGACGTTCTTGATCGCTCCCATATCCAGGTACTTGAGCGATAGCATCCAGAATATTTCCATGATGGAAGCACCTATCAGATAGGCCCAGGGAGACATGTTCATGAGACAAAAGTAGCCAATGGTTGCCCGATGATGTATCGGACGTCAGACACCGAACTTACTCAATTCACCTACCTGGCTTTCCTCGCAGTCACAGTGCCACCCCCATTGAAGACCATTGTTATACTGTTTCATTGGACGTCCACATCCGCAGTTGGGTACAGCGTCATCGACTTCGTAACGTGCATTAGATCGATCAAAAATGTGATCACGCAACCAATGGCGAGCACGGCTAAATGTGACAGCATTTAGGAGATACTGACGGCTATCTTGGACACTGCGGTACCATTTTGCATTCTCGATCTTTTTGAAATCATATCTCCAGAATGCATAAACGGTCTGTGAAAAGAAGTCCTCTGGATAGGCATAAGGAAGTCCAAATGATAATGGCTTCAGAGCGGGCCACTTGATCGGATTAAGGCCTGGCATAAAGGCTGTCCCAAAGATCCAATCGAAGAAGGCAAACTTGGTGCTGTAGTTAGCGTAGAAGACCTCCTCATGATTAGCATGATGCCATTGGTGCATCTCTGGACCATTGATGACATACTGGAGCTTACCTGTTTTCACATTGATATTCGCATGAATCCACATGCCCCAGATCGCATCAAGAAGAGCTTTGATCGGGACGATGATAGCAGCCGTCTTATTATCAAGTAAGAAAAAGATCGGAGCAAACTCTATAGTCTGGTTAATCAGAATCTCAACTGCATGTGAACGCGATCCGGCTAACCAATCACACTCTCGAACGCTGTGATGCGCTTCATGAGTGCGCCATAGCCATCGATTAGAATGCTGAAGACGATGAAACCAATAGATGTAAAAGTCATGTGAGATCAGAAAAAACAAGACCAACACCCAAATCGGCCAATGACTGATGTATCCCAACTCCGAAAGGCCTAAGGCCGACTTTCCTGGTGCAATGATCCAATCGAATATTAAAATCTTCAGTAAATAGCTCTGTATGATAGTATACCACACGAGATCCATCCAGAATCCACGTCTGAAGAACTTCACACCCTTTGTGTATGGGAAGATGCGCTCCATGGAGATCATGAGTACGACCCATATTCCCAGGATTACACTACCCCAGGCTTCTATCGAATTCGGTGCTACTTCTCTTAAGAATTCCATGATTTAATAAAGATCGTACGCTCTCACTGCTAACGAAAGTCCACACTTTGCAGTTTAAGCTATTTGGATCCGCTCTACTGCACTACTTGACCCTGCGTAGTTTAGCTAAGGGCTTTAGTTCACTATCGTAGACCTTCTTCACACCATCTCCATAGGCAGTTTCGATGTCTCGGATGTCTTTCACGAGTCGCCGCATGCCCTGAGGCTCGACTGATGCTGCTTGGTCAGAGCCCCACATAGCACGATCAAGTGTAAAGTGTCGTTCCACGAAATTGGCTCCCATCACTACCGCAGCCATCGTAGTTGCTAATCCAGTCTCATGACCAGAATATCCGATAGGACAGCTTGGGAACTTGGCTTGCAGAGTCGGGATCATGCGGAGATTGAGTTCCTCAAGCGCACATGGATATGCCGAGGTCGAATGCGCGATACAGAGTTGATCTGTTCCGATCTGATCCACAGCGCCATCGATCTGATCCTGCGTTGACATACCGGTTGAGATCATGAGTGGTTTGCCGGTTGCTTTTTTCTTCTTGAGCAGAGAGATATCAGTGAGAGAGGCACTTGCAGCCTTGTAGAGCATAGGCTGAAATTTTTCTAAGAAATCCACGGAGTCTTCATCCCAGCAAGATGCAAACCAGACGATTCCTTTCTCCTGACAGTGAGCATCGATCTTGCTGTACTCCTCCTCACCAAACTCCACCTTGTAGCGATAGTCGATGTATCGCATCCGTCCCCATGGGGTGTCCCGCATGACTTCCCATTGATCTTTGGGCGTACATATTTCTGGTGTTCGCTTTTGGAACTTCACGGCATCGCAACCTGCCTCAGCAGCCTTATCGATGAGCTGGATCGCATTATCTAATGATCCATTGTGGTTGATTCCAATCTCTGCGATAATAAATGCCGGCTCTCCAGCACCTATTTTTCTACCGCTACGTAGTTCGATTGCATTCATGATATTTCAGTCTATTGGTTGTTTGTCTTAAGCATGTTGATCATCAGATAGCAGTCCATCCACCATCTACTATTAAGTTGGCACCTGTCATGTAGCGCGATGCTTCGCTTGCCAGGAATACAATGGCTCCCTGATAGTCGTCAGACTGAGCCATACGTCCAAGACAAGTCTTGGCACTGTAATTATGGACGAACCAGTCATCCTGTCCGTTTTGCACTCCACCGGGAGACAACGTATTCACTCGCACTCCTTTGTGACCCCAGTATGCCGCAAGAAAACGGGTGAAGTTCAGCACCGCACCTTTCGTCGACGGATAGGCCGGAGATTTATACATAGTTCGTGTTCCATTCTCATCTACATAGATCGACTGATCAGGCCCGACCATGCCGTAGGTGGACGCTACATTGATGATACTACCAGATCCGGCCTCTGCCATTACTGTTCCGAAGACTTGAGAACATAGGAAGACTCCAGTCACATTGACATCCAGTGAGCGCTGCCACATATCTACTGGATAGTTCTCGAACATCGACTGCTTTGCAGCTAATGCCGGGGACTCAAACATGTCGTTGATCGCCGCATTGTTCACTAATACATCAATACGTCCAGTTTTCTCTATGACTTGATCACGGACCGACTCTAAGGCCGCCTTATCGGTAACGTTAGCTTCGATGCCGAGATACCGATCGCTACTCCATCGCTCATCATCTAAGCGCAGATCGCATGCCACCACTGTGGCACCCGCATTGTGAAGTGCTTCACAGTGCTTTTGGCCGATTAGGCCAGAGGCTCCAGTAACGATGGCCGTGTAGCCATCAAGTGAGAACAAATCTTGACTCAAGGGTTAAAACTTGGTTTTACGAAATACCACGTCGAATGGCTGTCCTCTCAGGTGGTCAGCGACATCTCCTGCTTCGATACGAGCTTTGACCAATGGAAGAACATGATCGTATACCTCAAGGGTATAGGCGATATCCTCCTCAGTAAAGGCATAGGTGATGTTGTGAAACTTACTCCATAGTAGTCCACATCTGACCATTTCTTGCTGGATAAATGCATACATCTCCAGTGGGTTATCGATGCCCGATAAGTTCAGGATGGTTCGACATGGATATCCGTTACAATGGAGGTGATCTGTCAAACCATGCGCTCCGATTAATTTATTCAATCCATCCTTTAGAAGGGTGCCAATTTCGTCTAAGCGCTGAGCGAAGTTTACCTTCTTCATCTCCTGGATCGTGGCAATCGTAGCGGCCAGAGATAGTGCCTCTCCGCCAAATGTGGTAAAGAAAAACACATCATCCTCGAAGTGCTTCATGACCTCTGCTCTTCCAGTCAAGTAAGCCACCGGCATGCCGTTTGCAACCGCCTTGGAATAGACAGCTAAGTCTGGTGTCACTCCGAAATACTCCTGTGCACCACCCAATGCGATTTTGAAGCCAGTCCACATCTCATCAAAGATCAGTAAGGTTCCATTGGCCTTACAAAGCTCATGGACACGTTGGAGGTACCCTTCGTCTGGAGCATCGAATACAAATGGCTCCAGAATCAATGCTGCTGTATCTGGCGTAAGCTTACTCTGGAGATCTTCGAGGTTATTGTAGGCGATCTTTTGCGTCAGTCCCTTAGTCGCCTCTGGGATACCTGCATCACGCGTGGACGTGCCGATGTACCAATCGTGCCACCCATGGTACCCGCAGCAAAGGATGCGTTCTCTTCTTGTATGTGCTCTTGCAATGCGTACCGCAGCGGTGCAGACATCAGCGCCGCTTTTGCTAATGCGAATGCTCTCTGCGTTGGGTATGATCTCATGTAGTAACTGACAGACCTCGTACTCCAGATGGTGCATGAGAGAGAAGGTCATACCCTTATCCAATTGGTCTCGTACAGCCTGGTCCACGACATCATATCCGTATCCCAAGGAGATCGGGCCAATCGCGCTATAAAAATCG
>JBCBIX010000024.1:0-30772 GCA_038523965.1 Bacteroidota bacterium
ACCTATGAGATTCCATCAGTGGATAACTGTGGAGACGGAGCGATCATCGAGACAGTGACGATAGATGTTGAGGCGGCGCCAGCGCCAAGCTTTGAGATCCCAAGTGGTTTACCAACGATCTTGACGTGTGAGGAAGTCGAGAGCTTCGATGTACCAGATGCGACGTTCACGAACGGATTGAGCGGAGAGTGTGGCTTCACGGGTACAGTACCAGGATCATTGACACGCCGAGGTAATCAGTGTGGAGGAAGTGTACTGTTGACATGGACGGTGCCAACGGGCTGCGACAACAACAGTGTCCAGGATAGTGTGGTGATACCAATCGAGGGAGTACCTGCACCTGTGATCACAGTACCGACGATTGCAGATTTGAACTCTTGTGATGATCTTCCAGGATTTGATGCACCCGACGCTACCTACAGTAATGGGCTCACGGGTGTATGTGAGATTTCTGGTACGATCAGTCCGGAAGTCATAGAGGATGTCGATGCTTGCGGCGGAAATGTGTTAGTGATTTATTCATTAGACAGTGACCTTTGTGAAGAGGGTGCCCTCAGAGATACTGTGACTATAGAAGTAGGACCAATCGCTCAACCTGTGATTAGCGCTCCAACGTTACCGACCGAGCTAACATGTTCTGAAGCGGTAGGGTATAGTCCGCTTCCAGCCACATATGATAATGGAAGTGAAGTTTGTCCAATATCAGGAACGATTGAGGCTACAGTGATCGAGAGATTTACCCAGTGTGGGGGAGAGGTGATAGTGACCTATCGAGTTCCTGCTGTCGATGCATGTGGAGATGATGTCTCCATCACAACGACTATTCAGGTAGCTCCTTCTTCAGACCCTGTGATAATCAGACCTGATCTTCCGGAGAGTTTGACATGTGAGGAAGTAGAAGACTTCGAAGTTCCTTTAGCTAATTCATCCAACGGTGAAACAGGGCCTTGTTTGTTTGAAGAAACCAATATTCCTGGACGCCTGGAGATGAACTTCGATGAGTGTGGAGGTTCAGTGACGCTAATTTGGACGGCTTCTTCTGGGTGCGATAACAATGCAAACCAGCTTGAGGTAGTAATACCAGTAACCGGTCCTGGAGCACCTACGATAACGGCTCCTGATCGACTTGTGTTGACATGCGGAGAGTCTGACGTACCAGAGAGAATCACTGCTTGGTTGGCGACAGCATCTGCTTCGTCAGCTTGCGGTGCAGAAGTCACCATCACCAATAATGAGGATGAAGTACCATTCTTAGGTGGTTGCAATAACAATGGATTGACTGGAACGAAGGAAGTTACCTTCACTGCAACAGCGTGTGGTGAGACTGCCACTGCGACGGCAATCATCGAGATTGTGGATGACGTGCCACCAGTCTTTGTAGAAGCTCCTCAAGATTTATTCATAGAGTGCTCTGATGATGGGATTGGAACTGAGATTCAAACATGGTTGAATAGCGTCGGTGAAACTGGGAGAGCAGAAGATGATTGCTCAGAGGTAACTTACAGTAACAACTTTACGGCCTTAGCTGACATCGACTGCAATTCTATTACTGAGGTTCTATTCTTTGCAGAGGATGATTGTGGTAATCGCGATACAATCGCTGCTGAATTAGTCATACGGGATTCGCAAGCACCTGTGATTGCTGCTCCTGCGGACATCATTGTTGATTGTGATACGGATATCACTTTGAGTGATCCGAGCGTGGTTGACAATTGTACTCCTGTAGATGCGATCTCCATCGAGATCACCCGAGAAGATGATATCAATGGTTGTGACGGCGGAACGATTACCAGAAGGTTTATCGCTACTGATATTTGTGGCAATGCGGATACGGCATTCCAAGTCATTACTGTGAGACCAGATCTCGAGGCGCCAGAGTTCACATCTACATTGCCAGCCGATGTTAGTGTGGAACAGGATCAGATACCTGTGGCTGTAGTGCTATCCGCACGTGACAATTGCAGTGAAGTGGAAGTTGAGATCACTGAGAGAGATTCGATAATCACGTGTGGCTTTGTACTATTCCGGACATGGACCGCTGTAGATGACTGTGGTAATGTGACTACATATACTCAAGAGATCACTGTCGATGTGCCTCTTGAGGCTACTATTAATGGTGAAGGCGTGAGTGATTGTGATGATCCTAATAACGGATCTGCTTCCGTGACAGTGACATCTGGCCAAGCACCTTATACATACCTATGGAGTACAGGTGCGGAGACATCCAGTATCAACAATCTCAGCGCTGGCACTTACAGTGTAGATATAACTGACGCAAGTGGATGTACGATTTCACTGAGTGTAACGATCGAAGGAGATCTTGATGTACCTGTCATAGACGCTTTCACAACAGATGGTATCCTGACTTGTACAGAGTCTGTAGTAGGATTTACAATCAGAACTGATGGAGTAGTGACCAGCATCTCAGGACCTGATCCGGAGACATCTGTGTCTAATCCTGTTGCTCAGATACCTGGCACCTATGTGTTAGAAGTGACAGGGTCAAATGGTTGTACTGCTTCAGCAAGTGTTGAGGTCGCTGAGGATATACAAGATCCTGTTGTAGAATTAGTCGTGCTTGCAGATGACAACGAGATTCCGTGTAATGCATCAGGTGTAAGCTTGCAGGCTGTGACGGATGGTACCATTGATAGCCTTGTCGGTGCAGATCCTCTGACCTCCGCGGCTAATCCAGTGGCTACTGTTCCAGGGGAGTATATCTTATACGTCACCGGAGACAATGGATGTACAGCCTCTGATACGGTTGAGGTTGTGGAAGCAGTGTGTAATGCATCTATTACCCTTACCAAGTTGACAAACGGCCAAAACACTGATTTTCAGAGAATGCCGATAATCATCGTTGCTGAGGGAGGCTCAGAAGTTATGTGGACATATGAAGTGACCAATAATGGAGAGGTAGACCTTACGGATGTCGTGATTACAGACCTTACTGAAGGTGTCGAAGTCTGTACGCTACCAACTTTGGCTGTTGGTGAGACGCAGACGTGTACTCTAATTGGTGATGCCATCTTAGGGCGTTACACGAATGTGGCCACTGCTGAAGGAACTGCCGATGACGAAGTTGTCAATGCCACAGATAACTCAGGTTATATCGGAGTTGGAATTAACGTTGAGAAGCGTGCCGATCGTGACACAATTTGTCCAGGTGACCCTGTCAACTATGAACTCATCTTACGCATGAGAGGTGGAGCAGAGGGTATTTCAATACGTGATATCAGAGTCGCAGATAATAATCTTGATGCGGCTCTCACAGTGCAAAGTCCTGAGTTTGTAGCATCATCTGATCTGAATGGAAATGGCTGGATTGATTTCATTGACGAAAACAATGACTTCATCTCAGACGAAGAATTCATCTTCAGATATACGCTCAACCCTGAGGAGACGCTCGTGAATGTGGCTATGGATACAGGCTTTGTCTATTTCGAAGACGACTTAATTGGTCTGGCAAATAATCGAAGCGAGGTAACTGTGGTAGTAGATGAGTCCAGATGTGCTTGTGATGATCCAGAGACTATAGTATCCGCCAGCGCTTCGGATATTACATGTGATGAAGACACTGTCGAGCTATCTGTCGAAACTGACGCCAGTGAAGTGAGCTGGATTGGACCGAATGGATTCAGCAGCTCTGATCGAAGTGTCACTGTATCTGCAGCAGGGGAGTACATAGTAACCTCTACGGTAGAGGACGACTGCTTCACGGTGGACACAGTAATTATCACGGATTCGCGAGTTACACTTGATCTATTGAGTTCGTCTACCGATGCCATCTGTGATGCAGAGAATGGTCAGGCCACTGTAGATGTAACGAATGGGGTCGCTCCGTACGAGTACTCATGGAGTAATGGAGCCGAATCAGCCACCATCACAGACCTGTCTCCAGGTACTTATGATGTACTGGTGACAGATGCTAATGGATGTACAGGACAGCTATCGGTGGAGATTGGTATCAACGAAGAAGTACTGACGGTCTCTGCTGAAGAGACCCAAAGTGCAACGTGTAGATTAGGTGCTATCGGTATAGCTATGGCGACACCTTCCAGTGGAGTCGCTCCTTACACTTATGAATGGAGTGACGGTCAGGTGACTCAAATGGCAATCGGACTGGCTGTAGGTGACTACACAGTAGTCGTAACCGACGCTAATGGTTGTCAGGGAGCCACAATGGTCACCATCAACGAGGTCAACGACTGCAATGCTTGCTTGGGAGATTTTGTCTGGGAGGATCTGAATCGCAACGGAATCTTTGATGCTGAGGAGCCTCCAATTGCCGATATCGTAGTGCGATTATTAGATCCGAATGGAACGATCTTAGACATCACGCGTACAGATGAGTCTGGTATCTATGGTTTTGATAGCCTTGATAATGGTAGTTACATCGTCGAATTAGATCCACCATCAGGTTACTTGGTAACACTTCGCAACGCGGGCTCCAATGCCGAAATCGATAGTGATTTTGATCTGCAGTCTCTGCGTTCGCGCATCATAACGTTAGATCGGGATGAATCCAATAAGACAATTGATGCAGGTCTTTACAGAACAGCATCTGTTGGTGACCTTGTCTGGTTAGACGAAGACTGTGATGGAATTCGCGATACAAGTGAGCCTGGTATCGCTGATGTACGCGTTGAACTACGCAATATGTCTGGAGATACCTTGGCATCTACTGTGACTGACGAGTTCGGTAATTACTCCTTTGTAAATCTTCCGCTTGGCGAATACACGGTTCATTTTGTAGCTCCCGCTGGCTTCTCCTTCACTGAGGCAAATGTGGGTGACGATGATGACATCGATAGTGATCCAGATGCCAATGGAGCCACTGCATCGTTTGTGTTGAGCAGTGGTGACAACTTCACAAATATTGATGCAGGTTTAAAAGGTCAGCCGGATGTCCAACTTGCCAAATCAGTCAACATGCCGGTGGCAAGACCTGGTGATACAGTGATGTTCGTGCTCGAGATCGCCAACGAAGGCAACGCCTTAGCAACGGAGATCGTGATAGAGGATGTCTTCCCGACTGGATATAGTACTATTCTTAGTATCACTCAGGGAGGAATTGTTAATGACAATGTGATTACTTGGAGCGGTATCGATCTTGAGGCTGGCGAAAGCTTGACCATCACTTATGAAGCGGTGATTTCGGATACTAATAATCCAGCGTCGTTAGATCTCGAAAACGTTGTTCAAGTAGTGTCAATGACACAACGCGACGTGGATTCTGAACCAAACAACGATGACGGTGATCAGTCCGAAGATGATGAAAGCAAGGCTGAGGTCATGATCTCGATCTGCGATGTGATGATCGAAACTTCATCTGCACCTGCGCTTTGTGATAGTGATAACGGTAGTGTATTCGTCTCAGCGTCAGGTGGTGCCGAGCCATACCGTTACCTATGGAGTACAGGAGATACTACACAGACCGTTAGTGACCTTGCACCTGGATCCTATGACATCCAGGTTACTGATAGTGAGGGATGTATGACAATGACCTCAGTAGTTGTCGAACGAGAGGTAACAACTCTGGATGTAGTCCTTGAAGTGATTGATGAATCATGTGCAGGTGACGATGGTCGAATCATAGCCACAGTGGTTGGAGGTACCGAGCCTTATCAGTTCGACTGGAGTACAGGAGCTTCTTTGGATAGCATCATTGATTTGAGTTCAGGTCTTTATAACGTGGCTGTTCGGGATGCTAATGGTTGTTCAGGAATGGCTCAGGCCACCCTTGAGGCTCCATCTGAAGAAGAGTGTCCTACCGAGAAGATCGATCTGGAGATCATCAAGCGCGTGAATGACGAAACGCCACAACCTGGAGATACAGTCAATTTCATCCTCACCATATTCAATAATGGTGATCTGGATGCTACTGGTGTATCAGTTGTGGATGATGTTCCTTCTGGCTTTACGATTATCGAGTCCAGTATAGATAATGGTGGTGTTGTGACCAACATCAACACCATTACTTGGGCTGATTTACAATTAGCTTCCTTGGAACTCCAGCGATTCACCTTCCGAGCCATCGTAGAGATGCCAGAGGAAGGCAGAAGCTTTACGAACGTGGCTCGCGTATTCTCAGAGGATCAGGAAGAACGACCTGAAGACCTTGAGGACAACGAGGATTCGGCTACCGCGATGCCTGAGACGGCAGATGTTGCCATCGAGAAATTCGTAAGTGATACAAACCCTGGTGTAAGGGACGTGGTGACTTACACGATCAGAGTGACTAACGAGAATGGGCGACCATTGACGAGAGTCGAGGTAACCGATTATCTACCAACTGAGTACTGTTCGAACTTCACCAACATATCAGACAGAGGTATCTTCTTGATCGATCGAATCGTCTGGACGAATATCAATCTGATGGCTGGTGAAAGTATTGATCTGACATTCGATGCTACAGTCTCTGCGAGTGCCCTCGGTGAGATGGTGGTGAATCGAGCAGAGGTTACGGATATGGATCAAACGGATGTCGATTCTACTCCAGACAACCTTGGCGAATCACCTGAGGAAGATGATGAAGCGCAGGCCATTTTCACTGTTGGACGCACTAATGCTGATGTGATGGTGATGAAGGATGTAGACGTTCAGTCTGCACAGCCTGGTGATCGCGTTGAATTCTCGATCTCAGTGATCAACAATGGTCCAGATGAAGCCTTGGGTGTGAGTATCGAAGATCTATTACCTGATGGTTACACCGATGTGGCCAACCTATCAGCTGAGGGTAGAGTCATCGAAAATAGAGTGATCTGGTGGATCGATGAGTTAGCTGTTGACTCAATGGTAACCTTCACCTTCGATGCGGTTGTTGTTCACTTCCCAGATCGTGAGTGCGACTATATGAATGTGGCTCGAGTTGCTAACGCAGTAACTCCTGATGATAATGCTACAAATAACATCGACTCAGTCGATATCAATCTTGACCTTGGATTCGGTTGTGTCGAGATTAATACTGCCGTTCTTCTCGAAGGAGCTTTCGATGATGAAACAGGACTAATGCGCACGACGCTCAACGATCTTGGTTATCTGCCTGGTCAGCGTCCGACCACATTCCTTGGTGTAGCACCGGTAAGTGGTCAACCATACAATGTGAGCCCATGGAACTATACGGGCCTTGAAGGATCAGATTTCCGATTTGATTCTACACAGTTTGCTTCCTTGGGTATCAATGCCGACTACCCTGTAGATGCAGTCGACTGGGTCTTAGTCAGCTTACGTTCTGACATTACAGCAGAAAGTACTGTCTGTACCAGAGCTGCACTACTATTAGAAGATGGTACCGTACAGTTCGTTGATGATTCTGACTGCTGTGAGATTGATCCTCAGTTGAGCTATTATATCGTGATCGAACATCGCAATCACCTTGTTGTGATGTCTCACCTGGCACTGCCAGTGGTCAATGGTTCAATCAGTTATGACTTCCGGGCACACGATTCTTGGAGTAATCTCTTTGGATTTGGTCAGAAGCAAAATCTGAACGGAGACTATATGATGTATGCGGGTAACGGTGAGCAGTCTACCTCACTCTCAGACTTTGAGTCGAGAGATATCAATCCGAACGACTTGACGAAGTGGTTAATGCAAAATGGTATGTCAAGTAGCTACTTCGATAGTGACTTCAACTTTGCCGGTGAAGTGACTGTAAGCGATAAGAGTCTCTTCCTACGTAACAATGGTATATTCTCTGATGTGCCAAGATGACGTAGATAGGAGGTTGGAATAAATGAGAATACAGGGCAGTCACCAATTGGTGATTGCCCTTTTTTGATTTGTGGCTTTCGAGAGTTGATCAAAAAGCAGATATCTTTCGATAGAACAAGTCAAGACGTATGAAAGTCCTATCCACTGGAGTTCTGCTGTTGTATGCGGTGCTCTTCATCATTAGTAGCTGTGCCCCAAAAACACCGGATCGTCTTTTAGTTTTTAGTAAGACAGAAGGGTTTCGACATGCTTCGATTCCTGCGGGCATTAAGTCGATTCAATCCATGGGAGTGGAGAATGGTTTTGAGGTGGTCACCACTGAGGATGCATCGATGTTTACCACCAAAGAACTCAAGAACTTTAATGCGGTCGTTTTTCTCAATACTACGGGAGACGTCCTTAACCCCAGTCAGGAACAAGAATTCAAAAGATTTATCCAAGCTGGAGGTGGATTCGTTGGAATACACGCCGCCGCAGATACCGAGTATGATTGGCCTTGGTATGGCGAGTTGGTCGGTGCCTATTTTAATGGTCATCCTAATGATCCGAATGTCAGAACAGCCTCAATCGAGAAGACTGAGCACAAGCATATTTGCACTGATCATTTACCCCAGCGGTGGGAACGAACCGATGAATGGTACAACTTTAAGTCAATTTCACCTCACATAACCTCTCTCCTTAACCTGGATGAGACGTCATACGAAGGTGGAACCAATGGGGACAATCATCCTATCGCCTGGATACATGAATTTGATGGTGGAAGAGCATTTTTCTCAGGTGGTGGACATACGGACGAATCATATGAAGAGGAAGCATTCAAGCAGCATCTATTGGCTGGTATCCAGTGGGCCATGTCTGGTACCAAGAAGTTGGATTATGGGTTAAGTTCTGTCTTGCCGGAACAAAATCGATTTGTCAAAGAAGAATTAGATAACTACTTCAACGAACCAATGGAGTTGGATCTGTTGCCGGATGGTCGTATTGTGTTCGTAGAGCGCAAGGGCGCCATTAAAGTCCATGATCCTAAGCTGAAGCAAACCAGGCAAGTAGCTATGGTGGATGTTTACTCCGGTCAAGAAGATGGACTTATGGGACTTGCAGTGGATCCAAACTACAGCGATAACCAACGCATTTACCTGTGCTATTCTGCTCCAGATGAGATCGAACAGCGCATCTCCAGATTTTCTTTTGACCCAGATGACGAAGAGAATGCTTTGCGAGAGGAGACAGTTATTCTGACAGTAGGTACGCAGCGAGATGAGTGTTGCCATTCTGCTGGATCATTGGAGTTTGATCACGATGGATATTTGTGGGCGTCCTTTGGTGATGACACGAATCCTCATCAGAGCTCGGGTTATGCACCCATAGACGAGCGGGCTAACCGACAACCTTTTGATGCGCAGCGGACCTCTGCTAATACTGCTGACTTACGGGGTAGTATCATTCGAATCAAGGTAGAGGAGGATGGCAGTTATAGCATACCAGCTGGAAATCTGTTTGCTAAGGATGGATCCGAAGGCAGGCCTGAGATTTATGTTATGGGTTGTCGTAACCCATTCCGTTATAGCATCGATGCGGAGACTGGTTTCTTGTATTGGGGTGAAGTGGGCCCTGATGGAAGGGAGGATGGAGAGGAACGTGGCCCAATGGGATACGACGAGGTAAATCAGGCCAAAGCCCCAGGCTTTTTTGGATGGCCTTATTTCATTGGGGATAACAAAGTCTATTACGATTATGATTTTGCCGCGGAGAAGAGTGGACTTGCTTTTGATCCTAATCGACCTTCGAATATCTCACCCAATAATACTGGCGCTAAAGAACTACCAGCGGCTCAGAAGGCACTGATCTGGTATCCATATGGTAAATCAGAGGACTTTCCTCTCGTTGGTAGCGGAGGGCGCAATGCCATGGCTGGTCCTGTTTATCGTGCTGATCGGTATACAGCAGCGAGTAAATTTCCAGAATACTACGATGGAAAGCTATTGATATACGACTGGATGAGGGGTTGGATGATGTCTGTTACCCTGGATGAGAACGGTGACTATGTCTCCATGGAGCGATTTTTACCTGACGTCAAGTGGAACAATCTGATGGACGTCGTAATGAGTCCCGAAGGAGATCTGTACACTTTAGAGTACGGAACGGGATGGTTCACAGCTAATGAGAACGCCATTCTTAGCCATCTTCGATACATCCCCGGTAATCGTGAACCCACTGCAACTTTTGAAGTAGATGAAATTGCCGGTGCTTTGCCATTCCAGGTCACCTTCGATGGTAGTGGTTCTCGGGACGCCGATGATGAGCCTCTACAATTCACCTGGGATTTTGGAGATGGGAATAGTGCTAAAGGTGAATCCATCACTCACACTTATACAACACCTGGAGAGTACATAGCTACATTGACCGTAAAGGATCGTGATGGCGCTACTTCTACTCATCAAACCAAGATCTTAGCTGGTAATGCACCACCACAAGTGAGTATAGCACTCGCGAGCAATCAAGACTTCTATTTCCCGACACAAGGTGTTTCCTACTCAGTGGAAGCCCAAGATCATGAGGATGGACTAATAGCCGATGGGGATATCGCCGTCACAGTAGACTACCTCGAGATGGGATATGACATGACTTCGATAGCTCAAGGACACATGGCACTCTCAGAAATGAAATCATCTCATCCGGGTATTGAGGCGATCAGTAAATCCGACTGTGTCAGTTGTCATAAGTTAGATGGAGCATCGATAGGGCCTTCGTACTCCGCTATATCGGAGAAATACAAAGACCAAGGCAGCCGAAGAATTAAGAAATACCTCTCGGAGAAGATTATCGGAGGTGGCGGTGGTGTCTGGGGCGAGACGGCCATGGCAGCTCACCCCGATCTGCCAGCTAAAGATGTGGATGCCATGGCTTCATACATCGTCAGTCTGGCCCGAACAACTCCGAAAGTAGAGATACCCGCGAGTGGTACTGAAATGTTGGCAGTGCCTAAAGGAAAAAAAGAGGGAGGCCAATTCGTAATAATGGCTTCATACACCGACAAAGGTGCCGAGGGGGTTGAGTCAATGCATACAGTGGAGAATGTAGTGCTCAGAAGCCCGAATATGAGCGCAGTGGAATACGCTGAGACTGATAAAGCCACGAAAATGACGGTAACTCCAGATATGGTCCCGGGATTAACCGAGAAAATGGATCTACTAATTGGAGCCGATGACTCTTGGGTGAAGTACGGTCCTTATGACTTTACTGGAGTCGCTTCAATGGTACTCATCGGTTCAGCCCCTAAACCCTATATGTCAGGCGGTAGCATCATGGTTTACTTAGATGATTTAGATTCTGATCCGATATTCGAAACAGAGCTGGAGACTACTGCTGCATTTGGTCAGTTCAGTCCAATGCCGATACCACTTCCTGAGGTAGATGGGAGCCACGAGGTTTTCATCACTTTCAAGAGTAACCAGCCTGGTTCCCCTGTTGGATCATTTACCAATCTGATTTTTACTCCCGCTCCAGCGAGCTAAATGGTAAGAGTCTCCTTCATGGAGTACTCTGTGGGATATAGGGACGAGCTGTTAGGTTGAGGTTCGAGCTCGAGGATAAACTAAGAAAGGCCGATCTAAAGGATCGGCCCTTCTCCAAACAAAATCAATCAACTTACTACACGTTCTTTATCGTTGACTTTCACTAACTGTTCTCTCCCTCAAACCGGATAGGGAGGATATAGACCTTGTATGGTACCAAGGCACCAGAGTCAATTGATTTGTAATTCAAATTTCCCTTCAGCAAACCGTCGATCTTGCTATCTCCGGTGCTGAGTACGATGATTTCGTTGTTTTCATTTACCATGAACTTGAGCTTGACAGTTGATGTCGCAACATCGCTGCGCTCCAAATCGAGTTGGTCGATGATTTTCTGGATTTTTTCTACGGCCACACCTTGAGGCTTTTTGCTTGCAGGTACAGCGGCGGCGAATGACGTAGCACCAAGGGCTACGCTTAATCCAAGACTAAGAATGGTGTTCTTAATAGACATTGTAATTAGGTTAAAAAGATGATTTAATGGTTGAGTATTGCTGGTTGATGTCTGACGGATACTGCTGCAATGATCAGATGCAAGAAGACGTCTCTTTGTAGCCTTCGGACGATAAATAAACGCTCACAACTTTGTGAAAGTTACGTGGGGAAGGACCTTGCGCGGCCCTCGTAGACGAACGATAGAAGGGCGTCGATGAACGGAAGTAGAATAAATACGAGGACTCCAGCCTACTACGAAAGTCACTCCGAGGGCAACTTAATGTTTTGTTAATTTAATGATCCAGCATATTTATGACTGAAACCAGGGGTGGATCCAAGGGTATGTCCTAATTAAATTCGGTTTACTCGATTCTCAGGGATACAGTAATGAGATCCACAGTTGGTGGAATTTGAAATCGGGTAGGGTTGGAGCTGACTTGATTGATCCTTGGAGGACCCACACGGATAGACAATTGATCACTGGTATCAAAGTTGATAAGGTGGCGATCGACGAAGGCCTCTAAGACACTGATGAGGTGTCCTGCAGAAAGAAAAATCCAGGCCAACTCACGATTACTTTGCGCTCGTTGCCGAATCGTGAATGCTTCACTTGCCGAGTTCACATTGAAACCTTGACAAACAGCAGTGGGATCCTCTACTATGGATCTCCAGCATTGATCGATTTGATTGAATTCGCTCAGGGATTGGTTCAGGTTCCAAATCAGAAAACCTTCTCCAGCCCATACCAATGGGGCCTTCCACCATCTCTTATTATAAAGTTGACCCGCACCCGGTAGCACTAAAGAGTATAAAGCCGCTTTGCCAGGGTCACCGTAAAATATGCTTGTAAAAGAGTTACGCTTCTCATAGTTGCCTGTCGAATCCTGCGATGTCTGAGACTGGAGCTTGAAGAACATTAGAGTCGTCAAGAAAACTATCAAACTCCATATGCGTAACACCTGAAAGATCATGATGTGAGCTGATCGATGAGATCATTCAGCTCATCATCCGATCCAAATGGGATGTGAATTGATCCCTTGCCTTGAGCGCTCCTTTTGATACTTACCTGTTGTCCGAATACATCACTAAGCTTATCCTGGAGGCGCAGTACTTCAGGATTTGATGGCTGAGTACTGACAGAGATAGGTGCTGATGTTTGAGACGATGATTTAGTGATTTGTTCTGTTGCTCGAACAGATAGATCCTTAGCAAGAATTTCACCTAAGATCATTGTCTGAGATTCGATCTCTTTGACACCAGCAAGCACCTTAGCATGTCCCATGCTAATCTCATGTTGTCGGAGTGACCTCTGGACAGCCGGGCTGAGTTTCAACACACGAAGATGATTAGATATGGAGCTTCTCTTTTTGCCAAGTCGATCGGAGAGTTGCTCATGAGTCAGGGCGCATTCATCGATGAGGCGTTGGTAGCTGATTGCTACTTCCACAGGGTTTAGGTCTTCACGTTGGATGTTTTCGAGCAATGCCATCTCCAGAAGTGTCTGGTCATCTGCCTTTCTAATGAATACAGGTATCGATGCAAGACCAGCCAGTTTCGATGCTCTCCATCTTCGTTCGCCAGAGATAATTTGATAAGTATCGTCACCCATGTCCCGCACAGTGATAGGTTGAATGATACCATGAGTGCGTATTGAGGTTGCTAACTCGTCGAGACTATCACTGTCAAAATCTGTCCTCGGTTGCACGGGATTTGGAATGATTTTTTCAACCTCAACCTCGCTGATGGTTATTGCTTGGGACGTCTTTCGAGATGTCGAGTTTGTCGGTTTGCTCTCTATCGTCCCGAGCAGTGCGCGTATGCCTTTGTTGACTTCTTTTTTTGATCCCTTACTCATGGCTTTCGAGATTTAGTTCGACAGGATCATTATTGAGTTGTAAGAACTCTGTCGCCAGATCCAAGAAATTGACTGCTCCATTGCTTGTAGCGTCATACATGATAACCGGTTTTCCAACACTTGGAGATTCACCAACTTTCGAATTGCGATGTATAATGGTCTTGAAGACAGTGTCGCTAACCATGTCGTGGATCTCAGTTGCCACCATCTTAGCCATGCGCAGTCGTTTGTCATACATCGTGAGGAGGATGCCTTCGATGGTCAGGTCAGGATTGTACTGAGCTGTGATCGCGTGGATAGTGTCCTTCAGTTTACTCAGTCCAGTTAGCGAATAGACCTCACATTGGATCGGTATAATAATGGAGTCTGCAGCGGTTAGCGCATTGACCGTGATTAATCCTAATGATGGAAGACAGTCGATAAAGATGTAGTCATAGTCTTCTTTCACAAGAGAAATAGCCTCCTTGAGAGCGAACTCACGATTTTCTTTACCTACCAATTCGATCTCTGCCCCAACGAGATCGATACTTGACGGAAGCAAACTGAGGTGAGGGACATCTGTCTCATGGATGCCAGACTTTATACTTGTCGCCTCCATTAAGGCGTGATAGGTAGTTACCTCGAAAGAAGACTCGTCAAAGCCTAAACCGGAGGTGGCATTAGCCTGCGGATCAGCATCAATGAGTAGGACCTTTTTATCCAAAATGGCAACTGCCGCAGCCAGATTGATGGCTGTAGTCGTTTTGCCGACGCCTCCCTTTTGGTTTGCAATAGCTATGATCTTGCCCATGCGCACTGTCGATTATGGATCCGGATTGGAGCGATGAATGGGTTCTTTTGCGTCGCAAAGAAACATCAATTTACCTCAGACTAATGATTGAGTTTCTTCTCAGAATTGTTGGGATAGATATAAAAGAGCCTGCCAGAAATGATCTGACAGGCTTCTTTTGAGAGATGTAATTGATTCCTATCGGCTTTTGATAGGAGATCAAAAACTGAGTTGCTATTGAATCTTTATGAAGCGCTTCTGAACGACTAAAGCACCTTGACTTTGGACAGTAAGCATGTACATACCCTCTGATAAATCGGAGATATCAATGTTATGAACCGCGACACCCTCTGGCGCCACACTTCTCAACACCCGCTTGCCACTCGCGTCAAAGACTTGGATCAGTTCATTCGCCTGCGCTGCTATGTAACTAAACTGAATCAAATCAACTGCAGGGTTTGGTGATAACGTTGCCTCTGTAGTCGTCAGTTCGAATGACTCATCACCAGTGTCTACTCTCCATGTCGCCATGACAGCGTTACCTATGCTTCCAACAGTAATTACATCTGACCATACCGAGACACCTGTAGCACAACGTGTACGAACTCGGAAACTTATCTCCTGCCCAGAAGAACTGGATAGCCTGATAGATGCTCTGCGAGATGGTATGACAAATGTCCGTCCACCAGTAGTAATCTCCACATCGTAACCTCTGATGTGTGGACCCTTGGCTTGACTCCAGCGCAATGTAACTCGACCATTATCGGCTACGGATGCTCTTACGTTGAGTGGCATCTGACAAGGATCATCACACTCTAACCTGAACACAGTAAGTGGATTAGAGAGATCAAAACATCCACCTAAGTCTGCTGCATTAGCACCTACTTCAGCACCAGTCAATGTCTCATCATGTGATAAGAACCACACCAAGCATGTACCTACACCGGCACCATTTAGATCAAAGCGATTGCTGCTTTGGATCGCCAATATGTTGAGATCCGCGTCTGTAACTACCCATCCTCCAGATGGGCCAGATGCACCAGTAAGAACTACATCAAATGGATCTGAAAAATCATCAACGCATAGTGAGTACTCGTCACTTCCATAGATGGTCGCAATCGATCCTCCCTCGACATCACAAGCTTGGTCACAATCGTCACCGGTCACACGCACGACCTCAATTGGATTTGACAAATCAAAGCATCCTGTAAGATCAGCAGCGTTTGCACCAACCATCGCTCCTTCGAGACCATCTGCGAAACTTAAGTGCCACACTAAGCATGTGCCCGGTCCTGCATCGTCAAAGTTGACATCTGCAAATGATCCAGGAAGACCAAGAATATTAGCATCCTCATCAGTAATGACCCATTGGTTATTTGGACCAGTATTACCTGTAAGCGTGATCGCATCGGCAGGAATATTGTCGGCAATGCCGTCACCCACACAGAATGTGAATGGACCACCTTCAAGTGTTCCACCATCAGGTTGAGTTCTTACTACTTCGATTGGATTGGACAAATCAAAGCATCCCGCAAGATCAGCAGCGTTTGCACCGACCATGGCTCCTTGGAGACCATCTTCGAAACTTAAGTGCCATACCAAACATGTACCTGGTCCTGCATCGTCAAAGTTGACATCTGCAAATGAGCCTGGAAGACCAAGGATATTAGCGTCCTCATCAGTGATGACCCATTGGTTATTTGGACCAGTATTACCTGTAAGCGTGATCGCATCGGCAGGAATGTTGTCGGCAATGCCGTCACCCACACAGAATGTGAATGGACCACCTTCGAGAGTTCCGCCATCTGCGTCACACACATCAACAGCGATTCTAACGACTTCGATTGGATTTGATAAATCAAAACAACCACCTAAGTCAGCAGCATTGGCACCCATCATGGCCCCAGTAAGATCACCATCAAAACTAAGATGCCATACCAAGCAAGTGCCTGGACCTGCGCCATCAAAATCTACATCAGAGAAGGTCCCAGGGAGGCCTAAAATATTTCCATCAGCATCAGTGACTACCCATTGGCTGTTTTCGCCTTGAGCATTAGTTAACGTGATACCATCTTCTGGAATCATGTCTGGCTCTCCGTCACCTACATTGAATTCAAAAGGACCACCGAAGATCTCGCCACCATTAGCTTGGCAGTCACCTTCGACACGTCTGATGACTTCGATCGGGTTAGAGAGGTCAAAGCATCCTTCGAGATCAGCTGCATTAGCACCTACCATGGCACCACCGAGTTCACCATCGAAGCTAAGATGCCAGATTAGGCATGTACCTGCACCAGCACCGTCAAAGTCCACTGCACTTGGCATAGGAGGAAGACCGAGGATAAATCCATCACTGTCAGTGACTACCCACTGGCTGTTTTCGCCCTGAGCGTTAGTAAGCGTTATAGAACCTTCAGGGATCATATCTGGCTCACCATCTCCGATGCTGTTGAATTCAAAAGGACCACCGAAGATGTCACCACCATTAGCTTGGCAGTCACCTTCGACACGCCTGATGACTTCGATCGGGTTAGAGAGGTCAAAGCATCCTTCGAGGTCAGCTGCATTGGCACCTACCATTGCACCACCGAGTTCACCATCGAAGCTAAGATGCCAGATGAGGCATGTACCTGCGCCAGCACCGTCAAAGTCTACTGCACTTGGCATAGGAGGAAGACCGAGGATAAATCCATCACTGTCAGTAACTACCCACTGGCTGTTTTCACCTTGCGCATCCGTTAGTGTGATAGAACCTTCAGGGATCATATCTGGCTCACCATCTCCGATGCTGTTAAATTCAAAAGGACCACCTTCAAGCGTTCCACCATCAGGCTGATTTCTGACCACTTCAATTGGATTAGAGAGATCAAAACAACCACCTAAATCTGCCGCATTTGCTCCAACTTCTGCCCCTGTTAGGCCGTCCTCGAAACTAAGGTGCCAGACGAGACAAGTACCAGGACCAGCCTCGTCAAAATTGACATCAGCGAAAGATCCAGGTAGACCCAAAATATTCCCATCGGCATCAGTGATTACCCACTGATTGTTAGGTCCTGTATTACCAGTAAGCGTGATGGCGTCTGCATCAATATTATCAGCTTCACCGTCTCCTGCACAGAATTCAAAAGGACCACCTTCCAGAGTACCTCCATCAGGCTGATTTCTGACTACCTCGATCGGATTGGATAGATCAAAGCAACCACCCAAATCGGCAGCATTTGCTCCAACTTCAGCCCCTGTCAGACCATCCTCGAAACTGAGGTGCCAGACGAGACAAGTGCCAGGACCGGCCTCGTCAAAGTTGACATCAGCAAAAGAACCAGGAAGACCTAAGATATTCCCATCGGCATCAGTGATTACCCACTGATTGTTAGGTCCTGTATTGCCATCAAGCGTGATTGCATCAGCATCAATATTATCGGCTTCACCGTCTCCCGCACAGAATTCAAAAGGACCACCTTCAAGCGTTCCTCCATCAACAGTACAATCATCAGCAGCCACACGGACTACTTCAATCGGGTTGGATAGATCAAAGCAACCACCCAAATCGGCAGCATTTGCTCCAACTTCAGCCCCTGTCAGACCATCCTCGAAACTGAGGTGCCAGACGAGACAAGTACCAGGACCAGCGTCGTCAAAGTTGACCGCTGAGAAAGTCGATGGAAGACCGAGAATCATTCCTTCATCATCAGTGATTACCCACTGATTGTTAGGTCCAGTATTTCCTGTAAGTGTAATTGCGTCAGCAGCTATGGTATCGGCAATTCCGTCACCAACGTTGAATTCAAACGGACCACCCTCAAGAGTACCTCCATCAGGTTGGTTTCTCACCACCTCGATTGGGTTGGAAAGATCAAAGCAACCTTCCAGGTCACCCGCATTTGCTCCTACAGCAGCCCCGGTCAGGCCATCTTCGAAACTAAGGTGCCAGACGAGACAAGTACCAGGGCCAGCCTCGTCGAAATTGACATCAGCGAAAGATCCAGGAAGACCCAAGATATTCCCATCGGCATCAGTGATCACCCACTGATTGTTAGGGCCCGTATTACCAGCAAGAGTTATTGCATCAGCATCAATATTATCTGCTTCACCGTCTCCTGCACAGAATTCAAACGGTCCACCTTCGAGAGTACCTCCATCAACTGCACAGCTGTCAGTCGCCTCTGCTCGCGTAAGTGTTACACTGGCAGAACCTCCAGCCATACTCACACTACCATCACTGGCTACAGCTCTGTGGAAAACCGTTATTGGCTGACCAATTGGAAGCCCAACCGATGCTAATAAGCCATCAACGACGTCTGTAGTGGTTCCGAATGCAGTTGCCGTTCCAGTTTTGGTCTGGAACACAACCGCTTCAAAGTTCGGGTCAGCAGCTAACTGCCATGTGTATACCGTCTCAACGCCATCAGGATCTGAATCTGCATCCCAAGTCGCAGCAAATGCACTACCATCAGGGACTATGGTAACTGCCGCACCATCCGGAGGAGATGTGATCCCAAAGTCGCCTCTTGGGAATTTGTTATCTATATCCAAGATCTGTCCTCTTATTTCTCCAGGATTATTTTCGGCGGTGTGGATATTAACATATGTGCCACCTGCCATTAATGCTGTAATTCCTTCTGCACCTATGGCAGCTGTTTGGTAAGTATTCTCTCCTGCGCTTATTACACCTCCACGGAGGTCAGCATCAAGTGCAACGGCTAATGGAAGAAGAACTGGCCCATTCTCAGAGGCAGTTCCTTGATGTACGTGGATACCTCCACCAATCTCTGCCGCAAAATCACTTGCAAGATTTGCGAATGATCCTATAAAAGTGATTTCCTCATCTCTGATTTCTGCCAATACAGTACCTGAGCCTGTGCTGACTACGACATCATTTTGGTTTGCTCCACTTAGATTGGCGGCCATGTAGCTGTCACTTTGAAGTAAAAGTTGGCCACGTATCTCTCCAGAAGGAGAAGTTGACGAGTGAATATTAACATATAAACCTCTCGTGAGGAGGAGTTCGATCTGTTGTTCTGTAAGAGTAAATGTGTTGTTATCAGCAGAATAAGTACCACCTCTTAGGTCCTCGTCAAGAGCTGTTGAGAGACCTATTTCAACGCCTCCATTCGCTCCAGGCAAACCTGCGTGGATATGAGCTCCTCCGCCAATCTCAGCGGCGAATGTTCCCTCTAAACCGCTAAAGGATCCCGTAACCTTGAGAATGCCATTGAACAATTCAGCTTGGATGATCCCTGCTGCATCAGTCTTGACCGGTGGGTTCTGCTGGATTCCTGATAAAATAGCTTCGAAGGTGATTGGCTCACAGGCATCTCCTTCAAGACGGCTGACAGAAATTGGATTTGATAGGCTGAAGCAACCACTAAGATCATTAGCACTGGCTCCAACCATGGCGCCCTCTAAGCCATCTTCAAAACTCAGATGCCATACTAAGCAAGTTCCTTCTCCTGCATCGTCAAAATCGACGTCTGAAAAGGTGCCTGGAAGGCCAAGTATAGTTCCTTCATCATCAGTAATGACCCATTGCGAATTAGTTCCTGATGCTCCACTTAGGCTGATTGCGTCAGCTGCAATAAAGTCTGCCTCACCGTCGCCAACACAAAAAGTGAAAGGCCCACCTGTAAGACTGCCTCCTTCTGGTTGGTTTCTGATCACTGTGATCGGATTGGATAGATCAAAACAGCCTTCGAGGTCGTTGGCGTTTTCTCCTAACGCGGCTCCGGTAATTTCACCGTCAAAACTGAGGTTCCAGACCAGGCATGTTCCGGGGCCTGCACCTTCTAAGTCGAAAACAGGTGAAGTCGGAAGAGCGAGAATTACTCCTGCGTCATCAGTAATTACCCAAGCTTGACTTGGTCCAGAGGCATTTTGTAGCGTAACATCGAAGGCATCTGATATCCCGTCTCCGGCACAAATAGTGATCTCTGTACCTCCGCCTCTTAAGCTTAGATCACCTCCATTTACATCGCAGGCTTGTTGTTCTTCGGCGATAGTCAAGGTTAGTGTAGGTCCGCTGTTACCTTCTCTGGATGAGAATCGCACGGCAGAACCATTTGATGATTCGTCTCCAACTACGATCCATCCGAAGTTTATTTCTTCATCAGAGGCCCACTCGATGGCGTCCTCAAGAGTTTGATTAGTGGTAAATGTTGTTGTACCACCGTTAGAAATGGTACCGCTTCCACGCTCATTCGAAGCAAAATCTCCACCTGCCTGCGACCATGAATCAGTATCAAAATTGGCAAAGTTCCAAGTTGAACCTCCGGCGGTTGCAGCTGCTCCCGCTCCTTCCTGTCCAGGTGCATCAGAAGTACCTTCTCCCCATGGTCGATCCAGGCGGAAGATGGTCACAGCTCCTGACTGCCTATTACCAGTTAGGCTCAGCGTGGCTGAAGTGATCTCACCTGCAGGAAGTTGGCTAAGATCAAATTGGATTAAGGCGCGCCGGAGAGCACCGTTGTTCGTGCGACCAGCGAAAAGATGCACTCCTGCACCATTGCTGTTGTCGTTCTCGCTGTAGATCGTGTTGTCCGCCACAGGAGTTAAGGTGATTTCAGTTTCCTGCGCTTGGAGCGCTGCACTGAAGAAGATCGCCCCAAGGAGGACGAAGATTAGTTTTACATGCTTCATTTTGGTTACTTGATTTTTGTAAGAAAGAAGTGATTGATGTTAGGAGATGTTCCCCATGAACTACCAGCAGTACACCCCTTATGTTCAAAGGGCTGCGAAATAGCCGGCACTTTTTTCAAAAAAAGAGCGAATGATCCCCTGTTTACTCAGGGTTTAGCCGTCAAAAATTGGGTAATGGGTAGTGAGTGTCTCCTTCCCACGATCAATCCAGTAGTAGGGTTAATAGATAGGCAAAGAGAAAACCTGAAATCAGTCCACCTGGTACATCTGATCCCGTCATCTCGTATTGGAAGAAATATTGAGCGACAAAAAGAACAGTACTTAAAATAATCCATGTAGCGATGGAAAATCGAATGAGTCGTTGACCATAGATAGGAAACTCCAAACCAGCAATGCGGAAATATTTATCAGGTTTCATCACCTCGAAGATACTGTTGCTTCATTATCCGATTACAAAGCGTAAGAGCAGTTTGTAGCTTTGAGTTATAAAGTTCGGCCGCATGAGCAACATCGCAACGAGGTATGCACCAGCAGAGGTAGAAGACAAGTGGTATGCCTACTGGGAATCACAAGGATATTTTCACTCTACACCCGATGAACGAGAGGCGTTCAGCATCGTCATCCCACCACCGAATGTTACCGGTGTTCTTCATATGGGACACATGCTTAACAATACTATTCAGGACATTTTCATCCGGAAGGCACGCCTCGATGGTAAGAATGCATGCTGGGTTCCCGGGACTGATCACGCCTCTATAGCCACAGAGGCAAAAGTGGTCCGGATGCTACGAGAGAAGGGGATAAAAAAGTCTGATCTGTCGCGCTCCGAGTTTCTCGATTATGCTCATGCCTGGAAAGATAAGTATGGCGGTATGATCGAGAAGCAGTTGCGCAAACTCGGCGCATCATGCGACTGGGAACGCATGGCATTTACCATGGATGAGCCTCGCTCGGCTTCTGTCATTCAGGCGTTCGTAGACTTATATCAACGCGATAAACTCTATCGGGACTATCGCATGGTCAATTGGGATCCAGAAGGGAAGACCGTACTGAGTAATGAGGAGGTGCTATATAGTGATGAGACAACCAAGTTATGTCAAGTCAAATACAAGATTGTCGGTAGTGAAGACTACATCGTGATTGCTACTACAAGGCCTGAGACGATCATGGGAGATAGTGCAGTGGCAGTGCATCCGCAGGATGAACGATATGCTCATCTAAAGGGTGCCAAGGTCATCGTGCCAATGGTGGAGCGCGAGGTGCCTATCATTTTTGATGACTACGTAGATCGAGAGTTCGGAACAGGTGCTCTCAAAATCACTCCTGCACATGATCCCAATGATTACGAGATCGGTAAGCGTCACAATCTTGAAACCATTGATGTCCTCAATGAGGATGGTACGATGTCGGAAGCTGCACAGTTTTTTGTGGGTGATGATCGCGTTGTAGCGCGCAAAAAGGCAATCAAAGAATTAGATCTATCTGGCTTATTGGTCACAGCCGAGGAGTATACTCACAGCGTTGGCCGATCTGAGCGCACCAATGCTGTGGTCGAACCACGATTGTCACTCCAGTGGTATGTCGATATGAAGAGTCTCGCTGCACCTGCACTTGAGGCTGTAGAGACCGATGAAGTAGAATTCTTCCCCAAACGACAAAAAAATACCTACCGCCACTGGATGGAGAACATCCGTGACTGGTGTATCAGTCGTCAGCTCTGGTGGGGACACCGCATCCCTGCCTACTACTACCAAGATGAGGTCTTCGTAGCGGTTTCACCCGAGAAAGCTTTAGGTCAGGCACGTGCAAAATACGGTCCGGCGGTTGAACTATCCGACTTGAGACAAGATGAGGATGTATTAGATACGTGGTTTTCGTCTTGGCTGTGGCCGATCACGTGTTTCGAGGGTTTTCAGTCTCGAGATGAGCTTGACTACTATTACCCCACTGGTATACTCGTCACGGGATGGGATATCATCTTCCTGTGGGTAGCCAGAATGATCATGGCAGGCTATGAATGGGAAGGCCAACGTCCATTCAAACATGTCTACTTCACAGGAATGGTGAGAGACGAACAACGTCGCAAGATGAGCAAGAGTCTGGGCAACAGTCCTGACGCACTCGAACTGATCAGGGACTATGGTGCCGATGGAGTACGATTCGGTGTATTGTCATCGAGTCCAGCAGGAGGGGACCTACTTTTTGATAAAAAGCTCTGCGAACAGGGACGAAACTTTTGTAACAAGATGTGGAATGCGCTACGCCTGATCAAAGGCTGGCCAGTAAACGATCAGCTCACTCAACCAGCAGAAAATATTGCTGCTGCCAAGTGGATAGATCAGAAGCTCTCCACTCTAATCCAAGAGACTAATCAGGATTATTCAGCCTACCGTCTATCTGACGTCACCATGAAGTTGTATTCATTCGTCTGGAGTGACTTCTGCTCGTGGTACCTGGAGATGATAAAGCCAGGCTATGAACAGCCAGTCGATTCGCGAACTCTCGAGGAAGCTCTACAAGTCTTTGAGAAAATTTGCATCATGTTGCATCCGATGATGCCGTTCATCACTGAAGAGATATGGCATGAACTTCGAACAAGGGAAGAAGGAGAAGACTGTATCATATCCTCATATCCCAATAGTGGTCCTATCGAACCAGATGTGATAGATCAGTTTGAAGCTCTAAAGAATATCGTCAGTAAGACCAGAGAGGTGCGTTCGTCAAAGCAACTTAGGCCAAAGGATCTACTTACACTTCATGTTGAGAAGTCTCAGCACAATCTATTGGCTGACAAGGACTTGCAGGGTTTAGCTTGTAAGCTCGCCTTCCTGAGTGACATTGTAATTACAGAGACATTTCCTGTAAATGGATCTGTCATTATGAGTGATAACGAGAAGTATTTTCTGGAGTTCGAAATGGAGATAGACGTGGTGGCTGAACGTTCGCGAATCCAAGCAGAATTAGACTATGCGCGGGGCTTCGTCCAAAGTGTAGAAAAAAAGCTATCCAATGAACGATTCGTTAATGGAGCGCCAGAAGCTGTCGTGGCTAAGGAACGAAAAAAGATGTCAGATGGATTAGAGCGAGTCCGAATCCTGGAAGAGAGCCTTGCTGGTCTCAACTGATGGTGTGCAACTCTCAGCATTAGTGATCGTCATTAGCCTTGGATGAATATGGAGACAGGTCTACAAACCTTGCTTATCGTGGCTGGTGTCATAGGAACGGCGTTGACCGTTTACTTTGGATATTTCAGGGCTTTGCAGTACCGGTGGACCCAGAAAAAGATCCAATACGACCTTATTGGAAGGTTTGGAGCACGACACGAAAGGATCTTGCCACGATTATCATCGATGTATGCGGTCGGTGATCCATCTGCAAGGTTAATAGCCAAAAGAAAAGCGGTCATTTTATCCTATCTCCAACTACAGATCGAGCGATTTATGGTCATTTCTCAGGATGAGGTGGCTCCCAAGACTGCATTAATGTGGATTTCTGCATGGCATAGCGAAATGGACTTTTTGACTGAATCTTCCATTCACTTTTGGGATGAGATTAAGGTGGCAGCTGATTATTTAGACGGTCCTTTTGTATCTCACCTTCATGACTGGATAAGCCAGTATGAATCTGGTTCAATAGACCATGGGAGGTTCATCGAAAAACTAAAATCAGACTGATGGAACGCTTTCTTTTCTTGAACTCGCATCGAGCGAAAAGTGGTGTTTTGGAAGGGGTTCAATTACCATTACCCTATGTCTTAACCTCCAAGTTTTTTGATTGTGGAGTCGTAGATCGCACAGGGACACTCGATGTGGGATTTGAGACTAAGGTCTGGTCTCCCATACCTATCCTGAAATCTACGGCCTCACCGTTCGGCGATGTATGTGATCATGTAGCAGAGGCGATACTGGATCGGGCTGATCGCGAAGAGAAATCAGTGGATGTGATGTGGTCAGGAGGTATAGATTCCACCTGTGCCCTGGTTGCCTTGTTGCAGGCGAATCACTCAAGGAAGACCCCCATAAGGCTAAATGTTCTCCTGACTATAGAATCGATAGATGAGTATCCATCATTCTTCAGAGAGTTCATTTTGAACAAAGTGCCTTATACAGTAGTCGCAGCTCCTGTAACACGCTGGTTAAGTGAGAATAGTCTTGTGGTAACCGGAGAGCATGGTGATCAACTGTTCGGTAGTGACAAGGTCCTTGGGTTAATTGAAAATGGATTGGCCTTCCAACCATATCAAATCGGTCTGGAGATGATACTGATGGATAAGTTCAGAGATCGCACACATACATCTACAGTGATGTCCTATCTGGAGCCACTACTCGACAAAAGCCCATATCCGATCAGCACAGCCATGGACATGTTTTGGTGGCTAAATTTCACACTAAAGTGGCAACAGGTTAGTCTTCGTTTAGCTGTGTTCCATGGCAAAGATGTTCGACCGATGATCGACCGCATTATTCACTTTTTTGGTGATGATCGATTTCAAATGTGGTCGATGCAGCATCCGGATCAAAAAATCAAAGAATCACTTTCGACCTATAAATTTCCCGCCAAGGAGTACATCTATGCCTTTACATCCGATAGTGGTTACTTAGATCACAAGAAGAAGCAACCTTCATTGAAGAATATCATCCTTGATCGCAAGAAGCAAGGTCCAGAACGATATCGAGTACATATGAAAGAAGACTACTTGCCAGTAATCGAGACCTTTCATAAGCGACTGAAAAATCAAATCATCGATAACCCTATCGGCAAATGACAACTATGCAACCTGATACTGCTTTCTCTGGATTTGAGCTTCGCGAAGGATTGTTGTATGACTATAGCGAGAATGCGTATCCCACGCGTCTACATGGGTGGACCAGCAGATATAGCTCGTCTGTTCAAGAATCATCTTATTTCGGTTACGTATACGAAGGACATCCCACACTATTTGTGGGTGAATTGGAGTATCAGCTCCATCCAGGTCAGTATTTCTGTAGCCATTCGCAGGTATCTATAGTGGGCGGCACCGGCATTATCATCGAACGCCTGGGATATCGTGGGATGCACTCAGTTGGAGGACCTGTCGAAGACTGGGGCAGATTAAAGTACATCGATGGATGTACAGATAGCCTGCTCATCCCTCCTGTCAAAATGGGAGACCCGTGTCTGAATGCATTATTCTTCCCTCCACAAACAGATCAGACTTCGCATACACACCCATCAATGCGAGTCGGTATGGTCATCCGAGGCAAAGGGGAGTGTATTACACCCTCTCAGACATATGATCTACAGCCGGGAATGGTTTTCATTATACATGAGGATGGCGCACATAAGTTTAGGACTGTGGAAGATCATTCCTTAGTCGTGGTGGCCTATCATCCTGATAGCGACTTTGGTCCCGTTGATGAAGATCACCCGATGATCAATCGCACGATCGTCGACGGAGTATCTGCGTCACAGTTAAAGGATATTCAGACCGTATAAAGAGAGGCGTATTGTTCCGCCTCCATCTTAAAGACGAGCAGTTGACCATTTCACTGAGAACACAGCTGGTACTATATGACCCTGTCAAACACAATTTCATCCTACTTCAAAAGAAAAAGACCGTCTGACATGGTAGCCAGACGGTCTTTAGAAGAAAAATCGGTCCTAAGGACTATGTAAGGAAGAAATTACTCAAAGATGTATCGGAGACCGATCTGCATCTGCCATCTTGACGAACGGAATCCATTGTCATCGATATTGCCATCCCATGGCTGAAGACCGTCGATGAGGTCTGTGCTTATGGTGTACTCTGGATTTAGATCGTTACCGACTGAAGTACGATTCTCAAGATCAACTAATCGATATGCACCAAAACTTCCTGCGAATCTACTTCGACCCCAATCTTGATTAAGAAGATTGGTGAAGTTGAAGATGTCTACTGATAACTGGAGCGTGTTTTTCGCACCGCCGATGTTCGTATATAGATCCTGAAGAAGTCTGAAGTCCGCAGTGAATTCGAAAGGAAGCTGGCCACCATTGCGCTCGGCATAATCACCTCTTCGACTGGATAGATGAGCATCATTCTCGATATACGCATCAAGGATCGCATATTGTTCAGCAGCTGAGAATGTGCGGCCGTTATACTCAAGATCTACTAATGGGATCTCTGAAGCTGATGCAGGTACATATACAAGCTCCGTGTTATCAAATCCACCGTCATCGACGAAGTTGAAGTTTCTGGCTCCAACCACATAGGAGAAGAAGCCTCCGGTCTGGCCATTGAAGTTGAGGGAGAGCTGCGTACGACCGAAGTCCAAGTAGTCGAACTCATAGCTAAACTGTCCAAAGACTCGGTGGCCTTGAGCAAAGTTGCTTCGCTGGATGTCCCCTACAAAGTTACGTCCTTGGACATTGTAATATCCTCTCCACTGCGAGTTGTTTTGTGATGATGTACCGTCAAAGGTGTTGCGGCTGTCGCCATACGAGTAGCTCACAGAACCAGAGAAACCGTTTGCGAAGTTCTTGGATAGCGTGGCTGCTAAGTTGTAAGAGAAGCCTTCTCCTGTATTGCTCGCTAACATGATGTAGGTATACTCAGGAGCGATAACATCGTCACCAAAACCAGACTGTGTACCCAAGAACAACGGACGATTATCAGGAGATCCTCCAAGGTTGCGATCCGCAGGCTTAAGGTTTAGATTCTGATATCTGATCGCATTTAGGTTGAGGCTGTAAATACCTTCAACAGTACCAATGAAACCATTGCCGAGCTTTCGATCAAGAGCCAAGTTAGCTTTGAAGACTTGCGGCAACTTGAAGTCTTCTGCAAATAGATCGATCTGTCCTGAAGGTGTTAGGTTTTGCCTGTCAGCTCGAAGTGGCTGCTGCTGCGGATCAGCGACAAACTCAACATCTCTGGCCGAGCCACCTCCCACATTGAAGCCGTAGTTATTATATGCTCCACCTGGCCAAACGAGGGGAATACGAGACGTGAATACTCCTAATCCACCACGGAGTTGCGAAGAGTTATCACCCTTGATGTCGTAGTTAAATCCAAATCGAGGCGAAAACATGAGAGTTGTACCGATGAATGAACCGGTACGTGCGCCCTGAAGGTCATAACCAAATGATTCAATTGCAGGGATCGTCTCATTGTTGAACTGGTCATTTACAGGTTGATCAGTTGGCCATAGAGGAAAGTCAACGCGAAGTCCTCCAGTCACCTTCAATCTACTATTGACTTGGAACTCATCTTGTACGTAGAAGCCTAAATTCATCTGTTCGAACGCTGCAACAGCCTCGGACTCATCACCGGCAACATCGTCCACTTGTGAGAAGCTACGCTGGTATTGATCCGCAGGATCTCCTGCCAAGAATTTATCAAGACCGGTCGGTCCATTATCTCTTTCATCTGTCCATCGATAGTTACCGAAGTTCTCTCTGATGAAGAGATTGGCCGCATTGAAATATTCGAAGTTGCCACCGATGACGATAGAGTGCTTGCCCTTATACATCGTGTAGTTGTTCGTGATAGTGAATACATCTTGATCCAGTCTGTTAGCAGATGAGAATCGCTCTCCACCTAACTCTATACCTCCAACACCATCTTCGATAAATACATAGGGGAAATCTCCACCAAACTGATCACGGTCATCACGCACAATGGTCATTCCGATAGTCAGATTATTGGACGCACCTGTGCCAAATACTGAGTTGAGCTCAAGGGCAGTGGAGTTCGTCGTTGAAAGGAATGATTCGCTACCATTCAGGAATCGAATCGTCCCAGAAGAAGAACTTCTTCCTTCAAGGTTATCCGCGAATGTGTAAGAGTGACGGAGCGATAGTTTGTGATCGCGGCTAAGGTTAAAGTCAAGCTTAGCGATGATCTTGTCGCTGTTCAAGAATGCTGTGTTATCATCGTAAGGACCAACATCATAGCCGAATGACTCTTGAAATCTATTTGCTAAGCTGGTTAATCCTGCCGCATCAATATTACCGCGATAATCGGCTATGTTAAATGGCTGTGGAGTATCATCCCTTTGCAACTCAGCATTGACAAAGAAGAAAGCTTTGTTTTTGATAATCGGACCACCCAATCTGAAGCCGTAGGTCTTCGCGCTGAATGGCGACAGCTTTCTACGCTCGACGTCAGGGTTGTCGGTTGGCGTCTTACCAGCGAGATCTTCATTTCGAAAGAAATAGTAGGCTGATCCTTCAAATTTGTTGCTACCACTTCGCGTGACGGCATTGATAGAACCACCTGCAAAACCACTCTGGCGAACGTCAAATGGCGCAACTGCAATCTGAAATTGCTCGATCGCATCGATAGATATTGGAGACACACCGGTCTGACCACCATTAGTACCACTACCTGCGAGACCAAACACATCATTGTTGACCGCTCCGTCAATGTAGATGGTGTTGTAGCGATTGTTTTGCCCTGCCAAAGAAATGGTGAATCCATCGTTGCCCTCGCTAATGTTGGCTAATGGATTTAAGCGAGCGAAATCGCCAATAGCACGAGAGATCGTTGGAACTTCAGTAATAAGCTTTTCTCCAACTACAGTTTCTTGTCCAGTTCTATTACCGTCAAAGATGTCAGCTCTATTGGCAACGATCAAGACTTCATCCAATTCAGTAGAGGTGATCTGCATCATCTCATTGATTTGGCGGCTTTGTCCCAGTGTCAAAAAGACGTTCTCGCGAACGATGTCATCATAACCTGTGAAAGACACTGTGATCGTGTACGGACCACCAACTCTCATGTTTGGGATTCGGTACAGACCATCGAAGTTGGTACTGTTACCATAGAATGTCCCGGAGGGCTCATGTACGGCAGTAACGTTAGCTGAGAACAGCGGCTCGCCATTTTCATCGATGACCTGTCCATTAATAGACGCAGTAGTCACACCCTGTCCCAAGGCAACACCTGAGATTAGAATGACCAAAAATGTTAGTGTAAAATACCTTCTCATGAATAGCACTTTTGATTTAGATAGTTTGATGTGCAAACTTATCTGCCGTAAATGTGCTCCTCTTGAGAGGTGGATTATGTGTAGGTTATGATTCGCTCTCCTTTGTTATGACAGCATTAATTTTCACAGATTCGTGAACATTAAGCGGAAAATTCGACCAAGTCACGCTGATCTGAAGTCAGGTTGACTTTGACATGATCTCGCAGGGTTGTGGCTAAGGTGAGTCCTACATAATTCACTTGGATTGGGAAGTTCTTATGTTTTCGATCTATTAATACGGCCACTTCGAGTTTAGATAAAATCATTTCCATGAAGGGTCGAAAGGCATAATAGAGTGTGCGACCTGTGTTAGCGACATCGTCAATCAGGATGACATTTTTGTCAGTGAGATCGATAGCTGATGGAATGATTTGAATATCCTCACTTATAGGAGATGCTGGATTTAGTCGTACCTGTAGCAGATGCACGTCGAATGGACAAGTGTCGATAGCGCGTAGTTGCGCATTCAGTCGGTTTGCGAAAGCCATTCCGTTATTGTTGATACCGGCCAGATAGATGCTCTCAGCATCGAAGTTCTGTTCAATTATTTCGTAAGCCAGTCGTCTGACCTTCTGTTTGATTTGTCTATCGTTGAGGATCGGCATTGATCTATCTTCGCTTCAGATTTAAGTAGATGATATGGGTGTTTCGCAGATTGTTTTTATTCTGCTCAGCTTGGCTGTTTTTGGACTTGCTTTTCGTCAGTTCAAGGCAATATACGATGTAATCAAAATCGGAAAATCAGAGCCTGTTGAAGGGTCGTCTGCCGAGCGTTGGCGTAATGTCTTATTAGTGGCCTTTG
>JBCBIX010000025.1:0-29655 GCA_038523965.1 Bacteroidota bacterium
TCTGGTCAATGTAGTCGCCGAAGTAGAAAAAGGCAATACACCTCCTGAAGGTAGAGATCGGGAGGGACAATCCTCAAAATCAAGAAGCTCGAACGAGAATTTTACGAAGAATGTGAAGCCAGTTATGGCGGACAGTAAATCCGTGTCCACATCTCCACAAAAAGTGGCCACAAATCAACCCAAGACGGAACCTGTAACTTCTGCATCAGCGGCAACTCCGTCTCCTCCAATATCTGCGCCATCAGCAACGAAAACGAACACAGTTGCTCGCCCTTCTCGTCCAACGAATACCGCCAGATCGGCCATTACCAGGTCATTTACCAATAAGCGCGGCACGATGCCATGGCCTATCATTAAGGGAGAGATTAGTGAACGTTATGGTATCAGATTGAACGCAGAAACGAGGGGGTTGAAGTCGCGCAACTTTGGATTGGACTTCAGTTGTCCACCCGCGTCGAGCATACTGGCTGTCCATCAGGGCACTGTGCTTCTGATCTCCGAGTCTGACTTTGAGGGATCCACCGTGACGCTAAAGCATGGAGACTATCTGACAGTCTACTATAACCTAAGTACAGTAGATGTCAGAAGAGGTGATGTCGTGGCAATGGGGCAGCGGTTGGGGAGACTGGCTACCGGTGCCACGGACAAGGTCTTTCACTTCGAAGTCTGGGAGGATCAGCATCGTACAAACCCAGAACGTTGGCTCCAAACGAGATAAAGCCTCACTTTTGCACCTCTTAGCCCGCATTCACTCTCGGGTATTTCCAAAATCACAACTCGCATATGTCTCAGGACTGGAACATTGGGCAGAAGAGCAAGAGCCTAAAGAAGAAGGATGAAAAGGCTGTCTTGGTAGGATTGGCTTTGCCTGGACAGAGTAAGGAGACGATCGCTGAGCACTTAGATGAACTTGAGTTTCTGGCTTTGACCGCTGGAGCTAAAACGGTCAAAACTTATGTTCAGCAATTAGATCATCCTGACTCGAGAACGTTCATCGGTAGTGGGAAAGTGGACGAGATCGCCACCTATATCGAAGACTATGATGTGGATCTGGTCATTTTCGACGATGATTTATCCGCCAAACAGACCTCCATCCTTGAGGAAGTCTTCAAGCGAAAGATTATCGATCGTAGCTCCTTGATCCTCGACATTTTTGCCGCTCGTGCTCGTACGGCTCAGGCGCGCACCCAGGTCGATCTCGCTCAGATGCAGTATTTACTTCCTCGGCTTAGAGGGCTCTGGACTCACCTCGAGCGTCAACGAGGTGGGATTGGTATGAGAGGACCAGGAGAGCAAGAGATCGAAACAGATCGTCGTATCGTCAGAGATAAGATTTCCAAACTCAAAAAGAAATTGATCAAGATCGATCAGCAGAATCGTACTCAGCGCAGTAATCGGGGCCAGATGATCCGTGTAGCATTAGTGGGTTATACCAATGTAGGGAAGTCTACGCTGATGAACCTTCTTAGTAAATCAGAGGTCTTCGCAGAGGATAAACTGTTCGCAACGCTGGATACTACAGTTCGAAAAGTTGTCTTAGGTAGGATGCCTTTCCTACTTAGTGATACGGTAGGGTTCATCCGTAAATTGCCCCATCATCTTGTCGAGAGCTTTAAGTCCACCTTGGATGAAGCTCGCGAAAGTGATCTACTGGTCCATGTCATCGATATCTCACATCCACATTATGAAGACCATATTCGGACCGTACAAGAGACCATGATCGACCTTGGAGTCGATCATAAGCCACAACTGTTAGTTTTCAATAAGATTGATGCCTATAGGAAGCGTCATTTTGATGACTTACTCGAGGAAGAGATCAAAGAAGAAATACTATCAGATCTGCGATCCACGCTGTCGAATACCTACAACTTCCCCATCATCTTTGTCTCTGCTCTACAACGAGAGAATATTGATAGTTTAAGAGACTTGTTACAAACGCATGTTGCTGCTCAGTACGAGATCAGATATCCGTATCAGGTGAAAAACTTTTAGGAGAATTCGTCTTGCTCGGTTTGGACTTCGTCGATCGACCACTGCCTTAGTCGTGAGAATCCCGTATTTGAATTTCTCATCCCTTCTGACTAAACTACTAACACACAGACCATGATCGTACCCAAGGCACATATGTCCACTGTAATCAGCCTTGTTTTACCAATTCTTTTGGCTGTTCCTTCGGTCTATGGGCAAGGTGCTTTCAGCATTCAAAACTATCAAGTCACGATCGATGTGGACGAGTTAGGTGTACTTGACATCACTGAAGTCATGGATGTAAACTTTAGTGAACCGCGAAGAGGTATCTATCGAGAAATCCCCTACGTCTACAACATAGATGGTGAGAAGTATACAACCACCGTATCGGATATCACAGTAGCTAACCACCCCTATCAAGTGTCTGGTGATCGGGAGAATAAACGAATTCGTATCGGCGATCCTGAGGTATATCTGGAAGGCGACGTGAAGTACACAATAGATTACCGTGTATCTGGGGCAATAGTTTCATATGATACTCATGATGAGTTTTACTGGAATGTGATCCCGTTCAATTCTGATGTGCCTATCGATTTGGCCAGCTTTTCGATCCGATTTCCTTCAGCCTGGGCAGATAGTTTGGAGGAGTATGTAGCTTTCGCTGGGAGATATGGGAGCCGCGATGAGGAATTGGTGGTAAGTAATCGGGGAACACGGTATTCTGCGGCGACAACCAGACGATTGAATCCAGGAGAAGGCATGACCTTCGCAGTACGACTTCATAAAGGACTGGCAAAGGCGTCCTATCTAACTTCTGCATCATCAAGTACAAACAGCAAGGTTCATCCTGCCTGGATGCGATGGTTAGTATTGCTCCCTCTTGGTATAGGTGCATTGATATTGAGCATTTGGAATAGACTAAATCCGCGCAGGGTCAAGCCAGATCCAATAGTGACCTTTTATCCACCTACGGGCTTCTCTCCTGCAGAGGTTGGTACATTTTATGATCATCGAGTCCACCAACGAGATATCATATCCCTTCTACCGTACTGGGGAGAGCTCGGGTATATCAAAATCCAACCGCTTAGCGGCTCCGAGCACGATATGACATTCATCAAGCAGAAGAATTTACCTGATGGTAGCCCATCCTACCAGACTCACTTCTTTGAGGAGTTGTTTAAGCATTCAGATGTGGTTTTGTTATCGGATCTACGCCACAAGTTTCATCAGACGATGACCTCGACCTCCTATAAGGTGTATCGCGAAGTACTCTCACGTCCATTGTACAACGAATCGTATCGATCCGTCTTCCACAGTTGGCGAACGATACTGGCTGGGTTGTTCTGCACCATGGCGGGAGCATTATTGTGTGCATTTGGGGTCATTTTGGCGGGTATTGGGATGATCCTGATTGGTCTTATTCTATTTATACTTCGTGCGATGGAGCCACGGCTTTCCACCCATGGGCAGGAGATGAAGCATCATTTGCAAGGACTTCGGATGTGGTTGGCCGATCCAGACCCTGAAGAGCTGACCATCTTGCTGAAGAAAGACCCAAACTATCTGTATCGCATGTTTCCTTTTGCTGTAGCCTTTGGTTTGGACCAAAGCTGGCAGAAGCGACTTGGGGAGTTTGAGACATTGGAACCACCTATTTGGCTGGATACATCAGCTATGGCTCTTCCTACGAATGCATTTACGATGGGCCATTTAGCTTCGGCATTTCAGCCACGGGTGATCAGTAAAGTTTTCACCAGTACCCCACCATCGTCTGGAGGTTCAGGTGGCAGCTTCTCGGGGGGTGGATTCTCAGGTTCTGCGGGAGGTGGAATGGGTGGAGGTAGTGTTGGGAGTTGGTAATCACCCAGTGAGTAAGGACGGTGTTTTTCCTACTTTACGCCATCTACTAAAATCGTCCTTATCGTATGGAGAAGACATTTTTTGGCCATCCACGAGGCTTGGCAACACTATTTTTCACCGAGATGTGGGAGCGTTTTTCCTTCTATGGGATGCGTGCGATACTTATCCTTTTTATGGTGGGTGAGACGGCTAAAGAAGGCCTTGGATTAGATACTGAGACTGCTGGAGCTGCCTATGGGTTGTATACAGCAGCGGTCTATCTTTTGGCACTTCCTGGAGGAAGGATAGCAGACACACTGATCGGACAACGAAAGGCGATTTTTTACGGAGGTATTTTGATTATGATTGGTCACGGGATTTTAGCGATTCCCGCAGGTCCAGGTGTCTTTTTTGCAGGATTGGCCTTTGTTGCTTTAGGAACTGGCTTTCTGAAGCCAAACATCAGCTCACTTGTAGGTACGCTATACGGTGATGACAAGGGAGCAAGACGAGACGCCGGGTTTTCCATTTTTTATATGTCGATCAACTTGGGTTCCTTCATTGGCCAAATTTTGGTGCCAGTCGCAGCATCTTATAATTGGCATCTGGGTTTTGGCTTAGCGGCGATTGGGATGTTTTTCGGTCTGGTCTATTTTAAGATGACTGAAGATCAGAATTTCGGATCGCTTGGGTTAGCCCCTGAAAAGTCAGCCTCGTCGATCATAGAGTCAGATCAGAAAAAAGATCTGCTGAAGTACATCATTCCCTCCGTATTGGTCCTAATACTCGTGACCCTTCAGATGACAGGGCAAATTGACATTGGTAGCATCGTAGGTGTTGCTGAAGCTATGAAGTATGTCATTGTTTTAGTGGCCGTATTCTACTTTGCTTATGTACTTTTTGCAGGTGGATTGGATGGTGAAGAGTTCAAAAAAGTGCTTGTCATCATTCTGTTATTCATTGGAGGAGCTACGTTCTGGAGTGGATTCGAGCAAGCTGGGTCTGCGCTCAACATATTTGCTCAGGACTGGACCAATCGAAACATCCTCGGAACGGTGCTACCCGCGGGAACCTTACAGTCGGCGAACTCGGGCTTCATCATCATCTTTGCTCCTATTATGGGCGCTTTGTGGGTTTGGTTAGCAAAACGCAATCTGAATCCCCGAACACCTATCAAATTTGCCATTGGATTAGTACTTCTTGGGCTTGGATTTCTGGTGATGGTATCCGCGGCTCAGATAGCAGCAGCGGGAGCTAAGGCTGGTATGTTCTTTTTGATCTTGACTTACTTTTTTCATTCGATCGGTGAGCTTTGCTTGAGTCCGGTAGGACTTAGTTCCATGACCAAGCTATCACCTACGAGATATGTGGGTCAGATGATGGGATTGTGGTTCGTAGCTACAGCATTGGGTAATCTCATCGCAGGTACATTTGCGGGGAACTTTGACCCATCCAACGTCGGTCAGATGCCAGATCTCTTTTGGGTCTTTGTCAAGCTTCCTGTGGGAGTAGCGCTCATTTTTGTGGCGGTGAGTCCGATCGTTAACAAGTGGATGAAAGAAGTCCATTAAGCCCATCACAAGTTCCGCTATGTCTCAAGATCACCAACCTTATATACCGTCATCGACGAAATTACCTGAGACCACCATCAAGGCATTCGTGTTGGGGGCATTACTCTCCATGCTTTTATCAGCTGCTAATGCTTATCTCGGATTGTTTGCTGGACTCACGGTTTCAGCTTCCATACCTGCAGCAGTGCTTTCGATGGCTATCCTTCGATTGTTCAAGAATCATAACATCCTTGAGAACAACATCGTCCAGACCGCGGCTTCTGCCGGGGAGTCTCTCGCGGCAGGAGTCATCTTTACCTTTCCAGCCCTTGTTTTGATGGGCTATTGGGATCGTTTTGATTATTGGGAGACGGTGCTCATCGCATTGTCAGGGGGTGTGCTTGGTGTATTGTTCACAGTTCCATTGCGCTCCGCGCTCATCGTCAAACAGAAATTGCAGTTCCCTGAAGGAGTCGCAACTTCTGAAGTACTTAAGACAGGTGAGAAAGGAGGTAAAGCAGTCAAATACTTGATACAAGGTTCACTCATTGGCGCCGGAGTCAAGTTAGCGGAGAGCGGTCTCAAACTATGGACAGGAACTGGAGCGACTGCATCCATGTGGGGTGGGAAGATCTATGCTTTTATTGCCATGAACCTAAGTCCAGCTCTTATTGGAGTTGGCTACATCGTGGGACTCCGGATTTCCTTTTTGGTTTTTGCGGGTGGAGTGATCAGTTGGTACATCGCCATCCCTTGGTACATCGCCGCCAATCAACTGAGTCCAGAACCGGGGGGAGCAGTTGATCTGGGATATCAGATCTGGACATCACAGATCCGCTATCTCGGAGTGGGAGCCATGGTCGTCGGTGGACTCTGGGCACTTATCAAGCTGCGCGGTTCGATCGGTTTGGCAGTACAGAGCGGCATTCAGGCGATCAAGCAGAACCGTGACGTATCATCCACTCAGCGCACTGAGAGAGATACACCGATGCAGTGGGTATTAGCGGCTATCGTAGTGATGATTATACCCATCTTTTTGATCTATCTACGAGAGATCCATGATATCGCTATCACGGGAATGATGGCAGTATTTATGGTTATCGCAGGTTTCCTGTTTAGCGCAGTTGCTGGCTACATGGCAGGACTGGTCGGCAGTAGCAATAATCCAATTTCGGGTGTCACTATAGCGACGATACTTACGGCCTCACTCATATTGGTTGTCATCCTGGGTGCCGATAATGAAAAAGGTCCCGCCGCAGCCATCTTAATCGGGGCTGTTGTCTGCTGTGCGGCAGCTATCGCAGGAGATAATATGCAAGATCTCAAAGCAGGACACGTGTTAGGCGCGACTCCCCAAAATCAACAGATCATGCAAATGGTTGGAGTGGTTAGCGCTGCACTTGTTATGCCGCTGGTACTTCAGTTGCTGATGCAAGGTTTTGGGTTTGGTCCCGCAACAGAAGCGAATCCTGATTCTCTTGCAGCTCCTCAGGCCACATTGATGCAAAGTGTTGCCGAAGGGGTATTCTCAGGAGATCTCCCTTGGCCTATGGTCTATGCGGGTATGGTCATTGGCACGATTGTGATCATTTTGGATCAGATTCAAGAAAGACGAGGTAGTGATTTTCGGATTCCTGTTCTTGCGGTGGCGGTAGGGATATATCTTCCATTCGAACTGGACAGTGCCATCATGTTGGGTGGTATTGTCGCATGGTTGGTCCAGCGCTATCACAGAAGTCGTTCAGGAGATCCAAACTATGATAACAAACAAAAGAATAGTGAAAACAGTGGTCTTCTCATCGCTTCCGGTCTTATTACTGGAGAGGCGCTCATGGGATTGACCTATGCCCTGATCATCGTGCTGACTGGTTCGCGAACCGCACTTGCCATAGCCGATGAGCCATTTGATGCTGTTCCTGGAGTCATAGTCATCGCCGTATTATGTTTCTGGATCTACAGTAAAACTAAAGGAGCCTTCAGCACAGAAGAGTAGGGCCTTTCATCAGACATCCGGCAGCATTGATCTTGCTATGAGGCGCTTTTGGGTGGCTTGTAGACCATATTCTTCTTTCGTGTAGTGATGGCAGATGTATCGACTCTGTCGATAATCAGTCGGCAAAAGGAGTGCGATTGAAACTACCTTCGCGACCGAATACAAGCGTTTTTTAATGATCCATTATGACAAGCGAATCCTTGACAATGGTCTGACGGTCGTGGCAGAGCAAGATACAACTACTAACATGTGTGCTGTAAATGTCTTGTACAAAGTTGGATCCAGAGATGAGGAGGCTGATCGCACTGGGTTCGCTCATTTGTTTGAGCATCTAATGTTTTGTGGGACCCATCAAGTCCCAGATTTTGATACTCCGCTACAGAATGCAGGGGGAGAGAACAATGCTTTTACAAATACAGACTACACGAACTTTTACGATCTCGTTCCTGCCAAGAATATCGAGGTAGCACTCTGGTTAGAAGCGGACAGGATGATGGGCCTTGATATCAATCAAAAATCACTTTCTGTCCAGCAGAAAGTAGTCATCGAAGAGTTTAAGGAGGTCTGTCTCAATAAGCCTTATGGCGATAGTTGGCATCATCTGGCCGCTTTGGCCTATCAAGATCACGCCTACAGTTGGCCGACTATTGGGAAAAACATAGATCATATAGCCAATGCACATCTGAGCGAGGTCCGATCTTTTTATGACCATCACTACCATCCATCTAATGCGATTCTTACAGTGTCAGGTCCATTAGCGGTCGATAGTGTATTCCGATTAGCAGAGAAGTGGTTCGGGAAGATCAAAGTCGATAGTTACTCTGTGAGTAAACCGTCTGTTGATGTAAATCAAGAGGAGGAGCGATTCACTGGCGTTGATGCTGATGTTCCGTCTCCATTATTTTTGTTGGGATACCATATGCCAGGTCGCAATAGTCAAGCTTACTATGCATGTGATCTCCTTAGTGATGTATTGGCTAATGGAAAGTCATCGCGCTTCTATACCAGCCTGATCAGAGGTAAACAATTGTTCAGCAGTTTAGACTGCTATGTCACAGGCACATTCGAGCCTGGACTGATTATTATCGAAGGTCGCCCTATGCCTGGTGTATCCATACAGGAAGCTTTGGAGGCAGTCCAACATGAGATTCAAACTGTAGTTGATGATCCACCCGCTGACCGCGAACTCCAGAAGGTGAAAAATAAGGTCATTTCAAGTCTTGCGATTAGCGATCTGAACGTACTCAACAAAGCCATTTCTATGGCATATTTCGAGTGGCTGGACTCGTTAGACTTGATGAACCAACAGGAAAGACTTTATGAGCAGGTGACTGCCGAAGACATTGTCGACATGACTCGCTCATATCTGCGTGCTTCTAACCGAAGCATCGTCGAGTATCGACCTACTGCTGAGGTCAGCGCTGTTTAAGAGATCACATCTGCAAAATCAATCTCAGTATTGTCTCCAATGTTGAGGCTTTGGGCCGGACCACTAACTGCCGCGTCATTTCCGATGATGGACTTTGACAAAATCGATCCGCTGATATTTACATAGTTGCCCACTATTGAATCACTGATGACTGAGCCTTCGATCCGGACATGATCTCCCAAGGTGACATGAGGACCAACGATTGAATTCGTGAATTGACATGCATCCCCAAAGATCACAGGAGGAATGATGATGCTTTGGTTATGGATGTATCGAGTACCGACATCGGTAGTTCTTTTCTCCAGTAGGACACGATTCGTATTGAGAAGGACATCCTTTTTTCCGCAGTCGTACCAATAGCTGACCTCATAGGTCGAAAATGGAAGACCCTGATCGATCATTAACATTATGGCATCTGTCAACTGGACCTCCTGATCTTCATCCTGAGCACGCTCGCTTATGGTCGCAAGTGCAGAGATCAGAGATTTTGTATTTCCAAATTTGTAGAGCCCAGTGATGGCTTGATTAGTGATGGGAATGCTGGGCTTTTCGACCACCTTGGTTACTCGGCCATCCCGATCCACTTCGACAACACCGAACTGTCGTGGGTCTGCTACCTGCTGAGTGGCCAATACCGATCCAGGCTGATTTATGAAATGCTTCAGATCCAGATCCACTATGGTATCACCCAGTAGGACAAGCACTTCGTCTTCGGCCTTTATTGCCTCAGAGGTGCAGAGTATGGCGTCACCTAAACCTCGACGGTTTTCCTGGTAGATGTATGTTTTGTGGAGGTGACTATAAGAGGTATCCAGGTATGTTTTGATCTTTTCACCGAGGTAACCAAGGACGAACACGCACTCTGTTACTCCTGCATCGATCAATTGATCCAAGATTAACGATAGGATCGGTTGCCCAGCAACAAGGATGAGTGACTTTGGCTGTGTGTATGTATGTGGTCGCAGCCTTTTACCTGCTCCGGCGACCGGGATAATCGCCTTCATCGCCTACTCTTCTTGTTTCTGTGCTTCGGCAGATAGCTTATTATTGGGCTCAGCCATGGACTTGATCTCGTGCATTGCCTCAGTCGCTGCTACGGTCGCGATTTCGTTAGCTGGTCGCGTTTCATCAGATGAAGGCTTAACCGAGTCGGAATCCAAATCCTTTGGGTGGAGCACCACAGTTTTTTGTTGTGGTGTTGCGGTTTGCACTGTCTCTGTTGGAGTCTCTTCTTTCGGAGGTTGCTTGCTTTGTCGTTTTTGTTTGATGGCTTTGAGCTTCTCAGAAGCCTCAATGAGTTCTTTCTCCCGTTCGGAGAGGGCATCCATATTAGTTGCGATGTCATCGGCGATTCCCTCCTTAACAGATTGCTTTGCTTTTTTTAGAGCCTCTTCTCGTTTCTGCTTAGCCTCAAGCGCCTCTGCTCTCTTTTTCTCGGCTTCCATCTTCTTTTCGAGCTCACCCTTGGTTTTGAGCATGTCATCGAGCTTGACTTGCTTACTTGCGACTCGTTCTTCGATCATGGCCATCTTCGCCTGTCTGATCTGGAGTTCGAGCTGACCATCAGTATCGTTGATTCTTTTTTTCTGAAAGGCCATGTCTTGATGATCTCGCTTCATCGATTTTTCCATCCTGTCTATCGCATTCAGGAGACCATCATATCGATTGGCGAGCCGGGATTGTGCACCTGAACTTCCATCAGATTTCTTGCCGTATTTCTTCTCTTTGACAACTTTAAAGGCCTTGTCAATACGACCCCAAATTTCATTGTGATGCTTACGAGTGAACTTCGCTTTTTTGAAGTCTTGTTGGACATTTTTGAGCTCATTAAAGATCGGCTGGAGCCCAAGACCTTTCTCGATACGAGCCTCGATATCACTTAGTCGATCTGAGAACTTGGCGAGGTAATCACGACTGGTGCGCTCTAATTCGTCGTTAGCGGCTTTCTTCAGGCTCTTGAGAGTGTCGAACACTTGATCCGTTTTACTACGTAGTTCCACGGCGTGTTCTCGGAACAAGTTTTTTTCATATACCTGCGCCTGCACTTTACTCCAGAAACTTTTCATGTCCTCCCAGACTCGATTGTCAAATGAACTGAGGCCATTCACCTTCTCCTGAAAGTCAGCGATTTCATCTGCATAGGAGGCGAATAGTTTAGAAGACAGGACAACGAAGTGCCACTCTGTTTTGGCTCGTGCAAGAATATCCTGACGCTGGGTTCTAAGATCATCAGGGAGTAAGCCCTCTGTCATAGATAGTGGTCGGTCCAATTGTTCAGTTGACTCCGTCCACTGGATTTCTTCTCCCTTTCGCCACTGGTTCATAAGGGTATTGTAAAAGTCCTCAGTGGCTTCTCGTTCTGGGGTCTGGTGGATACGGACTACATTGTCAGCTTCGATCAATTCGATGGCCAGGAGGACCTTAGAGTCGCCTTCCTTTTCTCCCCAGAGTACAATCTTCGTTTTCATGTGTTCTCGTTATCGAGGTTTTCCTCGTCAGTTGTGTGTTGGCATGCAGGGTGATTAGACCTCTGCTGGTACGGATGATGTGACGATCCCGTTCGAGACGAGATGCTGTGCTATTTGAACGGCATTTGTAGCTGCTCCTTTACGAAGGTTATCGGCTACGATCCACATGTTCAAGCCATTGGGTATAGACTCGTCCCTACGTAGTCGACCTACGAATACAGGATCCAGTGACTTTGCATGACGAGGCATGGGATAGATGTTATTTCCAGGATCGTCTTGCAGGACAATTCCATCAGAAGAGGCCAGTAGGTCTTTCACCTGGCTGATATCAAAATCCCGCACGAATTCTACATTGACACTCTCAGAATGTCCACCATGAACTGGTACTCGAACAGCAGTAGCTGTGATTGCTATATCTGGAGCACTCATGATCTTTCTGGTCTCATGGACGAGCTTCATCTCTTCCTTAGTGTAGTGATTATCGAGAAAGATATCGCAGTGAGGGAGGCAGTTCTCGAATATGGGATGCGGATATGCACTATCGCCATTGGCGGATCCTCCAGCTCGTTCAGCCTCATATTGACGGACTGCTTTTACTCCGGTACCTGTGAAAGATTGGTAAGTTGATATCACCAGGCGCTTGATGTCATAAGCTCGGTGTAGCGGTGCCAATGCGACGACCATCTGAATCGTACTACAGTTGGGGTTAGCTATGATCATGTGCTGGTCAGTCAACTGATCGGCATTAACCTCTGGTACTACTAACGGTACTGCCGGGTCCATGCGCCAAGCAGACGAATTATCGATGACGACAGTACCCACCGATGCGAACTTAGGAGCCCATTCTCGAGATGTGGCTCCACCTGCCGAAAACAACGCGATATCTGGACGTAAAGCCACCGCCTGCGCAGGGGTGATAACTGTGTAGTCACGATCGCCATAACTGATTGTTCTTCCAGCCGAACGTTCTGAAGCCACCGGAATCAACTCTGTGATTGGAAATTCACGCTCTTTGAGGACCTCTAACATGACTCCGCCGACAAGACCAGTTACTCCTACTATAGCTACACGCATGACATTGTTACTTTAGTCCTTTCTCTCTTGAGAGGATTCTGATGACAAAATTGATGCCCAGATCCCATACCCCTGCACCTATCTCATCAAGAGGAACGCTATGCCCTTTGTATTTGATGCTGGGGCGGCAAATTTGGGTCATCTTTCTCGCATTCACAAGCGTGGATCTTGCTGTGGCGCAGGTCGACGACTCATTTGATCAGCCCGTTTTGAATGCTATCTGGGAGGGAGATCGGACTGACTTTATCATCACTGATAATGGAGAACTTCGACTCTCACAGGATCAAGCTGGTGCCAGTCGACTCTTCACAGAGATTCAACCATCCAGAAACTTCAGTTGGGAATGGACCAGTAGATTGGAGTTTGCACCGAGCAATAGTAATAGACTACAGGTAGCCTTGATTTCGGATACCTCTTTTGTAAATGGAATTTTCATTCAGATAGGCGTCTCTGGAGACGAAGATGCCGTACAGGTCTTATCTCGGGTAGACAAGGACACAGAGATCTTAGCTGAAGGAGTCATGGGCGATGTCGCCGAAAATCCCCACCTGGCCTTCGACGTCCAACTGGAGGATAACGTGCTAAGCGTGGCATACACGAATGTGGATGACCTCACAACAGGATCCTTAGAGGTGACACTTCCAGAGGTTAATATCATCGGACCAATTGTCTTTGGATTCAGATGTGCGTATACAAGTACGAGGAGTGATCGCTTCTTTTTTGATGATATCCTTGTCGGATCAACAGTGCCCGATCAAGATCCACCACAAATCATTCTCACGAGAATCATGGAGGACAAGATCATCATCGATTTTGATGAGTCAATCGATGCGAACTCTGTTCAAATTGGAAGTTCTGTAGTAGTAACTCCATCACCAGCCGATATTCAGGTTCGTGTTGCGGCACGTCGCCTTGAGCTCAATGGTGATTATGTATCAGGAGTACCGTATGAGGTTGATTTGGTCGGTATCGCCGATCTGTCAGGAAATCTCCTGGATACTTCTGTCCAACTAACTCGTTTTGGGTCTCCAGGACCAGGTGATCTTTTGATTCATGAGATATTGTTCAATCCGATAGGCGATGGAGCAGATTATCTCGAGGTAATCAATGTCTCTGATCGGGTCATAGATCTCAATGGACTTACTATTCGAAATGCGGCTAACGGAGATCAAAAAGTGATTGGTTCGTCTCTATTAATCAAGGATGGAGAACTCATCGTATTCACTGATGATCCTGACCAAGTGAGGAGGGACTATCCGATTCATGACCCCTCAGCATTTGTGCCTTTAGAGTTGCCTCGATTCTCCAATGATGATGGCACCGTCGAGTTAATCATGGCTGATCAATTAGTGGACCGATTCTCCTATGATGAGAGGCTCCATCACCCACTAATTGACATCGAGGATGGTGTCAGTTTAGAACGTATATCTGTCGATGTGCCCACAGACGACGGAACGAACTGGACCTCGGCGTCCTCGGACGTTCATTTTGGTACCCCCGGCTCACCGAATAGTGCTTCCGTCCGTGGTGGGCAAAATCGATTTTCTACAAATGCAAAGACGTTCGTGGCCTCGTCAGGCGATGATCTTCAGATAACCTATGTCTTAGATCGTCCTGGATACACCGGTGCAATAACAATCTTCGACGATCGCGGTCGGAAGCGAACTGACCTTACTCCCAACCAGCTCTTTGGAACAGAAGGTGAACTTATGTGGGATGGTAGGTGCGCTAACACGGAATGTGAAGAAGGGATCTATATCCTCCAGATACAACTCGTACACCCAGATGGAACGAGATGGTCCACCAGGAAAACCGTAGGTCTCGCCCGTCGATGAGTTTACGTTATCATATCACGAAGTTTGAAGACCTCAACCTTCATTTACTCTACCAAATCTTGCGGCTACGTCAGGAAGTCTTCGTCGTCGAACAAGACTGTGCTTACCTCGACGCCGATGGATTAGATGAACAGTCATACCACGTCATCGGAATCGACCCAAATGATACTGTGCAGGCATACGCACGCGTCCTTCCAGCAGGGCACAGTTATCCGGAGTATGCTTCCATAGGTCGAGTTGTCACATCACCAGCATATCGCGGGCAAGGTGAAGGACTCCGTACTATGCAACGGTCATTAGCCTTGGCACGGTCCCTGGATTGGACTCCGATTAAGTTAAGCGCCCAGGTCTATGCGATACCTTTTTATGAGCAGCTGGGATTTCGATCTGTTGGGGATGAATACTTAGAAGATGGAATCCCTCATATCGGAATGATCATAGATTGGTGAGCTGTTCTTATCCGGCAGCATCGATGATCTTCTGAACATCCTCGAGAGTCCACTCCTTGAGCTTCTCTGGATCAAGTTTTTCACCCTTTTCTCTTGGGATTTTGATGCTCTTCTTTTTGAATCGGATAAATGGTCCCCATCGTCCATTCTCAAGAGCGATCTTTTCTTTGGGCCATTGTTTGATGTACTTGTTCGCTTCTTTCTCGGCCTTGATCTTGATCAGTCCATGTATCTCATCCATGGTGATGGTATCTGGATCGAATCGCTTCGGGATATTGACGAAGAGATCATTCCACTTTACAAAAGGCCCAAAGCGTCCTTTACCCTTTGTGATGGGAAGTCCTTCGTATGTTCCGATGGGTTCGTCTTCCTTGAGTTTGGCCTTGATAAGTTCTATAGCTGTGTCAAAGTCCACCTCGAGGGGATCCATACCACGGGGCAGTGACACAAACTTGCCGTCATATTTGGCATAGGGTCCATATCTACCTGCGCCTATCTCGACATCTTTCTCCTCCCATTGACCCAGGATTTTGGGAAGTTCGAAAAGCTTCATCGCCTCCTCATAGGTAATCGTCTGCATACTCATGCCCGGTCGGAGGTTGGCAAATTTTGGCTTCTCCTCTTCTCCTAACTCCTCGCGGTCACCGATCTGCACTACTGGTCCGTACCGAGTGATCTGAACTAATACGCTGTGTCCAGTTTCAGGGTCTTTACCCAGGATTCGTTTTCCTTTTGCTCGTTCGGCGTTCTCAAGGGTGTTGGAGACCGTCGAGTGAAACGGCTCATAGAATTGCTTGAGCATCTCCTTCCACTCTCCATCGCCTTCTGCTATCTGGTCGAACTTCTCCTCTATATCAGCAGTAAATCCATAATTCATGATCTCATCAAAATGCTGATCCAAGAAGTCTGTGACGACCATACCCAAGTCGCTGGGATAGAGTCTATTTGAAGTTGCGCCAGTGATTTCGTTGAGCTTGTCTTGCGATATTTCTCCACCAGACAGGGTGAGTTCTTGATAGTCACGAGGGGCCCCCTCCCTGCTTTCCTTCACTACATAACCACGTGTGGCCTCCATGATCTTCGTAATCGTAGGGGCATATGTGGAGGGCCTACCGATGCCGAGCTCTTCTAACTTTTTGACCAGACTGGCTTCTGTAAACCGCGCTGGTGGACGAGTGAATCGTTCCGTTGCTTTGATCGCCTGTAGATCCAACACCTGGCCTGTGGCCAATGGAGGCAAGATTCCTTTCGCTTCGTCATCGTCCTCATCATCTTTGGATTCCATGTAGACTTTCAGAAAGCCATCGAATTTCATCACCTCTCCTGTGGCTTTTAATCTTCGATCTGGGAGGGTCGATATGCCGATATCGACATTTGTTTTTTCTAATCGGGCATTGGCCATCTGACAGGCAACCGTCCGTTTCCAGATCAATTCGTAGAGACGTTGTTGATCGCGATCATCAGACACTTCTTTGTTTTCGATATACGTCGGACGTATGGCTTCGTGCGCCTCTTGGGCATTACTGTTCTTAGACTTAAACTGCCGGACCTTGTGATAGTCTTCGCCGTAGTCCTTGTGGATTAAATCTGCGATTGTGCCGATAGCAAGATTGCTCAATGCTGTTGAGTCAGTACGCATATATGTGATGTGCCCCTGTTCGTATAGACGCTGGGCTGTAGACATCGTCCGTTTTACAGCAAAACCTAACTTCCGACTTGCCTCCTGTTGGAGCGTAGAAGTTGTGAACGGAGGTGCTGGCTTTCGCTGAGTCGGTTTAATCTCGATATCTCGGATCTTGAATATGGCTCCTTTGCAATCAGCCAAAAAGGATCTCGCTTCCTCTATGTCTGTGAGTCGGTCAGTGAGTTCAGACTTGAGCGTGGTCTTTCGACCATTTTTGTCCTTGACGTCGAATAGGGCAACAACCTTATAATACGACACACTATCATGGGCCATTATCTCTCGTTCGCGCTCGACGATGAGTTTGACTGCGACAGATTGTACTCGTCCTGCTGAGAGTTTGTTTTTGACTTTGCGCCACAACACTTCGCTGAGCTCGAAGCCAACTAATCGATCCAAGATTCGACGCGCCTGCTGGGCATTGACCAAATTTTTATCGACCAGACGTGGATTTTCGATGGCTTTTTTGACTGCAGGTTTCGTAATCTCTCGGAAGACAATACGCTTAGTCGTGTCCACATCTAATCCCAGCTCTTCGCATAGATGCCATGAGATAGCCTCTCCTTCTCGGTCCTCATCCGTCGCTAACCATACTTCACTGACCTTTTTGATCTCACTACGGAGTTCTTTGACGACCTTCTTTTTCTCTGGTGAGACGACATAATGTGGTTCAAAATTCTCTATAGATATCCCTTTGGATCCCTTATCGAGATCACGAATGTGCCCGTAACTTGACTTGACTTTGAAGTCTTTCCCAAGGTACTTTTCGATGGTTTTTGCTTTAGCAGGGGACTCGACGATCAGCAGATTCTTTGCCATGGAGGAGGAGGTGTTTTCGATGATGACGATACTGAATAGAGGACATCTGCAGGAACGGATTAGTTCGGATGCTGTCCTTCTAACTTGGGGCAAAACTATATATTTTGATTTCTGTCGATGTGAACATCGTCCCCAACTCAACATTGAATTTGCCCATGATGCACGTTCAGCCGACATCTTCGATTGACCTAATTCAGCTTTCTTTCCAGAGGCCAGTCATCCTCTATGATGGCGTCTGTAACCTCTGCGAGGCGTTCGTGACGTTTTTAAAAAAGAGGGATAAGAAAGGACTCTTGGTCTTCTATCCACTACAACACGATGCAGCTATCAAAGCAGTAACACAACTTGAACTATCGAAAGATCTTGATACGGTGGTACTCCTAAGGCAGGGTGTTTATTATTTGCACTCGGATGTACTGTTTCAGTTGATTCCTTTCCTGAATGGACCTTGGAAAGCGGTAAAACTGCTCAGCATATTTCCCAGAGGCTTTAGAGATACGGTGTATCGTTGGATAGCAGCGCGGAGGCATCGGCTATTTGGGAAAAAGGAATATTGCGAGACTAACCCACATCACGTTGATCAACTGATCGGATGAATCAAGCCTTAACCTTATTTCTTTTCCTGTTTTGGTCCTTGGGATATGGGCAGGACTCCATAGACTATGCGGTATACCTCATCGGAGACAGTGGAGCACCCAAAACCGAGACCCAGGACCCGGTTTTCGAGCATCTCCAAGAGCGATTGGATAAGGAAGGGGAACAGTCCGCCATCATCTTCTTGGGGGATAATGTCTACCACAACGGACTTCCTCCAATAGGTCATGATGAAGCTACACGGCAGTCAGCTGAAGCTAAGTTATTGGTCCAACTGCGAGCCGTGGAAGACTTCGCTGGAGAAATTTATTTCATACCAGGTAATCATGATTGGAATGATGCCAAGTCAGATGGGATCGATTATATCCATGCCCAAGAGGAGTTCATCGAGTTCTATCTCGATCGTGGAGATGTGATGATACCAGATCATGGTTGTCCTGGTCCAGAAATCAAGAAACTTGGAAAAGATGTGCTGCTTATCGGCCTTGATAGTCAATGGTGGCTTCATCCTCATACCGATGAGCAGCTCCGAGCAGCCGACTGTCCCAACAAGAACTTTGGTGAGATAATCGATGAACTAAAGGCGATTTTGGCAGAGGAGGATGACAAGCACATCATCATCGCACTTCATCATCCTATCTACTCTGATGGTAGTCATAATGGTGACTATCCTATCGAAGATCATCTGTTTCCATTGCGAGCAATTTCTTCCAATTTTTATTTGCCGTTGCCAGGTCTGGGGTCACTGTATCCGTTTTATCGATCGGCTTTTGGTGCTAAGCAGGATATGCCTCATCCCTTGTACCAGCGGCTTCGAGAGCAAATACTTGATGCCCTCGATGATCATCAGAACGTCGTCCTCGCCTCAGGACATGAGCATAATCAGCAGTACTTCGCTCTGCACGGGCATCACTTCATCAAGAGTGGTTCTGGGTCCAAAGAGTCCTTTTTGCCTAATCGCACGGACGGTGTCTTCAGCACTGAGAAACAAGGTTATGCTAAGCTCGAGTATCTCCGCTCAGGTGATGTTCGACTCAGGGTATTCACTATCGAAGGTGAGGTGGAGTTCGAGAGATTTAATCAGGTTATCATCCCTTCGCGGGAATCATTTGGGCAGCTCAACGAGACTTATGCGATCGAAAGTGACTCCATGACTACTTCTGCCTCTGCTCAGTATACAAAGAAGGGATTGCACAAGATGCTCTTCGGTGAGTTGTATCGAGATGACTGGGCAACTGATGTGACATTCAGGAGTCTTAATCTGTCCTCAGAAAAAGGTGGTTTACAGCCGCTCAAGGTGGGAGGTGGCTTCAGCAGCAAGTCTATCCGACTGCGAGATCAACAAGGAGATCAGTGGGTGCTAAGATCTGTGGCTAAAGGTGTCGCTAAAGTTGTACCTACAGAGTTCGTGGGTAGTCTGGTTGAGGCAATTTTCCAGGATCAGATTAGTGCCTCGCAGCCGTATGCCGCACTTATGGTACCTCCGTTAGCCGCTGCTGTTGGCGTTTATCATACCAACCCTGAATTAGTCTACTTACCTGATCAGCAGTTACTGGGGGAGTATGGCTCCCAGTATGGTGATGCATTATACTTATTCGAAGAGCGGCCTTACAAAGACGAAAGTGAGGAGGAGGATTTTGGATATAGCAAGAAGATTATCTCTTATGCTGATTTGCTCGATCGATTAAGAGATAACTCTCGCCACCACGTCCGACAGGAGCAGGTGCTGAGGTCACGGATCTTGGACATCTTCTTGGGAGATTGGGATCGTCATGATGATCAGTGGAGATGGGCTTCCTTCAAGGAGAAAACGAGAGAAGGAGAAAATCACTACTACTACGAGCCGATACCGCGAGATCGTGATCAAGTCTTCTTTAAATACAAAGGGGTTATTCCTGCACTCACAAAGCTGGTAACACCACAGACTCGGAAGTTTCAAAACTTCGATCGTGACCTCAAGAATGTGGCTTACATGGCCTACAACGCGCGACATTTTGATCGACACTTTCTCAATGAGATGGATGAAAATGACTGGCGAATTATGGCCGAGGATATCCAATCTCAGCTCTCCGATGATGTCATTAGGGCCGCTGTCTCAAGACTACCGAGTGAAATCCAAGATCTACGAGGAGAAGAATATTACCAAACACTTCTGGAACGTCGAGATCGACTGGCTGAGTGGTGTGCAGAGTATTATCACTTTTTAGATGATTACATCGATATCATAGGAACTGAAGAACGCGAGTCCTTTCAGGTCGCAAGAGAAGAAGGTGGTCTCGTAGATGTTAAGGTTATCCAGATCAAGAAGAATGGTAGCTATGATGATACGCTCTACCATCGGACCATAATCGCTGGAGCGACTAAGGAGATTCGACTTTATGGATTAGAGGAAGATGATGAGTTCTTGATAAGTGGTTCTCAGCGCAGTGGACCAGTCGTACGTGTCATCGGAGGAGACGGTCGTGATCGCATCGTTGATCACTCAGAACTAAGAGGCGGTCGGAAGAGCCTGATCTACTATGATGATGTCGACGGTAATGATGTCACCTTAGGCGATGACTCCTCAGATCGTCGATCCGATCGCTATCAGGATAACCGCTGGAATCGATACGAATATGAGTATGGTAGTGTGATAGGAGTGCCATTTGTAGGGTATACTCCAGACGACGGACTTCGGCTCAATTATATCCATCAGATCAATCAGTATGGATTTCGAAAGCGTCCCTACGGGCTCAGACATGTCCTGAGATTCGGATACTCCACAGCTCGAAGTGAGGTATCACTGGGATATGAGATGCACGCACGCCAAGTTATGGGAGCCGCAGACTTCAGACTGCAATCTTCGTTTTTCTTGCCTGGTTATGTCAACAACTTTTTTGGTCTGTCGAACGAAGTGCAGTTCGACTTCAGGGACTTTGATGATTTCAACTTTTTCAGATATCGACAAGAGCGGATACGCCTTCATCCGGCCATCTCATGGTCTACCCCACGCCAAATCTCGCGTCTTGACATCGGGCCGTCGTATGAGTATTTAAATCTCAGAAGTAACCAAGGGCGTTTCATTACCGAGAGTCCATTCTCTGGGTTAACAGAAGCGGACTTTGAGGCGCGTCATTATGTAGGTGTAGAAGGGTTGTATCACCTACGCAAGGTCGATCAACCAAATGCTCCAACAACTGGAATTGACTTTCAGCTGCGGCCATCTTATCGCCTCAATATAGCTGACCAACAGGAGTCCTTTGCGCAGTTAGCAGGTTCCCTGGCCGTGTATAACTTCTTATTCGTGCCAGATCCGTGGGTTCTCGCGCACAAGGTTGAGTTCGGAGTGAATTGGGGAGATTTTGGATTTCCTTTTGCGAACTACCTCGGTCAGAACACTGGCCTCAGATCACTGCGAAACAATCGGTTAGGGGGGAGATCTTCATTCGTCATAAGCAATGATCTCAGGATTCCTCTTTTTCAACTTCCTAAGGGAGCAATACCATTTTCCTTCGGATTGATAGGGAGTTTTGATCATGGTCGTGTCTGGGCTGATGACGAGCAGAGTGATCGCTGGCATACTGCCTACGGAGGAGGTTTTTGGATAAGTCCTTTTGATGTGATGCCTATTTCGGTCTCCTATATGGCAGGTTCCGATGAGACTTCTCAGCTAATCTTAGGACTTGGATTCGCATTTTAGGTCATGCTTGCATAGATATTTAATATCCTCTCAACCATTTTATCAGAGGAAAAGCGTTTGAGATAGTCGTCTCTTATCTCTTGTGGGGTGGGAGATTGATGGGTAACACGCTGAATGATCTTTGCGATGATAGATGGCTGTGGCTTAGTCACCTCTGTGAAGCCTTTCAAATCTTGGAACTCGGCGGAACCACCGTTTTGCACAACAACACAAGGCACCCCAGTCGCTAATGCTTCTGCAATGACGATTCCGTAGGATTCTATGTGACTTGTATGGAGGAGTATGCTTGATTTTTGGAGTTGTTTAGCCACTTCCACTTTTGACAATTCGCCGTGGAACTTTACAGAGGCTATGATGCCCAGTCGGTGACATAATCGCTCAAGGATGGGTTGCTCTGGACCTGAGCCTATCATGTGCAGATGACATGGGACACCTTGTCTCCGAAGTTGGGCAACCGTCTCTATGGCCAAGGGCCAGTTCTTGCGCTTGATGAGATCTCCTACACAAGTTATGATTGGCTCTTTGTGGGGCGTTCCCAAGGTAAAATGACTCTCATCGATGAAGTTGGGCACCATCTCTGCTTGGATGGCGAATTCTCTGGAGAGACAATCCCCCAATGACTTGCTGACCGCAGTGATTTTATCAGCATTGGTAAAAGCTGCTTTGGCAAGTCGATGATGACTCTTGCGATAATTACCTGTCATCCATCCTGTATAGTGCTCTGTAATCACATAGGGCTTATCCCACAGTTCGGCGATGCGCTTCGCTACAGCTCCTCCCAGATAGGTGTGAGCATGGATGATATCAGGTTTGCCGTAGGTTGCTCCAAATTCAATCGCGTGCGATGCAAATTTCTTTATCCAAAGATGAAGGCCAAAGACACTGTTTTTCGGCCATGTTGGCCCAGATATCACAAGGTCTTTTGACCGTTGTTCATATGCACTGACACGACTGCATTGACTGATCTGTCCTTTGCTTAAGTAGCGGATGTTCCCATCATAAAACACCACATCAAGAGCATATCCTGCCCGTCTAATAATGGATACCTGATGTTCGATAAAATCGCCATTGAGTGGTTCTAATGTCGAGGGGTACCACCCGGGAATGACAAGAATGCGAGGTTTGCTCAATTGACTTCTTGTAGGACGACTGGGCGAGCCTCGAGAAGTAGATCATCACGTAAGTGCTCCAGTTCGAATCTCGTTATAGTATTAACCTGGGCTGAAGGATCGGCGATCGCCACCTTGATATAGTTGTCTGTAAATCCTGTGTACCCATCGGCACCTTGTTCTACCAATACATTTCGAACTTGTCCAATATGTTGACGGTAGAACTTTTGCTTTTTCTTCTGGGAGAGATGGCGAAGACGTTCATTTCGACTACGCCGGACGGACATGGGCACGGGCTCTCCCATAGCTGCGGCAGGCGTATTCGCGCGCTCACTGTAGGTGAATACATGAAAGTAGCTGACATCGATCTCCTCCAAGAAATCAAACGTCTGTGCGAAGTCTTCTTCAGTTTCGCCAGGAAATCCGACGATTACATCAACACCTATGCAGCAATGCGGCATAATTTCTTTGATGCGCGACACTCTCCTACGATAGAGATCACTCCGGTATCGCCTCTTCATCAGCGCTAAAATGCGGTCTGCGCCGCTCTGGAGTGGCATATGAAAGTGTGGGACGAATCGATTGGAAGATGCTACAAAATCGATCACCTCGTCGTGGCAGAGGTTTGGTTCGATCGACGAAATTCGAATTCTTTCGATACCTGTCACCTGATCAAGATCACGCATCAAATCGAGAAATGTACCTCTACGCTGACCATCGATATCAATACCATAGTCCCCGATATTGACACCAGTTAGTACGATTTCCTTAACGCCGCGAGCAGCGATCTCCCGAGCATTTGCGATGACTTGTTCGATAGTTGCGCTTCTACTGCGTCCTCGAGCACGTGGAATGGTACAAAACGTACACTTGTAGTCACACCCATCTTGCACCTTAAGAAAGGTACGTGTACGATCACCGAATGAGAATGCCTCTTCAAATGAATTGATCTCTTGGATCTGACCAGCTCGGACTAATCCCTTGTCAGAGGATTTCACGATACTATCGATATAGTTGTGCACTTGAAACTTTTCCGCAGCTCCGAGCACAAGGTCTACTCCAGGTATTTCTGCTATTTCATCAGGTTTGAGTTGGGCATAACAACCGATGACGACCACCTTGGCTTCAGGTTGTTGGCGGAGTACCTTACGCACTGCAGATCTGCATTTTTTATCGGCGAATTCGGTCACGCTGCACGTGTTGAGAACGTACACATCAGCAGGCTGGTCCCACTCATGTGTGTGGTAGCCTCGCTGTTCGAACTGTCGACGGATGGTCGACGTCTCAGAGTAGTTAAGCTTGCAGCCCAAGGTGTGAAATGCAACGGATCGTGGAGTCGCCATAGGTGATGCAAAAGTAGCTCATATCTGCTACGTCAGTAGAGCTTAGCCTTCCACCAGATTGACCTTGATCGCTTCACTCATGCCGAGATCACTATTCAGTACAATCATCTTACTGTTCTTCCCATCATCGATCTGGACGGCCGTTGTATTAGGAGGGATTTCGCCGATGTTGTCCGCTCTAAGAATGATAAAGTTTTCAGGCTTGGTCAAGAAATACTTGAAGGTTGTTTTCTCCTGCTTGGCTTCCAGGTATTTGACGATCCATTCATCATTGATCTTGATGGAGATAACATCACTGTCGATTTTGCTGTCGTCCCAGATGCTAATCGTTATTGCTTTTGCTCCGACCTGAATCGAATCCTTCAGCACGACATCGCGTCCCGAGATCTTCATCGGTTGATCGAGGAGCGAACGGTATTGGATCTTGAAGAGCACATTGTTCACTTCATGTGCGATGAACGATAACGTATTTCCCTCGATGCGCCATTCTCCGTCTCGATTGCTCTCGTAGGCCACGATCTCAAGATTATCCGGAAAAACCCAGACGTAGTTAAAATGCCTAAACCCATCTGGCACCGCATAACAGCCAAAGTAGCCATCCACATTAGTCTCATAGTCATTCTGCCATGTGTAAAGCCCATCCTCTATGCGTAGTTCCTTGGTTCTCAGGGTATCATCTTTGATCAGGCTAAAACTGCCCTGAGGGAACTGGATCATGTTATAGTCCTTGTCAAGCATTGGCACCAACTTGTACTGATTCGGTGCGATGAAGCTGTATTCGCTTTCTGGAGTTGACCCCTTTTTGATATGATGTGCATTCGATGGACGTCTTGATTCGACTCTTGTGTAGTCCTTGTAGGTGACACCATCCGAGTTGAGATACCTGACAAAGTCGGTGTCATAGCTCTGTCCATTTACATGAGACGTTACCAAGCATAGTAGTGCGGAGACAGCGATAAAAAACTTCTGTAGTGATATGAACTCTTGATACATGGACTACATATTATGACCAATCGTCATGTATTTTGGTAGTTTTTCCCCGATTTAACTTGATCATGACAATTGTGCCGACCCTCAGACCCTTTGGCATACTATGTGCTTTTGAAACCAAAGTCGTACCTATTATTAGGGGTTTTTATGGGCAAAAGTGTCCTATATGTCCAGCCATCTTTGCCAGCACGCTGAGGGAGTTATGGATAAATTGATCATACTATTCTGTTCGTTTTGCATGACTATTGGGTTGTTATCAGCTCAGTGTCTTCCTGATGCACACAATACTGATTTGAATAGTGGATGGATCTCTTGTTCTACTTCGTTAAGCCCAAACCCTGGACGTGGTGCTGGTCATTGGATCGTGTATGACTTAACATTCGAATACTTTCTCGAGGATCTCCATATCTGGAATTATAATCACCCTGATGGTTTAGACCAGGGTGCACGTACCATCTCAGTGGACATCTCCAATGACGCACAGGTTTGGTCACCTATAGGAAGTTATTCGCTACCGAGGGCTGACGGTACCCCGACCTATGTTGGGTATGATTTGATACCTAATCTGAATCGACGTGCACGATATGTTCTTTTGTCGATGGAGAATAACTACGGGGCCGCATGTACAGCCCTTGGCGAAGTCAGAATCGGCATCGCCGATGAAACAAACTGCATTGAAGAATATACACTAATGGGTTCATTGCCCAGTCGAAAATATCGCGCTCATCAATCAATAGAGGCTCAGGGAGTATTACCTACCAATAGCGTATTGCACCTTCAGGCCCAGAATGAAATATTACTCAATCAAGGTTTCGAGGCCTCTATAGCCTCTGAACTTGAGATTGAGATCGGTCCATGTGACTGATCGTGAGTGATGTACCAAACCTTTGTGTCCTATGAAGATGGTCTCCATCGGAGTCCATGAACGTCGTTGTTAGAAACTACCCTGAGATCGATTTATGAAGAATGTACTTACTCATTCTATTAGTATCCTTCTGCTTGGCATCGTCTGTTCTCCATCTGCAGATGGACAAGTAGACTTTAAGTCAAGTAGTGCGAATAAGTACAGCTCCACTGTCTTGGATGATATGTTCGAGGGTTATCAGCTTCTACATCCTGAGGGTCGACAACTCAAGTCAACTTCAGGCTATGTTCAGATGAAAATTCAAGGGGCCAAGGGATTCGTTCTGGACTTGGAGTTGTATGAATCAGATCTCATATCCCCACATCATAAGGTCTATACCCCAAGTGGTGAACTCGATATGCGAGGCCAGTTAGCCACTACTTACCAAGGACATCTTAAAGGAGAACCTCAGACAAACGTCTATCTCACTGGGAGTGAGTCTGGAATTACTGCCATGATTGATAGAGGTGGAAGTACACTTCTCATCGAAAATGCACACAGCCTCGATCCCTCGCTTCCCAAAGATCTTCATGTCATCTATGATATCCGACAACTAAAGCAGAATGATCGAACGGTAAAGTGTGCCGCACATGAAGTCCATAATAAGACGCAAGAACTTATCAGGCGTTACCGCAAGAACAGTGGGTGTGAGATAGCGGAGTTGGCTATCGCTCTGGATGCGTCCTATAGAAGTCATCATGGAGGAACTGCAGAAGCCATCGCCAGGTCGATTGCCATCATGAATCTTGTAGCGGCAGACTACACTGGAATCTTCAGTAAGAATATCGAGTTTTCTATCGTCGAGCATTTTGTCTCAACGTCGACAGCTGAAGACCCATGGACCAGCGCTACAAGAGCCGGAGATTTACTTAACAGTTTTGTGTCGTGGGCACCTAATGGATTTACTGCAACTCACGACTTAGGACAGCTCTGGACGAAAAGAGACATATGGGAATACGATAGTCAAGGACAAGTCAACAATAGTGTGGCCGGTCTTGCATATATAGGGGCCGTGTGCCGATCTTTTAAGTATCATCTTGTCGAGGAGTACACCTCAATCACATGGGGTCTGAGAGTACTAACGACTCATGAAATCGGACATAATTTTGGTTCTAATCATGATGCTACCGCAGGCCAAATTATGTCAAGTAGTGTCTCGAATACTTCATCATGGTCCCAACAATCCCGAACTGTCATTAATAATGCTCTCAGTGGGTACACTTGTCTCGAAGACTGTGTCTCGGGGGCCTGTTCACGGATCATTGCCATTACACCTGGAGACTGCCGTCGAAATGGTGGAACGACACGATATGATCTTGAGATCACCTTGGAACATGCCAATACGGGGGCTGGGGGGTTTAATGTCAATGTAAAAGGGCAGAACTATTCGTTTGATTGGTCAAGTAGTCCACAGACCATCTTAATTCAGGGCTTAACATCTTCAGAAGTATCAAATGTGACTGCATCCATAGCGGCTACGGATGGCTCAGATGTTGGATGTGGTGGGACAGGCACTTATGACGAGCCGTTGTCTGACTGCGGTTCGATCCAGTATTTCGAGACATTTGATGCTTGTACTATACCTCAGGGCTGGACCGAGACATCCACAAACCAGTTTACCTTCAACGGGGGCGATCCGCTGATTCAGTACGCATGGAAGTTTTTGGGGTCGGAACGGATCTATGGTAACTACAATCAGGCTACAAATACCCAGACTTCACGAACTCTGAACGGTACATGTATGGCCATCATGGATGATGATATCACTAACTCCTCGTTCTATTCGGGTACGGTCACATTGACAACACCCACTTTTGACCTTGGCTCCAGCAGCGAAGTGACCGTTAGCTTTGACTACCTGTTCCATGACTTTGGTCGACCCTCACCTAAAGTAGCCAATAACAGCTTTTTCCGAGTTGAAGTATTTGACGGTCAGCAGTATCGGGTTATTCTAAATGCGGAATCTACATTGTGTGACTGGTCTGATATCTGGCAGGAGTACTGTATGGCCTCATATGAATCGGATCTCACTCAGTATAAGAATGATGATTTCAGACTTCGATTCACCTATTCGGATGCTGACTCCTGGGCTGGAATGGCGGCACTGGATAATTTGAGAATAACCGCCGCCAATCAAAGCAACGATGATAGCATAACTGGCTGTCAAGAAGTGCTGGAGATAAGTAATACAGGCTTAGAAGGGGATTATCGAGCAGAGGTGATGCTACGCACCAACGGATCGGTTGACCTATCTGGATCCACCGTCTTCAGTGCTGGTCAGATTGAAATCGTGCCCGGATTTACAGTTGATGCTTCGATAGAATTCAGCATTGATAACGAGGGTTGTACAAACTGATGTATTGATATCAGAAGATGACAATCTGATAGAAGTGTAACTACCCTTATTTTTGTTTCTTCAAGATCTTTATGCTTTCGTTTTTACTTGCCCTTCTCACGTGGATCTCAGCGGACTCACCACAGATCGATCTCGCTCAGCGATATGTTTCTCGTACCGCTCACGTCCATGTTGAGAGTGCTAATCGATTTAAGACGATTGTAGCGGATAACTATCAGGTATATAGTGAGATCAGCTCAGTTTCTGGTACAATTAAATTGACCGGATTGGTAAAGTCTTTTGAATTTGACTGGGGAGCTTTGGACCAGGCTTTTCATAGCAGTCGTGTTGATCTCAGCCAATATGCCAAGTTTACATTCACAGGGAGTATTGAAAACTTGGCAGCAATTGATTTTGCCCGAATGGGCCAACAAAAAGTGGTCGTTAGCGGAATTCTCAAAATGGGAGGATATTCCCGCAAAACATCTGCTCAAGGGACAATGACTATCCAGCCCGATGGACGTCTTAAAGCGAAGGCTGATTTTGTCATTCGTATTGAGGAGGCGAGCGTTGCAACAATCAATAAGATGATGAGGGACAAATTACCTTCAGTTATGGCTGTCGACGTGGATCGCCTCGGGATCTCACGCGATATCCGATTGTCTCTTTCAGCTACTTACCGTCCCAGATAGATACCCAGATGATTAAAACTATAGTGAGGATTCTAATGGTTTTGATAGCTGTGGCTATGGTAGGTTATATCGTCCTTCTAAAATGGCCAAAGGCATCGATCAAAAATCAAAGCTCTGCACTTTATATCAGTGCTTCAGATCTTTATCTCGACTACACGAACGACGAGACAAAAGCAGCCAGCCTATATTATGATAAGGTTATAACTGTGGAAGGCAGCATCATGGAGCATTATGTGGACGAGAATGGTGCCCCAGTAGTCATCCTGGGAATCGAATCCCCTTCTGTCCTGGCCACTTTGGAGCCTTCTGAAGCAACAAAGGTGGAATCCTTGAAGTCTGGGAGTTCTATCCGCATAAAGGGATTATGCACCGGTATGCTTATGGAAGTGACCCTAAACAAGGGTGTAATTATCAATTAGGCACTCCTATCACTAACCACTCTTCTGTTAAATTATCATGGTGATAAGTAACTTTCAGCCATTAACACGTCTAATGGTCGAACGACATGCTTAGTTATCTATGGGTACTACTCCAAGGCAGTGATCAACGGACACTGAGCGACGAAGAAGTAATCGCCGAATACCTCAGGACTCAGAACAACTTCTTTTTCGAATTACTCTATGAAAGATATTCAAAGAAGGTTTTTGGGAAGTGCTTAACGATACTGAAGGATGAGGCGAAAGCACAGGATGCTACGCAAGATATTATGATGAAGGTCTTGCTCAACCTCTCGCGTTTTGGAGGACGTTCTAAGTTTTCGACATGGTTGTACTCCATCACATATAATTTCTGTATCGACTATGTGCGAAAGTTAAAAAAGGACCCAAGTGTGTACATGGACGATATTGGGAACTATGAAGGCGAAGAAATTGAAGTGTCTGATGCGGTTATCTTGGAATCCAAA
>JBCBIX010000026.1:0-29143 GCA_038523965.1 Bacteroidota bacterium
CGTATCGATAAAATCGCCCTCACAAAGTGCCGTATCGATGCGTTAGGTGTACGACTATTTCCTGGCGTGGATACGGCCATCGTCGATGGTGGCCTTTGTGATACTGTTTTAATCGCCCGAGTTGGATTAAACAATCCTGGACGCATGCGTACAGGTCGTTTCTTCCCTGGTGGCTTTGAGACTGGTAACTGTAATATCAATTGTCCACGACCGGTCTACTACTTCTACGATACGATAGTCAATAGTCGACGAGGTCTTTTCATCGAGGCATGTTTTGATGATGAGCCGCCGTTGGGACCTGATTTTGACACTGTATTTGTACAGTCAACAGGGGGAAATGTGCAGTACACACTGCCATTCTCAGCCCAAAATGGTTGCGATAGTATTGTCAACGTTAATTTTCAGATCGATGTAGCTCGATTAGATACCATTCCAGCGATTATCTGCGCTGACAGTATGGCCACAGTTACTTCACCAGAAGGGAATACTGCGACACTAAGTGCGGCAAATCCCTTTGAGCGGTTACCTATCGCCGGTAATTGTTCATTTGAAGAATTCATCGCTACCATACTTCCTCTGCAAGAGGATACCATCACTACTGAGATTACACGAATCTTTAAGGTTGGTGAGGATACTTTAATCAATGGAGTCCTCTTTAATGCGAGCAATCCATCAGATCTTATCAGAATAGACGGCGGCGCTGCCAACGGATGTGACCAGCTAATATTTGTCGATTTAGAGTTTGTGGAGGCTCAACGGGAGACGCTCAATCGAAGAATCTGTCCGGGTGATTCTGTTGTGGTTGGAGATCAAGTCTTCATAACGGATGTATCTGGAGTAGAGGTGATCCTGGAGAATCAGGCCAGTAATGGTGGTGACAGCATTGTTACGGTGACAGTTGAGGTGCTGGTGCCAGAGATGAGACCAATTACAAGAACCATATGTCCTGAGGGCAGTACGACCTTCATGGGAGTAACATTTGACTCCTCCAATACCTCAGCTCTGATTCCGTTACCTTCGGCTGAATTGGCTTGTGATAGTATCATCTTCGAGGTGGAAGTGCAGATTTTTGATGCAGATCCACTGATGTTGAGTGGTCAGGTTTGCCAAGGTGACGGTCAAGTCATCGACTTTGGATTTGGCTTGATCCTATCAGAGGACGTGCCTGAAGGTAGAGCGATGACTACTACCGTTGACGGCTGTTCTCAGGAGGTATTTGCCGAGCTCAGTGTGATACCCACATTTGATACGACGATTACAGAAACGATCTGTGATGGAGATGCTTTCGAGTTTTTTGGTCAGATGATCACACGACCTGGCCAAACTGCTGAGATTCTGACTGCACAGTCAGGGTGTGATAGCACCATCCTGCTTGAGTTGACGGTTCTTCCAGTGCCATTTACTTCCTTCGCCGATAATACATGTTCAGGATTGGCCTATCCTTTTGGTGCTCAGGTCATCTCGGAAGCCGGCATCTATTTCGATACGCTTCAGGCCGCCAATGGCTGTGACAGTATCGTAGAGTTGACGCTTACCATAGATAGCCCTGAGGACATCGATAGTTCAGCCAGTATTTGTTCGGGAGATGTCTTCTCATTCGCTGGATTCATGCTGGAGAGGGATACGATGCTTGAGGTGGGTATCATAGATCCTAATACAGGTTGTGACCAAAACTTACGCTTCACGCTCGATGTCATGGATCCGATCACCGAGATGATCACGGTAAATCCGACTTGCGCAGATGCTACGACAGTTACTTTAGGCGACTCTACGTATACTGAGAGTGGCACATACACCGAGACGTTTCAGACAGCTATGGGTTGTGATAGTATTGTAACTGTCGAGTTCAACCTTCCGGATACCATCATGTCTTCACTTGATACGACCATATGTGGCGGCGATGCCTTAGTTCTCAATGGACAATCTTTGACTACTGCCGGGATCAATGATGTCATTTATTTCGCGAGTAATGGATGTGATAGCATAGTTAGAGTAGATATGAATGTGATCGAACCTTTCTTTGATACATTGGACATTGTGCTGTGCCCAGGACAGACAAGGAATATTTTTAATAATGCCATTGGCAATACTTCTGGCCGAGAATTCACAGAATTGGATACGATTCAGATTATGTCAACGAGTGGATGTGATTCAATGATCACCCTTAATGTTGTGTATGTGGGAGTTGGACCTCCAGTCATCAATGAGACCATCTGCGAAGGCGACTTCTTTGAGGTAGGAACCAGCATGTACACTGAGAGTGGGCTGTATGCGGATACCTTGATAAACGAGTTCGGATGTGATAGTGTCGTAAGGCTTGATCTGAATGTTCTATCTGATTTGGTAGTGGATGATCTGCAGTTTGAGATATGTGCAGGAGACTCGGTACAGGTAGGTTCCAACTTCTATAGTTCGAATGGCAACTTTACCGAGCAATTAGTAAGTACTCGGGGAGTTTGCGACAGTGTTATCAATTTCGCCATTGCGGTGGTTGACATCCAGACTACAGCACTTGTGGAGACAACTTGCGGTACCTCTTTCGCAGTAGGAAACAGCGTTTATGAGGTCTCAGGATTGTATAGTGATACGATCATCAGTGCTACGGGATGTGATAGCATTGTCAATCTGGATTTGACAGTGATAGAACCACCTGTCTCCGACCTTGATACTTCTATTTGCTTCGGACAGATCTTGATGATCGGAGATCGAATTTTGGACCGGAGTACCACAACTCAAGTAATCATCCCTACTGCCCAGTGTGATAGCACAATCAATGTGAATTTGGTGATCCGTGATGAGATCATGACGACCTTCGACTTTGAGCTTTGCGATAACCAGTCAGTAACAATCGGTGACGAGGTTTTTGATGAGGCAGGATCATTCATGACGGTATTAAGCGCCGCTTCTGGTTGCGACAGTATTATTCAGTTCACCATCAGTCAAAAAACGATCCCGGAGACACAGTTCTCTCAGATGATTTGTAATGGCAGTAGTATTGACTTTGGGGGGCAGATGATCGGCACTGCAGGGACGTATCGAGACACAATTTCCACGGCGGAGGGATGTGATAGCATTATTGTGTTAGACCTGATGACTGTAGATCAAATAGAGACAGCACTTTCTGAGCAACTGTGTTTTGGTGAGACTACCATGTTCAATGGACGAACGTTGGATGAGGCAGGTACATACGTGGACACATTTACCTCGGTTTTGGGATGTGATAGTTTAGTAACCCTTACGTTGGCCATCTCCCCCGAGCTTATAGTTACCACCCAGAATGTGATTGGCTCTTGTGACAACATTTCGAATGGCTCATTCTCTATTGCGAGTATAGCTGGCTCGACGGGCCCATACATGATTATGGGTCTACCTGATGTGGACATGATCGACGAAGTTCCATTCACATTCACAGGCTTAGCGCCAGGATCATATTCGATTGAGATAATGGATGGAAATGGTTGCGAGGCGGCTACCCAAGTCGAAATCACAGATGACCGCTCCAATGCAGTAAATATTTCTTCTGTGGTCATTAACCCAGGAGGCCAGTTTCAGCTGAATGTCATCTTTGATGGAGTGATCTCTGACATACAATGGTCTAATGTACCAGGCCTCTCATGCACCGAATGTCCCAACCCGATGGTCGATATCTCTGAAGAAACGACCTACACTGTAACTGTAACAGATGAAGAGGGATGTGTCAGCACAGCATCTATCACGTTGGATGTTGCAGGTATTGGAAACACCTATATACCGAACGTCTTCATCCCTGAGAGTACCGCTGGCAACGATCGTTTCTTCATCTCTGGGGATACTCAGGACATCTTTTACGATCTGTGGATCTATGATCGATGGGGTAACCTCCTGTACAGCGTGGAGGGTGCACGTACCAATGATCGCGAGTCCGGATGGAATGGGCGAGTAGGTGATAGTGACGTCAATCCCGGTGTCTACGCCTATACAGCGCGGGTCTTTAGCACTTTTGGTACTGAGGAGCAAATGAAAGGAGACGTCACACTGCTGAGATAACCCCTTTGACAAGTTTCTGATTTGGATTGAGAAGGCAACGGCCAAAGGAAATTCCTTTAGCAGTGGTTAATCTGTCGAAGGCCCCAATAATATTTTTCAAAAAAGGTGCTTTGGCTATTGCTTTAACAGGGATATAAAGCTACTTTTGCGCCCGCGTTTGAAATTAACGCAGAGTTTAAATGAGGTAATGAATCAAAAGATTAGAATTAAGCTTCGCTCTTACGACCACAATCTTGTAGATAAGTCTACTGAGAAGATTGTGAAAACGGTTCGTAACAGCGGTGCGGTAGTTACTGGTCCGATTCCGCTGCCAACTGAGAAAGAGGTGTTCACGGTGCTGAAGTCTCCGCACGTGAATAAAAAGTCTCGAGAACAGTTTCAGCTTCGGACACACAAGAGATTGATAGATATCTATACACCTACCCAGCGTACGGTAGATGCACTGTCGAAGTTAGAACTTCCAAGTGGTGTTGATATCCAAGTCAAGCTCTCTTAACCACCACATAGCTTAATCCATCATAACGAATAATAAGGTCTCTCACTCTTGTAGTGTGGGCTGACTAATTGTCTATCTAATGAATGGCATAATAGGTAAGAAGATTGGAATGACCAGCGTCTTTGACGATACAGGGAAAAACATCCCCGTAACAGTCATTGATGCCACTCCAAACGTAGTGACGCAGGTTAAAACAATAGAAACTGATGGCTATGATGCTGTTCAGTTGTCCTACGCAACCAAAAAGGAGAAAAATTCGACCAAGGCTTTAGTGGGTCATTACAAGAAGGCGGGTGTCGGGCCGGCACGCAAGAGTGCAGAGTTCTCACTTGAATTAGAGAAAGGTTTGGGAGACTCTGTTCAGGTGGACGAAATCTTTACCGAAGGTGACATGGTCAATGTGGTCGGTACCACGAAAGGAAAGGGTTTCCAAGGAGTAGTAAAGAGACACGGATTTGGTGGTGTTGGTGATGCGACGCATGGTCAACATAACCGATTAAGGGCTCCCGGATCTATCGGTGCGTGTGCAACTCCTTCTAAAGTAGTGAAGGGGTTGAAGATGGCTGGTCGTATGGGTAACAAGCGCGTAAAGACCAAGAACCTTCAGGTAGTCAAAATATTTGCAGACAAGAATCTCATTTTGGTCAAAGGCTGCGTGCCAGGACACAAAGGAGCATTCGTATACATCGAAAAGTAATGGGAATGAAAGTAGATGTACTAAATATCGATGGGCAGTCCACTGGTCGCACAGTGGAGCTACCAGAAGAAATCTTTGGCATCGAGCCGAACGATCACGTGTTGTATCTGGCGGTCAAGCAGTACAATGCTCATCAGCGAACTGGAACTCATAAAGCCAAAGAGAGAGCTGAGATTTCTGGAAGTACCAAGAAGATAAAGAAGCAGAAAGGTACAGGAACCGCACGTGCGGGTTCCATAAAGTCACCTGTATTCAGAGGTGGTGGTAGAGTCTTTGGACCAAGACCACGGAAGTACAAAGTGAAGCTTAACAAGAAGGTGAAGCGTCTGGCAAGAGCCAGTGCACTATCCCAAAAGTTTGCTCAGCAGGGGATAAAGATTGTGGAAGATTTCACATTCGATGCGCCAAAGACAAAGCAACTGTTGAACATCGTGACCAACATCACGGGTGATGAAAAGCGAAACCTTTTAGTCACAAGTGAATACGATAAAAATATATATCTGTCAGGGCGTAACCTCCAGAAGAACACCGTTCTGTCTGCCCAAGACCTGAATACATACAAGATTCTGCATTGTAAGAATCTGATCTTGACAGAGGGGAGTATTGCCTCAATATCATCTTCTTTTAACCAAGAATCTGAATAGGATGGGAAAGCAGATACTTATCAAGCCAATGATCACTGAGAAAACGGAGAATGTCTCTGAGGATCTCAACAAATACACATTTGTAGTTGATCGTAAGGCAAACAAAATAGAAATACGTAAGGCCGTAGAAGAAGCGTACAATGTGTCAGTGAATTCTGTCAATACGCTTGTTATGCCTGGAAAGACAAAGATTCGTAACACCAGATCTGGAATCCAAAGAGGTCGTAAATCAGCCTTTAAGAAGGCTATTGTGACGCTGACTGAAGGAGAAGAGATTGACTTCTTTGGAGATATCTAAAAGCGAGACTGATGGCAATTAAGAAATACAATCCGATCACGCCCGGCCTTAGACAGAAAACATCTGTTGATTACAGCGGACTATCGAAGGTGAAGCCTGAGAGATCACTGTTGGCTAAGCTTCACAAGTCGGGTGGTCGTAATCATGACGGAAAGATGACCATGAGAAATCGTGGTGGTGGGCACAAAAGGCGCTATCGAATTATCGACTTTAAGCGTGACAACCACGGAGTTAAGGGCACAGTTACAACGTTGGAGTATGATCCAAACCGCACGGCCTTTATTGCTTTGATCACATATAGTAACGGAGAAAAGCGCTACATCGTAGCTCCAGATAACCTTAAAGTTGGGGATCAGATCGTCTCTGGAGCCGGCTCAGCGCCCAACGTAGGTAATGCCCTACCACTTGGAGAAATTCCTTTGGGTAGTGATATCCACGCCATCGAGATGACTCCGGGCAAGGGGGCCGCCTTAGCTCGAAGCGCTGGCACATATGGCACACTAATGGGCCGTGAGGGTAAATATGTTGTGGTGAAATTGCCTTCTGGCGAGGTCCGTAGAATTCTTTCCAATTGTCTCGCAACAATTGGTACTACCTCTAATCCAGATCATGGCTTGCAGGTACTTGGAAAGGCTGGTCGAAAGAGATGGTTGGGAAGACGGCCGCGCGTTCGTGGTGTGGCTATGAACCCTGTAGATCACCCAATGGGTGGTGGTGAAGGTAGAGCCTCAGGAGGGCACCCGCGTTCTCGTACTGGTATCATGGCCAAAGGGCAAAAAACTCGTAAGAAGAAGCCTTCAGATAAGCTCATAATCTCAAAACGTAAATAAGCACAAGCATGGCAAGATCACTCAGAAAAGGTCCATACGTCCATCACAAGTTGCTCAAGAAGGTGGATAAAGCGCAGGGTTCGTCGAAGAAGTCTGTGATCAAGACTTGGTCAAGATCGTCTATGATTATTCCTGATATGGTGGGTCAGACAATCGCTGTGCACAATGGCAAGACTTTTATCCCCGTATTCGTGACTGAAAACATGGTAGGTCATAAGCTTGGAGAGTTCTCGCCAACAAGAACGTATAAAGGACACTCAGGAAACAGAAAATAGATGGAAGCAAGAGCGAGATTGAAAAACTGTCCGATGTCGGCCCGCAAGATGCGCCTTGTTGTGGATCAGATTCGAGGTAAATCAGTAGAGGATGCCTTGAATATTGCCAAGTTTTCAAAGAAAGAAGCTGGGACCTGGGTTGAAAAGCTATTGGTTTCTGCCATATCTAATTGGGAGAACAAAGGTGGCATGGCATACAGTGCGGCAGACTATGACCTCTTTGTAAAGACGGCTTTTGTAGATGAGGGAACGATGTTGAAGAGATATCAACCAGCTCCACAAGGGCGCGCACACCGTATCCGTAAGAGAACGAATCACGTGACTTTAGTTGTCGAAAATGGCGTGCAAATAGATAATGACGATTCATCAGCTATAGCTGAGGAAGAATAAAACCACACATGGGACAAAAGACAAATCCAATAGGCAATCGATTAGGTATCATTCGTGGATGGGACTCTAATTGGTTTGGTGGAAACAACTTCGCTGAGAAGTTCGTGCAGGACGAAAAGATCCGCCGCTATTTAGCCGCTCGTGTTTCCAAGGGTGGGATAGCCCGTGTTGTTATCGAGCGCACATTAAAGAGAATTACGGTCACGATTCATACCTCACGTCCCGGTATCATCATCGGGAAGGGAGGACAAGAAGTTGATCGGATCAGGGAAGAGCTCCGTAAGCTCACCGGATTTGATGTACAGATCAACATAGTTGAGATTCGCAAGCCAGAGTTGGATGCGAATATTGTAGGCGAATCGATAGCTAAGCAGATAGAAGGTCGTGTGAATTACCGCCGTGCTATCAAGATGTCAATTCAGTCAACAATGCGTGCGGGTGCTCAAGGCATTAAGGTTCGTATCAGTGGACGACTGAATGGTTCGGACATGGCACGAACAGAAGAGTACAAAGAGGGAAGAACACCTCTGCATACGTTTAGAGCGGATATCGACTACGCTTTGAAAGAAGCGCTCACTGTGTACGGAAAGATCGGGATCAAGGTATGGATCTGTAAAGGTGAAGTACTTGGTAAGAGAGACTTATCACCTAATGTAGGTGTAGATACAAACAAGAAACGCCAAGGCGGGCGTCGAGGAGGCAACCGCAGAAACTCTTAAGTGAGCTCATAAAAGGTAGAAGATCATGTTACAACCGAAACGGACTAAATACAGAAAGCAGCAGAAAGGCCGCAATAGAGGTCTCGCACGACGCGGGAGTACAATCTCTTTCGGTTCGTTTGCTCTAAAAGCTATGACTTCTGGTCGTATCACGAGTCGACAGATAGAGTCAGCGCGTATCGCGATGACCAGATACATGAAACGTGAAGGAAAGGTGTGGATTCGGATTTTTCCGGATAAGCCCATTACTTCCAAGCCTCTTGAGGTACGTATGGGAAAGGGTAAAGGAGCACTGGACCACTACGTCGCGCAGATCCAACCAGGTCGCATCCTCTTTGAGATGGACGGTGTTCCGATGGAGACGGCTGTGGAAGCCCTTAGATTGGCAGCACAGAAGTTGCCTGTATTAACTAAAACTATAGTCAGACGAGACTATACCGAATAAGTAGATCATGCCAACGAAGAAGTTTTTAGAACTCAAAGAGTTTAGCATCGAAGAGCTCACAAATGAGCTTAACGAGACGCAGCGCATGTATGCGAAGATGAAGTTTGATCACGCAATCAAAGGATTAGAAAATCCATTGGCACTACGTGAGGTGCGACGTGATGTTGCGCGTCTGAAGACCGAAGTCCGCAGAAGGGAATTAGAAAATATAGATCCATCAACCCGCGATCGCATTCGTGCACGCAGAAGAAGACAGAAGTAGTCAATGGAAGCTAATAAGAGACAGATCGTTGGTGTTGTCACCAGTAATAAAATGGATAAGTCGATCACTGTGAAGGTGGAGCGACGGCTTAAGCACCCCATCTATGGAAAGTATGTCAAGAAGTCCAATAAGTTCATGGCACATGATGAAAGCAATGAATGTAGCGAGGGTGATATCGTAAGAATCAAAGAATCCAGACCATTGAGTCGTCGCAAGAGATGGCAGCTCATGGAGATTATCGAAAAGGCGAAATAACAGAGACCGATGATTCAACAAGAAAGCAGACTGTCAGTAGCGGATAATTCAGGTGCCAAGGAGGTGCTCTGCATTCGTGTGCTTGGAGGGTCCAAGCGTCGCTATGCTTCTATCGGTGATATGATTGTCGTATCGGTGAAGGATGCAGCCCCGGGAGGTCTAAAGAAGGGTACTGTAACTAAGGCAGTCGTAGTCCGAACGCGCAAAGAGATCCGTCGAAAAGATGGGTCATATATAAGGTTTGATGACAATGCGGTAGTTCTGCTCAATGCTGCGGACGAGCCGAGAGGCACGCGCATCTTTGGTCCTGTAGCAAGAGAGCTGCGAGATAAAGATTTCATGAGAATCGTTTCACTGGCGCCAGAAGTATTATAGAATGGGAAAGAACAGATTCGAACACAAATTACATGTCCGAAAGGGTGATCGTGTCGTGGTCATCAGTGGTGCGGACAAGGGAGTTGAAGGAGAAATTCTTCAAGTGTTCCCGAAGAAACAGCGCGTCGTCGTAGATGGCGTCAATGTCAAGAAGAAGCACATGAAGCCGACTCAAGACAACGCTGGCGGGATCACAGAAATCAATGCGCCGATACACATCTCTAATGTGCTCCACATCGACCCGAAAAGTGGCGAGCCCACGCGAATCGGAAGAAGAATCGAGAACGGTAAGTTGGTCCGCTATGCGAAGAAATCAGGAGAAACTATAGGATAATGTCGTACGAACCCAGATTAAAGAAATTCTATAAGGACGATGTCGTACCCAAGCTGATGAAAAAGTTTGAGTATAGCAACGTTATGCAGGTGCCTAAGATCGAGAAGATCTGCTTGAACCAAGGTATCGGAAAGGCAACTCAGGATAAGAAGCTTATCGAGGCTTCTTTAAAGGAAATGACCTCGATTTCAGGACAGAAGGCCGTTCCTACTAAGGCAAAGACATCTGTTTCCAACTTTAAGTTGAGAGAAGGAATGGTCATCGGGACCAGAGTGACACTGCGTAGTACGCAGATGTATGAGTTCTTGGATCGATTGATTTCAGTGGCCTTACCACGTGTACGTGATTTCAGAGGGATCAATGACAAAAGCTTTGATGGTCGAGGGAATTACACTCTCGGTATCAAGGAGCAGATCATATTTCCTGAAATCGATATCGATAAGGTGAATAACATCAATGGTATGGATATCACCATCGTGACATCAGCACCCACGGATAAGGAAGCGTACGCGCTCTTAGAAGAAATGGGAATGCCTTTCAAAAACAGAAACAACAACAATGGCTAAGAAGTCCATAATCGCCAGAGAAAAGAAGCGTCAGCGCATGGTAGCAAAGTATGCAGCCAAGCGCAAGCAACTCAAAGAAGAGGGTCGATGGGAGGAATTAGATAAGCTCCCTAAAAATTCTTCTGCGGTGAGATTACACAATCGCTGCCAGTTGACAGGACGACCAAAGGGTTATATGCGCCGATTTGGAATAAATCGTGTGACGTTTCGCAAGATGGCATTGGAAGGGAAGATCCCTGGATTGACTAAAGCAAGTTGGTAAATAGAGAATAAGATGGCTGTAACAGATCCAATAGCAGATTATTTAACCCGAATTCGAAATGCCCAAAAGGCAGGTCATAAGATCGTCGAGATTCCAGCTTCCAATATGAAGAAAGGAATTACCGAGATCCTGTATCACAACGGGTATATTCTCAAATACAAATTTGTGGATGAGGGGCCTCAAGGCCATATCAAAATAGCGTTGAAATACGATCAGTTGTCCAAAGAGCCGGTCATAAAAAAGCTTGGACGTATCAGCCGACCTGGATTGAGGCAATATTCGGGTTCTGGCGACCTGCCTCGTATCATCAATGGTTTGGGGATTGCCATCATTTCAACATCAAAAGGACTACTTACCGATAAGCAAGCTCGTAAAGAAAATGTAGGCGGTGAGGTCATTTGCTACGTATATTAAGAAAGGATCATGTCAAGAATTGGTAAAGCACCTATATCAATCCCAACTGGAGTCACCATCGACGTAGACGGAATGAATGTCGTCACAGTTAAGGGGCCTAAAGGCGAGCTCAAAGAGAATATTCATCCAGATCTCGGTATTAGTCAGGAGAATGGGGAGTTATCGGTGACTCGGCCGACTGAGCAAAAGAGACACAAAAGTCTGCACGGACTGAGTCGTGCGCTCATCCAGAACATGGTTGTAGGTGTTTCCGAGGGTTATAAACTTGAGTTGGAGCTTGTGGGTGTCGGATATCGTGTAGCCAATACGGGTAACTTTTTAGAATTGACCCTTGGGTACTCGCACCCCATCTACTTTATCATTCCAAAAGAAATTAAGTTGACCACAGCGATGGAAAAAGGTCAACCACCTCTGATCACATTAGAGGGTATTGATAAGCAACTTATCGGTCAGGTTGCGGCTAAGATCAGAGCTTTCCGTAAGCCTGAACCGTACAAAGGCAAAGGTGTCCGCTTCAAGGGAGAAGAGATTAGAAGAAAAGCTGGTAAGACAGCTGCTAAATAAAATAGGTCATGTTAGCTAAGTTAACACCACGTAAAAAAATCCACCTTCGCATCAGAAAGAAAGTGGCTGGCACTGCAGAGCGTCCTCGATTAACTGTTTTTAGAAGTAATAAGAACATCAGTTGTCAGCTTATTGATGATCTCAGCGGAACAACCCTGTTAAGTGCTTCCTCCACTAAAATGCAGATTAGTGAGGATAAGAGTGCGGTTGCTAAGGCTGTTGGAAGGCAACTTGCTGAACAGGCCCTTCAAATGAACATTCAAAACGTGGTTTTTGATCGTTCAGGATATGTTTATCACGGCAGGATCAAATCATTAGCTGACGGTGCTCGAGAGGGTGGCCTTAAATTCTAACCAAGAGACAATGGCTAAAAACGAAAAGAAAGTACGTTCATCAGAAACGGAGCTGAAAGAAAAGTTGGTCAACCTTAATCGCGTGACCAAGGTGAACAAAGGTGGACGAACATTCAGCTTCAGCGCTGTCGTAGTGGTCGGTGACGGCCAAGGGAGAGTCGGGCATGGACTTGGTAAGGCACGAGATGTATCAGAAAGTATATCAAAGGCCGTTGATGATGCTAAGAAAAACCTCATCAAGTTTCCAATACTCAATGGAACTATACCCCACGAACAAAAAGGAAAGTATGGTGCCGGAAAAGTATTGATTAAACCGGCGTCTGATGGTACGGGCCTTATCGCTGGTGGAGCTATGAGGGCTGTATTGGAAATTGGGGGTTTAAGTAATGTTCTCGCAAAGTCCCAAGGAAGTTCTAATCCACACAATGTTATCAAGGCAACAATAGATGCCTTATCCAAATTGAGATCGCCACAGCAGGTCGCTGAGACTCGCGGTATCACGATGAAGCAACTTTTTGAAGGATAGACATAATGGGCAAAATGAAAGTAACATTAGTACGAAGTACTATCGGTAAACCAAAAGATCAAAAAGGTACTGTGTTTGCCTTGGGTCTCAGAAAGATGCACCAAACTGTCGAATTAGAGGAGACTCCGCAGATCATGGGGATGGTGAAGAAGGTAAGCCACCTATTATCAATTGAGAAAGCATAGGCGATTATGGAATTGTACGAGCTAAAACCCGCTAAAGGATCCGTAAAGAAACGGAAGAGAATAGCACGAGGCCAAGGATCAGGTAAAGGTGGTACGTCTACTCGTGGTCATAAGGGGGCAAAGTCCAGATCAGGATGGTCACGCAAGAGAAATTTCGAAGGTGGTCAAATGCCACTTCAGATGAGACTTCCGAAACGTGGGTTCAAAAGCCCAAATCGTGTAGAATATGTAGCGTTGAATGTGAGTCGAATCTCCGAGATAATAGAGGCATATAATCCGGCAGAAATCTCACCGGAGATCCTTTATAATCTTCGAATGATCAAAAAAAATGACCGCATCAAGGTGTTAGGTAATGGAGATTTGAAGGCGAAAATCAATGTCAAAGCTCATGCTTACTCTAAAAGTGCGATTAGCAAAATTGAGGCTCTCGGCGGGACTGCCGAAACCGTGTAAAGCATTCAGATGAACAAGTTTCTGGAGACGATCAAGAATATTTGGAAGATAAAGGAGCTTCGTAACAAGATCCTGTTTACGCTTGCCATACTGGCGATATACAGATTTGGATCTTATATCCCACTTCCAGCAGTTAATCCATCTGCCTTGGCCAATGCTGCGTCAGGTAGAGCAAACAACGATATTCTCGGTCTCATTAACACCTTTGCAGGTGGAGCTTTTAACCGTGCAGCCATTTTTGCGCTTGGGATTATGCCGTATATCACGGCTTCCATCATCATTCAGTTGTTAGGGTTTGCAGTTCCCTACTTCCAACGTCTTCAACAAAAAGAAGGGGAGTCAGGTCGCAAGAAACTAACCCAAATTACACGTTGGCTCACTGTAGCGATTACGCTTGTACAGGGTAGCGCGTATCTAACTTATGTCCAATCACTACCAAATGCGATCTCCCCAGATATTAGTAGATCCATTTTTTGGTTTAGTAGCATCATCATACTTTCAGCTGGAACAGTATTCGCCATGTGGCTCGGGGAGCGTATTACTGAAAATGGTATCGGCAATGGTGTTTCACTTTTGATCATGATCGGGATCATTGCCACATTGCCAACAGCATTCGCAGCAGAGGTGATTACGCAGTTTAATACGAACGGGCCTATACTTCTCATCCTTGAGTTGGTCGTACTATTCTTCATTGTCATGGCGTGTATCATGATCGTGCAGGGGGTGCGGAAGATTCCATTGCAGTTCGCAAAACGTATGGTTGGTAGAAGTGGTGGAGGTCAGGTACCTATGGCTGGTGCTCGTGACTATATTCCGCTCAAAGTGAATGCTGCAGGGGTAATGCCAATCATCTTTGCGCAGGCCATTATGTTCTTACCTATGACGTTAGCCCAGTTTGCTGCTGGCCCAGATGGGACGACGAATAGTGTCCTTTTAGCGCTTAATGATTGGAAGAGTTTGCCGTACAATTTGATCTTTTTCACACTGGTTGTGGTCTTCACCTATGTGTATACGGCACTTTTGGTTAACCCGCAGCAATATGCAGAGTATCTAAAAAGACAGAATGCATTTATACCTGGTGTAAAGCCTGGAAAGAGCACGCAAGACTTCATCGACACATTAACGACACGCGTCACACTACCAGGTTCTATCTTCTTGGGACTCATTTCTATTTTTCCTGCAATCGTAGCGCGTTTCGGAGTAAATGACGCCTTTGCGTTCTTCTTTGGAGGTACATCGCTTTTGATTCTGGTTGGAGTTGTTTTAGACACTCTACAGCAGATCGAAAGTCATTTGCTCATGCGCAAGTATGATGGACTTGTAAAGAGTGGAAAGCTCAAAGGACGTAGCGGAATGCAGCCGATTGGTGCGGGAATGTAGACGCGCCAATGGGCAAAGACAAAATAATCTTAAAGACAGACGAGGAAATTGAGCTAATCAGGCAAAATTGTCTGATGGTTTCGGATACGCTCACCCTTGTTGCTTCTATGCTTCGTCCTGGAATTACTGGTAACGAGCTTGACATGGCAGCAGAAGAGTACATCCGGGACCAGCAGGCCGAGCCTGGATTCAAGGGTTTATATGGGTGTCCAAGCACACTCCTTATTTCAAAGAATGAGGTAGTTGTACATGGACTACCTGATGATGTGCCTTTTAAGGAAGGTGATATTGCTTCTATCGACTGTGGAGTTCGCATGAATGGCTTTTATGGTGATGCGGCATACACGTTCGTAGTCGGCGAAATCCCTGAAGCAACAATGAGATTGCTCGTGGTGACTAAAGAGTCACTACGATTGGGAATTCAAGCAGCACAAAAGGATGCGCGCATCGGTGATGTCAGTCATGCCATTCAACATTACACCGAAAAAGAGCATGGCTACAGTGTTGTTCGGAAGTTAGTTGGACACGGAGTGGGACGTGATCTTCACGAAAAGCCTGAAGTTCCCAACTTTGGAAATCGCGGAAGAGGGGTAAAGATTAAGGAAGGATTAGTGATTGCAATCGAGCCGATGATCAATCTGGGGAGGAAGGAAGTTGTGCAGGCAAAGGACGGATGGACCATCTATACGGTAGATCGTAAACCCTCGGCCCACTTCGAACATACAATTGCCGTTCGCTCTGATGGTCCCGATATTTTGAGTGATCATGATCGCATTGAAAAGGCAATAGATGCCAATGAGAATCTCATGAAAGTTTCCTTAGAAAGTTAGATATTTGCACTCCCAAAAATTTATGGCTAAGAAAAATTTAATAAAACAGGATGGTGTAATCGAAGAATCACTCTCAAACGCCATGTTTAGAGTACGTCTCGAGAACAATCATCTAATTACTGCGACTATTTCTGGGAAGATGAGGATGCACTACATCAAAATCTTGCCAGGCGACAAAGTAGCTGTTGAAATGTCTCCTTACGACTTATCTCGTGGGAGAATAACATTTCGATATAAATAAATAAGGGAGGTAATACACCCTATTAAAATATCTAACCATGAAGGTTCGAGCATCAGTAAAAAAGCGTAGTGCTGACTGTAAAGTGATCCGTCGTAAGGGAAAGCTCTACGTGATTAACAAGAAGAATCCTCGATTCAAGCAAAGACAAGGATAAGTAGATATGGCCAGATTAGCAGGAGTAGACCTACCTAAGAACAAAAGAGGAGTCATAGGACTCACATACATATTTGGCATTGGTCCGAGTAGAGCGAAGGAAATACTGAGCACTGCTGGAATTGACGAGAGTGTAAAGGTGCAGGACTGGACGGATGACAATCTACGCTCAATTGCCTCAATGATCCAGAACGAATTCAAGGTCGAAGGTGAGCTACGATCTGAGGTTCAGATGAATATAAAACGGTTGATGGATATCGGTTGCTATAGGGGCATCCGTCATCGTAAGGGCCTTCCCCTACGTGGTCAGCGAACTCAGACAAATGCGCGGACCAGAAAAGGAAAGAAAAAGACTGTTGCTAACAAGAAAAAGGCTACTAAGTAATGGCTAAGGCAAAAAAGGCGAAGAAGAGAAAGGTGGCTGTACAGCCAGAGGGATTAGCTTACATACAGGCTTCTTTTAATAATATCATCATCTCTCTCACTAATAAGCAGGGACAGGTCATTTCTTGGGCCAGTGCTGGAAAGGCAGGTTTCAGAGGTTCTAAAAAGAATACACCGTATGCCGCACAAATGGCTGCAGGTGATGCTGCCAAGGTGGCCTATGAAGCAGGTCTTCGGACGGTGGAAGTTAGCGTGAAAGGGCCGGGAGCAGGTAGGGAAGCGGCTATCCGTGCTATTGATGGTGCAGGAATAAAAGTGACTCGGATAAAGGACATTACTCCAATCCCTCACAATGGTTGTCGTCCACCAAAGAAAAGACGAGTCTAATCACATAGAAGCAACGGAATAATGGCAAGATATACAGGACCCAAAACTAAAAAGGCGCGTGCATTCGGTGAGGCTATTTATGGCCCTGACCGGTCTTTCGATCGCAGAAAGTATCGCCCTGGTCAGCACGGTAATTCGCGTCGCCGTCGTCAAAATTCGGACTATGCGATCCAGTTGATGGAGAAGCAGAAAGCTAAGTATACTTATGGTGTACTCGAGCGTCAGTTTAGAAATCTTTTCGAAAAAGCCAATAGTAAGTCTGGAGTCACCGGAGAAATCCTACTTCAGTTGTTGGAAGCGCGATTGGATAATACTGTCTTTCGCCTTGGCCTGGCCCCAACACGCCGTGCTGGACGTCAATTAGTAACTCACAAGCACATTTGTGTAAACGGTGTGGTCTCTAACATACCATCTATGACTCTTCGTCCGGGTGATGTCGTGTCTGTAAGAGGGAAATCACAACATCTCGAGGTTATTGCGAACAGCGCTACTAAAGGAGATGTGCGCAAGTGGACGTGGTTAGAGTGGAACCCTGAGCGCAACGAGGGTAGATTCATCTCTTACCCAGAACGCGAGCAAATTCCAGAAAAAATCAACGAGCAATTGATCGTAGAACTCTACTCGAAGTAGAAGAAGCTCTCCTTTTCATTTTTTCAAGTCAGATCGTCATTTATGAGCATACTTAATTTTCAGAAGCCCGATAAGATATTATTACAGAAGGCGGATGATTACGCTGGATCATTCATGTTCCGTCCTTTGGAGCCTGGGTTTGGGCAAACTATCGGGAATAGTTTACGACGTGTCTTATTGTCTTCTTTAGAGGGATTTGCCATTTCTGCCGTACGAATCGCGGGTGTGGAGCATGAGTTCAGTACCATTAAGGGTGTGGTCGAGGACGTTGTAGATATCATCCTAAATCTGAAGCAGATCAGACTTAAGAAATTACTGAGTGATGATGATAGTGCAGAGGAGAAGATCTATCTCACGATAAGTGGTAAGGAGCAATTCACCGCTGGAGACATCGAAGGCTTTACTAACATATTTAAGGTCATGAATCCTGACCATGTGATATGTAACATGGAGCCATTTGTTAGTTTGGAGATGGAGCTCGTTGTTACGCGTGGTCGTGGATACGTAGCTGCCGAAGAAAACATGCCAAAAGATGCACCAATTGGTGTGATTCCTGTGGATGCGATTTTTACTCCAATCAAGAAAGTTGCATACAAGGTTGAGAATACGCGAGTCGGGCAAAAGACGGATTACGAGCAGCTAATCATAGATGTCAAAACCGATGGTACCATCCACCCAGAAGATGCCATCAAGGAAGCATCGAAAATTTTGATTCAGCATCTCATGTTGATAACGGATGAGAACATCACGTTTGAGGATCGAACGAAGAGAGAAGAGGATGTTGTAGATGAACACATCTTACACATGCGTAAGTTGTTGAAGACATCGCTTGAAGATCTCGATCTGTCTGTCCGAGCTTACAACTGTCTTAAGGCGGCTAAGATTAATACTCTCGGAGAAATGGTAAAGTTCGACACGCACGAATTATTGAAGTTTAGAAACTTTGGTAAGAAGTCGTTAGTCGAGATCGAAGAACTGTTGACTACAAAGGGTCTGACGTTCGGAATGGATCTTTCAAAATATAAGTTGGACGAAGAGTAGTGCATATACTACGATAAGAGAGTGATATGAGACACGGGAAAAAATTTAACCACTTAGGCAGAAAGAAGGGACATCGAAATGCCCTTCTAAAGAACCTTGCCAATTCCTTGATTGAGCATAAGCGTATCAATACAACGTTGGCAAAAGCAAAGGCACTAAGGGTTTTTGTCGAGCCAATCATTACCAAGTCAAAAGACAATACCACCCATTCGAGACGTACAGTCTTTAAATATCTTCAAAACAAGTACACAGTGGATGAGCTTTTCGCCACAGTTGCTCCGAAGATTGCTGATCGTCCTGGTGGATATACACGTATCATCAAGACAGGTCATCGCCAAGGTGACGCGGCTGAGATGGCCATGATCGAGCTGGTTGATTTTAACAGTACTTACGGAGCAGAAAAGCCAACTGAGAAGAAGCGAACTCGCCGAGGACGCAGAAGGGGTGGTAATCAGGCTGCTGCTCAGGAAGCTACGGCCCTCTCGAGTCAGGAGGAATAGCACATATTTGCATTACGATAATATAAAGGTGGTAGTCGATAGTTGGCTATCACCTTTTTCTATATTTGGGCGATCCTAAAACGAGCTATGACCCCAACAGCTTCAAATGCTATTTTACTTCTCGAAGATGGCACAGTTTACCACGGAATGTCCTACGGAGCAGCTGGTCTAAGCGCTGCTGAAATTTGCTTTAACACAGGAATGACTGGCTACCAGGAGATCTTTACAGATCCCAGTTATGCTGGTCAGATTATGATCACAACGAACGCCCATATCGGGAACTACGGTGTGGCAGCAGAGGAGGTCGAATCTGATCAAATGCAGATAGCAGGACTGGTCTGCAAGAATTTCACTTTTGAGTATTCGCGACAGATGGCAGAGACTGACATCCGTGATTACTTCATGAGTCAGAACAAGGTGGTGATATCAGATGTCGATACGCGAGCCATCGTGAGACACATCCGCGACAAGGGTGCGATGAATGCCATCATAGCTGCTGAGACTGCACATTCCATTGAAGAACTGACTGAGATTTTAAAGGATACTCCATCGATGGATGGCCTCGAATTGGCCTCCCAAGTGACTACATCCAATACTTATGTCTTGGGAGATAAGGCTGATTTTAAGATCGCGGTAATGGATTATGGCACGAAGAAGAACATCTTGAGATGTTTTAATGAGCGCGGCTGCCAAGTGAAAGTATTTCCAGCTAAGACATCTTTTGAAGAAGTTGCAGCATGGGGACCCGATGGTTATTTTCTGTCTAATGGACCTGGTGATCCTTCAAGCATGGAGTATGCAGTGTCATTTACTCAGCAAGTTCTTGAGAAGAAAAAACCTGTCTTTGGTATTTGCTTGGGGCATCAGCTACTGGCCTTAGCACTTGGCATTCCCACGTACAAAATGCATAATGGGCATAGAGGCATCAATCATCCAGTTAAGAATCTAATCACAGGCAAATGTGAGATAACAAGCCAAAATCATGGCTTTGGTGTGAGCCCTGATGCTATCAAGGCCAACCTTGACAAGGTTGAAATCACTCATGTTAATCTCAATGATGACACCATAGAAGGAATACGACACCGAGAGTCGCCGGCCTTTTCAGTACAATATCATCCGGAATCATCGCCAGGGCCTCATGACTCGAGGTATCTCTTTGATGAATTTGTAGAACTACTCAAAAACCAAAATTAATGAGCGAGATCATTGACATCATTGGAAGACAGATTCTCGATTCGAGGGGTAATCCAACTGTAGAAGTTGAAGTGATCACAGAGAGCGGAATCGTTGGTCGAGCTGCTGTCCCTTCAGGAGCATCCACGGGGAAATATGAAGCCGTCGAGCTAAGAGATGGGAATAAGGAGTATTTCTTAGGTAAGAGTGTTGTCCAAGCTGTTGAGCATGTTAACTCAGATCTACTCAACGAATTGATCGGGATGAATGTCCATGATCAACGCGGGATTGATAGGATGATGATCGATCTGGATGGCACTGATAACAAGGGAAAACTCGGAGCGAATGCCATTCTGGGAGTGTCTTTGGCTACTGCTCATGCAGCTGCGGCAGAGTTAGAAATGCCTCTCTATCGGTACATTGGAGGAGTTAATGCACATGTTTTACCTGTGCCACTAATGAACATACTCAATGGAGGATCCCACGCCGATAATAGCATTGATTTCCAGGAGTTCATGATCATGCCTATAGGGGCACACACATTTTCTGAAGGATTGAGAATGGGTGTCGAGATCTTTCATCATCTTAAAAGCGTGTTGAAGAAAAAAGGGTATTCAACAAACGTTGGTGATGAGGGGGGATTCGCGCCAAATATTAAGTCTAATAAAGAGGCGATTGAGATCGTACTGCAATCTATCGAAGTAGCTGGTTATAAGCCGGGTGAGCAAGTGATGATCGCTATGGATGCGGCAGCATCTGAGTTCTATGACGAAGAGAAAAGTGTCTATCGACTTCACAAATCTACCGGAGACGAGTTGACTACTGATCAGATGATCGACTACTGGAAGGGTTGGGTGGATAATTATCCAATACTCTCGATCGAAGACGGACTCCATGAGGACGATTGGGAAGGATGGGTTAAGCTCAATGCGGCGATCGGTACCTCGACACAATTGGTCGGTGACGACTTATTCGTCACAAATACTGAACGACTACAAAAGGGTATAGAGACAATGGCGGCCAATTCCATTCTCATAAAAGTGAACCAGATAGGAAGTCTGACTGAGACTATTGATGCGGTTTCATTAGCTACTCAAAATTCATTCACATCTGTGATGAGTCATCGCAGTGGAGAGACTGAGGATACAACTATCGCTGATCTTGCAGTTGCTCTGAATACTGGACAGATCAAAACTGGCTCAGCATCTCGTAGTGACCGGATAGCCAAGTACAATCAGCTCATCCGAATCGAAGAGGAGTTGGGAGATAATGCCTACTACCCGGGTAAAGATTTGCTCAGATAAATATTGATTATCTTTAATGCATAAACCTCTGTTATGCAGGCCGATACATCAATTTTATCAACTAAATGGGTGAACAAATATACACTGACGATCCTGGCTTTTATGGTCTGGGTGACCATGCTCGACGGGAAGTACAGTTGGGTGAAGCAGTATAAACTCGTTAGACAGTTGCATAAGATGGAGGAAAGTAAGCGAGACTATATGGCTAAGCTCTTAGATGCACGTGAGACGTACGAAGATTTAATGAGTAACAAAGAGAAATTTGCACGTGAGAAGTACTTCATCCGCAAAAAAGGGGAGGATATTTACATCATCAAATAAGAGCTAAATCCAGAGAGATGAGTGTATTACTCAATAAAGAGAATAAGATAGCCGTCCAAGGCTTCACAGGTAAAGAAGGGACGTTCCATTCTGAGCAGATGATCGAGTATGGGACCAATATTGTAGGAGGGGTGGTCCCAGGTAAGGGAGGTCAGACGCACTTGGGAAGACCTGTATTCAATAGTGTAGCTGAAGGAGTTGCAAAGGAAGGTGTCGATACGACAATCATTTTTGTACCTCCAAGATTCGCAGCTGATGCGATCATGGAATCTGCGGATGCTGGGCTGAAGTTAATCGTATGTATCACTGAGGGAATTCCCGTTCAGGATATGGTGAAAGTGAAGGCTTACATCGCTGATCGAGATGTCCGTCTAATCGGGCCCAATTGCCCCGGTATAATTTCTCCTGGTCAAGCTAAGTTGGGCATTATGCCGGGATTCATCCATAGAGAGGGTAGTATCGGTATCGTTTCGAGATCTGGTACATTAACTTATGAGGCTGTCGATCAAGTCACCAAGACAGGCAAAGGCCAGTCGACATGTATAGGAATAGGTGGTGATCCTATCGTCGGAACGACTACCAAAGAAGCGGTAGAGCTGCTCATGAATGATCCTGACACAGAAGGAATCATCATGATCGGTGAAATCGGTGGTGGAATGGAGGCTGAGGCAGCGCGATGGGTCAAGGAAAATCAGACGAAGCCAGTAGTAGGGTTCATCGCAGGACAGACTGCACCTAAAGGACGCACAATGGGTCACGCAGGTGCCATCATAGGTGGTGCTGAGGATACAGCTGAAGCCAAAATGCAAATCCTCGCGGAGTGCGGTATTCATGTAGTAAAGTCTCCCGCTCACATCGGAAAGACGATGATCGATGCTTTAGGCTCTTAATCGAGCCACATATAAATTAGAAAAACAAGGAAGTGTCAATCAACATTTGTGTGGTTGGCGCTTTTTTTATGTTGATATGTTATGTCATGAAGAAGTACGAATTGGTCATATTCGATTGTGATGGAACTCTGGTAGACAGTGAACCACTAACAAATGGACTAATTGCTACCATGATCCAGGAACATGGAATCTCGATCTCTGCTGCAGAATGTATTGATCGATTTGCTGGCAAGACGCTCATGCAAATCACCGATTTCATTAAAGAACAGCAGAATGATTTAGACGAGAAGAAATTTGAATCGGAGTTTAGGCGAAGGTGTATCGATGTCTTTCATGCCGAGCTCACCGCAATACCCGGTGTAGTTGATCTTGTTGAATCCCTTTCTATCCAATATTGTGTAGCCTCTAATGGGCCTTTAGAGAAGATGGACGTCACCCTTCCGGCGGCAGGTCTCGATCGATTCTTCACGAAGGGTAACATCTTCAGCGCATATCAGATCCAGAAATGGAAGCCAGAGCCAGACTTGTTTCTCTATGCTGCTCAGCAAATGGGCATCGATCCAGAGGAATGTTTAGTGATAGAGGATACATGGTCTGGAGCCATGGGGGCTGTAAATGCTGGTATAGATGTCATGGTATACAATCCTCATTATGATCATCGGGTATACATCGATCGTGTACCCAACTTCTATAGTATGGCCTCCATACGCGGTGAGATCTTATCATATATTTGAAATATTCACTTTTGAAAAATGAATAGATATGGCGAATAATCGAATTCTAATTGTCTCTATTTTATTCCTCGTTGCAACACTGGCGTCGGGGCAAGAGAAAAGTGTTGCTCGTCTTTGGAATGAGGCACTTATTGAGTCAATTCGACTCGATTTTGCTCGTCCTACGGTTCATGCACGTAATCTTTATCACTTGTCTGCGATGATGTACGATGCCTGGGCTGTGTATGAAGAGGATTACAAAACGGTCTTTCTAAACAAAAGGGTGAATGGATTCTTCATTTCAAGTGAGGGATTAGAAATTCCTGCAGATCCTCAAGAGCGACTACGACATCAAGAGGAAGCCATGTCCTATGCCGCATATAGATTAATTCTCCATCGATTCGATCGGGCACCCGATGCGAATAAATCGGAGATCGTAAACTTGGTAAGATCTCAGATGCAGGAATTAGGATACGATCCCGACTACGCTGAGACTGACTACCAAAATTCAAATGATCCAGCAGCTTTCGGAAATCACGTTGCTGAGAGTATGATCGAGGCGTGTCGTCGAGATGGCTCGAATGAGCTTTTTTACTTCAATACCAGATATCTACCTCAAAATCCACCGTTAATTCTCAGCAGAAGTGGTAATTCCAATCTTCGAGATCCAAATCGGTGGCAGCCGTTAGCATTTAATGTCTTTATCGATCAGGCGGGTAACGAGATTCCTGGTGCTATACCTGAGTTTTTATCTCCTGAGTGGGGTGATGTTGATCCGTTTGCTCTTGACCCTGATAGTTCAGTTGTATTTCTCACAGAGCGTGGAGATCGCTACCGAGTGTATGCCAACCCGCCGAAACCACCGAAGCTCACAGGTGAAGGAAAAGATGAAGAAAGTCTATTGTACAAATGGAACTTTGCCCTCGTTGCGGTATGGTCGAGTATGTTAGATGCTGGCATAGATGTGACTTGGGATATATCTCCACGTAGTATAGGCAACATTGCTTCCTTGCCTGATCGCTATGATGAGCACGAGGACTTCTATGATCTTTTTGGAGGAGGAGATCCAAGTCAAGGCCGAGATATTAACCCCTTTACTGGAGAACCCTATGTGGAGCAGATAGTCCCGCGGGGAGATTACGCGCGGGTGCTTGCTGAGTTTTGGGCAGATGGTCCAGACTCCGAGACGCCTCCTGGACATTGGTTTACGATCATGCATGAGGTTATGGATCATCCAGAGTTTAGCCGCCGATGGGCTGGTCAAGGCGAGGATATGGATGAGTTGGAATATGACCTTCGTGCATTCTTAACATTGGGTGGAGCGATGCATGATGCGGCCATCGCTGCATGGAGTGTTAAGGGTTGGAATGACTATATCCGGCCAGTCAGTGCCATTCGATACATGTCGACAGTCGGTCAGAGTTCTGATGAGACCTTAGATAACTATCATCCCTTTGGTATACCTCTTATCGATGGGTATATCGAGGTGGTCGAGGATGGAGATCCTGGCATTGAGAGCGGCCTTTTTCAACCAGGAGATATTAAGATAAAAGCCTGGCGGGGTCCCGAGTTTACCACTGAGAGGGGGCGAAAGGTAGCTGCAGGGGTGGATTGGGTAAGAGGAGATTACTGGTGGCCATATCAACAGCCGACGTTTGTCACTCCACCATTTGCAGGTTTTGTATCAGGTCATTCGACATTTAGTCGTGCCGCTGCTGAGGTGTTAACGCTTATGACCGGAGATGAATACTTCCCTGGAGGAATTGGAATCTTCCCAGTGCCTAAGGATGAATTTCTAAAATTTGAAAAAGGGCCGTCCGTAGATATGGAATTGCAATGGGCTACTTATCGCGATGCTTCCGATCAGACCAGCCTGTCCCGTATTTGGGGAGGTATACATCCGCCAGTTGACGATATCCCGGGACGTCAGATGGGTATGAAGATTGGAATTGATGCTTTTGCGTATGCGAATACATTTTTTGCAGATCGTCAGACATCCATTTATGATATACCAGAGGTAACCGATGCCTTCAGCATCTATCCGAATCCCATCGAAAAAAATGGAAAGCTGACCATCGAATTAAGCGACAGATATGACTACGTCAATGAGGTTCGTGCAGAGCTATTTACCCTTTCGGGAGTGCAACTCCGTGCGGAGATGGTAAGGCCTGGTATCAGCACGTTGGATTTGTTCGGCATACCATCAGGGGTCCACATTTTACACTTGTCAACGGAGGAGATACAGCAGACCGTCCGAATTACTATTCCATAGGGTAGCCTGGGTATTGTATGTTTTTAGCACCAGCAGCGTTAATTCCAACCTGGGGTTTGCGATATCGGAGACCACCATGGATTTTATCCAACATTGGAAGAGACCGCTGTCCTATTGTGTTAGCAAATTTGTTCCATTCTTGAGCAAGCGTTTCATCTACATCGGCAGGTGAAGATTTGGACATCCACGGGCCAGGCTGTCCCCATGCACGCTCGGCAAATCCAAGGAGCTTGGGATATATCAAGTAGTCCAGCCATATTGATCCGATTACAGTCTCGCTCCACAGTTGAGCCTGTATGCCGATGACATTCTTTCGACCCTGATCCGTAAGACGCTCTTTTCCCGCGACATAAGAGGCGTCAAGTGGGTTTCCCGCCTTATCAAGGCGAGCGGTCTTGAACATGTCCATAGGGTCAAGGCTATAGGCAGTCTTTGTATCTGCGTATCCTGACCAACTCAGTCCAATCTCCTTAGGATCTCGATCGTACGACATATCAAAGTAAAAGGCGGCGGAGTTTGCCATGATTACAGGACTGCCAGCATTGGCTAATCGATAGACCATATCCTCTCGTCCCCACCCCCAGACAGCATTCCAGACGTATGGCAATGTCTCACCATCTATCATGTCTTGATTGATTTCGGTCGTCGCATGACCGTCTGGTCCGTGAGCGAGCATGATTTCTTCCCATCCTGCCAACGTTATGCCTTGTGATTTGACATGCTCCTTTACAAAATTGAAAAAGTAGGGTAGCAGATCAGCGACCTCATTTAGCCCATCCTGTTCTTCTAAAAAGGTTTCGCAAATCGGAGAACCTTCCCATGCCCCAGGAGGGATTTCGTCCCCACCGATATGTAGAATTCTCAATGGCACTTTGGCTGTCTGGTACATCTTGATAAGCTCGTCCAACACCTTGGTGGTGAAGTTATAAGCGCCCTCCTGACACAGGCAGATCACATTGTCCTGATAGCCCTGGGCCGAGTTATAGATCGATCGATCATTTGGATCATGAAGTTGATAGCTTGGTTCGCCTGTCGAAGTTGTCTCACTTTTGACAACCATCGCCTTTATTGCAGCTCGTGCATGTCCCGGTAGATCGATCTCAGGTATAACCTCTATGTGGCGATCCTGAGCGTATCGAAGAATATCGATGAACTCATCTGTTGTGTAATAGCCAGATCCATAAGAACGATCAGGATCTGGACCTGAACCATAGGCAGGATATAAGTGATCCCTTTCTGTAGTGGTGTATCCTCGACGTGACCCGATCAATGTCAATTCAGGTAAATCTGGTATTTCTAATCTCCAACCTTCGTCATCAGTGAGATGAAAATGGAATTTATTCAGTTTATAAAATGCCATCATATCTAAGATCTTTTTGATGGACTCTATAGAATGGAAATTGCGTGATACATCCAGATGCATTCCTCGATAATTAAACCGTGGTGCATCTGTCACCGATATGTAAGGAAGCTCAATGCGTTTGTTATCCAAATGAGCATACATCATCTGCAGTGTTGATTGGGCTCCATACATGAGCCCAGCCGAAGTGGTTGCACTGATCTTGATGCCTGAGCCATCTATATCAAGAGTGTATGCCTCAGGTTGTACCTCCGGAGTTACTTTTGTCAGCACCATTCTTATTGTTTGTGCTGACTCATCAGTGGTAGTCTCGTTTGCAAAAGTCATATCCAATCCCATCCAGGCTCCATGCGGTTGGATTACGTTTTGGAGATGCTCAGCTCCGTCTGGGAGTAACCATGTCACCTCATTTTCGATAGTCAAGAGGCCATCACCAAACTCTGATTGCTTAGGACTTGGAATAAAAGGTAACAGCTCATCTTCATCAAGTAGAGAAAGTTCTTGGTACTCCTGGTATCTCATGGCTGGGGTAAGAGGATTGGCTTTGTTCAGCGTCTGGATATCGATGCCAGACACAGCGAAGTCAGCTACTTGTCGTGCCATATTATCCAGCACAATGAAGACTCCCTTTGGAGCCTCGCTCATCTTGTCAACAAGACCGTTGATGACATATGGGTAGGTTATGGATTCTCCTGGTGCTGGACCATTAGCGGTAGGGGCTAACACATGATAATCACCAGCAGGGTTGGTGTAGGTCATATCTCTGAGAGCGATATTCTGGTCCGGTTTACCACCGATCTGGTTATAGTGAATCGACCAATTATCTGCTGGAAGCGTTTCTTGAGAATGATTCGTAATTGTAAAGCTGGCGTAACTATAATTACCGTTCATCACGCTAATAGAATCAAGTTTCCATTCGACCTCAACTTGTATTTTTTCAAGGTTCTGTGTGTTTCTATTTGTCGAGCAGGCTGCAGAGTACAGTATGGCAGACGCGAACAGGAGATATATCTTATTCATAGATTTCAACTATCATTTCTATTTCTACAGCAATGTTTCGTGGTAACGAACCCATGCCAACGGCTGCACGCGCATGTTTACCTTTATTGCCAAATACTGCGACCATTAAATCTGAGTAGCCGTTGATTACTTCAGGGTGATTAGCGAAGTCTGGAGCTGCGTTTACCATTCCTGTTACTTTTAGAATCCGCTTAACACGGTTGAGATCTCCGAGATGGCTCTGCAACACACTGAGTTGAGCAATTCCTACTCTACGGGCAGCTTCATAGCCTTGCTCTATTTCGAGATCATCTCCAAGTTTGCCAGTCATTAGCTTACCTGACGCATCTCTTGGGCCTTTGCCAGCTAAAAAAAGCAGATTATCTGATTGAGTGATATGTACGTAGTTGGCTAATGGTTCTGCTGGTGTTGTAAGGCTGATGTTTAAGCTATCCAGGACTCGATCGTAGTCTACTGTTTCTCCATTCGTTTGTTGAGAGGGAGTTGTACACATCAAACACGCGACGGTCATCGCACTCAGAAGTATGATTACTTTGGACTTTCTCATTTTACCCAATATAGGCGATGACCTACGTATTTAGTTATATCCTGGTGTTGATATCGTTCCTACCTGGTGGCTCGGACCACGCATTGTATCTGTCGGTGCTGGAAGTGGACATAACGAATGAGGTATGTGACATACAGGTGAAAGTGTTTGAAGACGATATGAGAGATGCCTTGAGACACTTTCGAGGCATACGGTTTGACACCTTGTCATTGAGAGATAGTGCGGTGATTCAAGCCTACTTTGACAAGCATATCAAGCTTGAATCCTTAGGACAGCCGATAAGGCCACATCTGCAATCCATCCAATTACTTGGGGATTCGTACCAGATCCACTTGCGACATGCTGGGCCGATCACTCTGACCTCCATCTATGCAGATTATCTGATGGAACTATTTGGCGATCAACAGAACATTCTTCATCTGCGTAGGAATGGTGATAAAATATTTGAGGTTTTTAAAAAAGGGGCTTGTGTATGGCAATCGATCGAATGAGTACCACGGGTTGAACTGATCGAACTTTAAGACCTCTGAGTTAGTCTACCATGGTATAAGGAATTGTCAGGTAAGTATTATCCCTTAGAAAACTAAAGTATACATGCAAATTTGCATGTATACTTTAGTTTTCTAAG